>NZ_JABJVY010000025.1:0-87110 GCF_040750475.1 Amorphus sp. 3PC139-8 | reverse complement strand
ACCGGTTTTCCGCCCGCATCCCGCTCTAAGAATGAAAGGCGATCAACTTATCCCTTCGGTCCGAAGGGGTTGATCTTGCGGGATGAGGAAAAGTGGGCACCGGTTTTCCGCCCGCATCCCGCTCCCCAGGGTCTCGGGCCAATGAAAGCCGAATTCACCGTGATCGAGGTTCCGGTGGCGGCTGCAGCGCGCGGTTGGCGAGATAGCGCAGCCGCGCGGCGTTGATCTCCGCCCCCAGGATCAACAGTCCTGCGGAAAGGTAGAGGAACACGATCGAGGTCATGACCCCGGCGAGCCCGGCATAGGTGGCAGCGTAGTTGGCGAAATCCTTCAGGTAGTAGCCGAAGCCCGCCGCGCCCGCCATCCACAGCACCAGCGTCGCCAGAATGCCCGGCAGCAGGTCCACGAAGCGCCGCCGGCCGGCCGGCAGCCAGACGTGCGCGGCAATCAATGCAATCACCAAGATCATCGCAGCCAGAAAAAATCGGCCGAAATGGAACACGCCGGAAAAGCTGCCGAGCCAGGGCACATAGCTAAGTGCCGTCGACCAAACGATCGGCCCCAGCACCAAAAGCAACCCGACCACCAGTAGCGCGATCGAGCCCATGGCCACGAAAGCGAGGCTCTGGAGCCTGCGAAACACGGGATTGCGGTCCTCGCTCGAGCGATAAGCGCGATTGAGCGCCAGCCGGAGCGCCTCGATGCCGTTGGAGGCGACCCAGATAGAGGCCAGAAAGCTGAGCGTGAGCAAGCCGCTGCGTGGGCGCTCCAGCACGGCATTGACCTCGCTGGAAATCGGATCGGACACTCCTTTCGGCCAGGTGGACAGCACCAGCTGGGCGGCTTCCGTCGCCATTTCCCGCGTTCCCACCAGGGCTGCGAGCGTTCCCAGAATCACCAGGAACGGAAACAGAGACAACAGCATCGACAGCGCGACGTGGCTTGCGATCGCCCATCCATCGTCGACGTTGAAGCGCACGGCGGCGCTCGCCACCACCGACCAGGTGGCGCCAAGCACCGGGATCCGGCGGACTGCCCGCCCGGCCCGATCGCTCCATGACCCGAAGGAGTGTCGAAACGCCATCACCTTCCCGTCGCACCTCCCGTTGCCCTGCCCGGCCGGTCCCATCGCAGTGCACAATAAGATTTGCCCCGACCCGTGCCCTGTCTATATCGTCTCCTCGTGTCGATGCCACACCGCGCCTGGTTCGGAGAGGGCCGGATTTCAGAGGCGGGATCGGTCGACGGATCGATTTTCTCCCGCGATCGAGCTTGTACTCGTGCTCGAAAACGTGGGTTGGCTGGGAGGTTGCCATGCTCGCCGAAGGTCTCGCGACCGAGATTTCCGATGAGGCGCTCATTGAGCGCGCCCGCGAGGCCGTTTCGGCCATCGACGGGCTTGCCGTGCGCGCGAAAGGCGCGGTGCGCGAACGGCTCGTGGTCGACGGCAAGATCGACCCGACCCGGCTGGAAGCCGAGCAGCACGCCGTCCACGGCCTCGCCTGGCTGTCCACCTATGCCGAAGCGCTACGCCAGCTTGCCGACTACGCCGCCCGGCTGAGCGATGAAGGTCGCCTCACCGCCGTCGAAGGGCTGATCGTGCGGGTCGGTTTCGGCGAATATCTGGCTCAGGTCTTCGGCGGCATTCCGATGAACCAGGGCGAGATCATCCGGCTTGCCGATCTCGGCCTGGACGAGGCCAACATCGCGGCCGCCCGCAGCGAGGCCGTCGGCTGGTTCCTGTCCTCCGGCAACACGCGCGAGACCCGCGCCGCGTTGGCCGATATCCTGAAAGCTCACGATGTCGGCGAGCCCGTCGGCGCGCTCGGGCTGGACGAGACCATCTCGGCGATGCGCAACGAGATCCACCGCTTCGCCGAGGCTGAGGTCGTCCCCTACGCGCACGACTGGCACCTGGAAAACGCCTACATCCCGATGGATGTGGTGGCGAAGATGTCGGAGCTCGGCGTCTTCGGCCTGACCATCCCGGAGAACTATGGCGGCCTGGAGCTGGGCAAAGAGTCCATGTGCGTGGTCTCCGAGGAGCTGTCGCGCGCCTATATCGGAGTCGGCTCGCTCGGCACCCGCTCCGAAATCGCCGCCGAGCTGATCCTGGGTGGCGGCACGGAGGAGCAGAAGGCGCACTGGCTGCCGAAGATCGCCTCTGGCGAGGTGCTGCCGACGGCCGTGTTCACCGAGCCCAACACCGGCTCCGACCTCGCCTCGCTGAAGACCCGGGCGACGAAGGACGGCGACGTCTACAAGGTCACCGGCAACAAGACCTGGATTACCCATCCCGTCCGCGCCGACCTGATGACGCTGCTGGCGCGCACCAACCCGGAAGATCCGGGCTATCGTGGCCTGTCGATGCTTCTGGCGGAAAAGCCGCGCGGCAGCGACGACAACCCGTTCCCGGCCGACGGCATGTCCGGGGGTGAGATCGAAGTCCTCGGCTACCGGGGCATGAAGGAATACGAGATCGCCTTCGACGAGTTTGAAGTCCCTGCGGGCTCGCTCCTTGGCGGAGTCGAGGGCCAGGGCTTCAAGCAGCTCATGCAGACCTTCGAGTCCGCCCGCATCCAGACCGCCGCGCGCGCCGTCGGCGTTGCCCAGTGTGCGTTCGAGCTGGGGCTGCGCTATGCCCGCGAGCGGATTCAATTCGCCAAGCCGATTGTCGCCTTCCCACGAGTGGCCGACAAGCTGGTGATGATGGCGGTGGAAATCGCGATCGCCCGTCAGCTTACCTACTTCTCCGCTCGCCAGAAGGATTCCGGCCGGCGCTGCGACCTGGAAGCGGGGATGGCCAAGCTGCTCGCCGCCCGCGTCGCCTGGGCCGCGGCCGACAACGCCGTGCAAATCCATGGCGGCAACGGCTTCGCGCTGGAATATCCGATCTCCCGCGTGCTGTGCGACGCGCGCATCCTCAACATTTTCGAGGGTGCCGGCGAGATCCAGGCTCAGGTGATCGCGCGGAGGCTGTTGGACGGGACGAATTGATTGGAGAATTTTGCTCCGCTCATTCCCGCTCCGCCATCGCCTCCTCATAGGCGGCCCGCAGCTCGCCGAAGACGGAGCGCTCGGGCTTGGGTGCGCCCAGATGCAGGTGGCGCAGCTCATCCATGAAAGCGTCCCAGAGCTCCGGCCCGCCTTCCTCCAGAAGCTCGGCACGCACCGAAAGCTCCCGGCTCGGCCGCGTGTGACGTATGCCCCACGCTCCCATGTGGGCGAGCAACGGCACGAGCTCGATTGATGCCTCGGTCAGGCTGTAGATCGCCTTCTGCCGATGAGACGGGTCTGGTGCGCGGTCCAAGAGGCCGGCTTCGACAAGCCGCTTCAGCCGATCCGCGAGGATGTTGGAGGCAATGCCCTCCTCGTTCCGGGACAAGAGCTCGCCATAGCTGCGCCGATTCCCGAACATGACGTCGCGGATGACGATCAGGCTCCAGCGGTCGCCGAGGTGCTCGAGGGTGAGATTGATCGGACAGCCCGATCGACCTTTCTGCGACATGCGACTCACTCCGGAGGAACTACTTGCAAAACGCAAGTTGATGATTTAGCCCTCATCCAGTTGCAATATGCAAGTGGATTGGAGGTCCGCCATGTCTCTCGCGCTCTATGGTCACCCATTCTCTTCCTACACACAGAAGGTCCTGATCGCGCTCTACGAGAACGAGACTCCGTTTGAATTCCAGCTGATTGAACCGGATCAGTCTGAGAATACCGCCGAATGGCTGCGCCGCTGGCCCCTGCGCAAGTTTCCGCTGCTGGTCGACGGGGATCGCACGGTTGTGGAATCCTCCATCATCATCGAGCACCTTCATCTGAGACACCCTGGACCCGTTCGGCTTCTCCCGGACGATCCTGCGGCCGCGCTCGACGTTCGCTTTCTCGATCGCTTTTTCGATTACCACGTCATGGACGCCATGCAGGTCGCCGTCGAAGCGGCAATCGATCGGCTGCCCATGTCGACCGAAGCGGGACTTGCGATCGCCACAGAGCGTCTCGAGAGGGCTTACGGCTGGCTCGAAGGCGCGCTCACCGAGCGCACATGGGCCGTGGGCGAGGACTTCACGATGGCCGATTGCGCAGCCGCACCTTCGCTCTTTTATGCGGACTGGACCTATCCGATCCCCGAGGGCTACCCCCTTGTCCGCGCATACCGGGCGCGCCTGCTCGCCCGCCCGTCATTTGCACGCGCGGTCGAGGGCGGTCGGCCGTACCGGAGCTATTTCCCGCTGGGCACACCCGAGCGGGATTAACTCAGCCCAAAAGCTTCAGGGGCCCGATTACCTCGGCAGCGTCGACGAGCCCATCAAATATTCGTCGATGGAGCGGGCCGCCTGGCGGCCTTCCTTGATCGCCCAGACCACCAGCGACTGGCCGCGCCGAACGTCGCCGGCTGCAAACACCTTGTCGATGTTGGTCTTGTAGTCGGTCATGGTGGCGGCGACGTTGCCGCGGCGGTCGCGCTCCAGCCCGGAGAGCTCTTCCAGATAGGTGCCCTCGGCCGGACCGGTGAAGCCGATAGCGATCAGCACCAGGTCGGCCTTGATCAGGAACTCTGTGCCGGGGATCGGCGCACGCTTTTCGTCCACCCGCGAGCACTGGACATGGGTCGCCCGCCCGTTCTTGCCGACCACGCCGAGGGTGGCGGCGGAGAATTCGCGCTCGGCGCCTTCCGCCTGGCTGGAGGAGGTGCGGAACTTCGTCGGCCAATACGGCCAGACCGTCAGCTTGTCCTCCTTCAGCGGTGGCATCGGGCGGATGTCGAGCTGGGTCACGCGCAGCGCGCCCTGGCGGAACGAGGTACCGATGCAGTCCGACGCGGTGTCGCCGCCGCCGATCACCACGACGTGCTTGCCGCCGGCGAGGATCGGCGCCTCGTGGATCGGCTCGCCGCCGATGCGACGGTTCTGCTGCACCAGGAACGGCATGGCGTAGTGGACGCCGGACAGCTCCATGCCCGGCAGGCCGGGATCGCGCGGCTTTTCCGCGCCGCAGGCGATCAGCACGGCATCGTGGCCGTCGATCAGCTCCTGCATGGTGGTGGAGACGCCGATATTGGCCCCGAAGTGGAAGGTCACGCCCTCCGCTTCCATCTGGCGCACGCGGCGCTCGATATGGTGCTTCTCCATCTTGAAGTCGGGGATGCCATAGCGCAGCAGGCCACCGGCCTTCGGCTCGCGCTCATAGACATGGACCGTGTGGCCCACTCGGGCGAGCTGCTGAGCTGCGGCGAGTCCGGCCGAACCGGCACCGATCACCGCCACCTTGCGGCCGGTGTGATGGGTCGGCGGCTGCGGCCGCACCCAGCCGTTCGCCCAAGCCTTGTCGGCGATCGCCTGTTCCACCGTCTTGATGGCGACCGGCACGTCTTCCAGGTTCAGCGTGCACGCCTCCTCGCACGGGGCGGGGCAGATACGGCCGGTGAACTCCGGGAAGTTGTTGGTGGAATGCAGGTCGAACGCCGCATTCTCCCAGTCGCCGGAGTAGACCAGATCGTTCCAGTCTGGGATCTGGTTGTCGACCGGGCACCCTTGCGGTCCATGGCAATAGGGAATGCCGCAGTCCATGCATCGCGCCGCCTGGCGCTGCACCTCCGGATCGGTGAGCGGCAGGGTGAATTCCCGAAAATGGCGCACGCGGTCGGCAGCCGGCTGGTACTTCTGCTCCTGCCGGTCGATCTCGAGGAAACCCGTCACCTTACCCATTCGGTCAATCCCACCTTACCCACGCCCGCCGTCAGCTTCGGTCGAACGCACTTTTAGTTGGATGAAGTCTAAGACGCCAGCAGTCCAGTCCCGAAGGTGCCGACACCATCGGCGCCTCCGGCTTGAATGGCCGCTGGCCCAGCTTGTTCATTGATCGGCGATCAGCCGTCCCCCGAGGAGGACGGCCAACCGTTCAGGCACGGCTGCCGCCTCACTCGGCCGCCACGCCGACGCGCGCCTGCTCCATCTCGCGAAGCGCCCGGCGATACTCGACCGGCATCACCTTCACGAACTTCGGCCGGAAGGTCTCCCAGTTGTCGAGGATCATCTGGCCGCGGGTCGAGCCGGTATAGCGCACATGCGCCGCGATCAGCATGCGCAGCCGCTCGTCATCGTGATGGGTCATATCGCTGGAGACGTCGACGCGGCCCTTGGTTTCCACGTCACCACCATGGTGGTGCAGCTTCTCCAGGAGGTCGTCTTCCTCCACCACAGGCTCCAGATCGACCATGGCGAGGTTGCAGCGCTCCTTGAAGTCGCCGGCCTCGTCGAGCACGTAGGCGACACCGCCGGACATGCCGGCCGCGAAGTTGCGCCCGGTCTGGCCGAGCACGACCACCACGCCGCCGGTCATATACTCGCAGCCGTGATCGCCGGCGCCTTCCACCACCGCGATCGCGCCGGAGTTGCGCACCGCGAAGCGCTCGCCGGCAACGCCACGGAAGTAGCACTCGCCCTCGATCGCGCCATAGAGCACGGTGTTGCCGACAATCATCGAGTTCTCCGGCACGAACTGCACGTTGTCCGCCGGCCGCACGATGATCTTGCCGCCCGAAAGGCCCTTGCCGACATAGTCGTTGCCGTCGCCGATCAGCTCCAGCGTCACGCCCTTCATCAGCCAGGCACCGAACGCCTGTCCCGCCGTGCCGGTGAGCGTGATGTGGATGGTGTCGTCCGGCAGCCCGTCATGGCCGTGATGTTTGGCGATTTCGCCCGACAGCATCGCGCCCACCGAGCGGTCGACGTTGGTCACGTTGGTTTCGATCTTCACCGGCGTCGCATGAGCAATGCCCGACACCGCCTGCTTGATCAGCGTACGATCGAGCACCTCCGCGATCGGATGGCTCTGATGGGAGGTGTGATAGAGGTCCTCCGGCCGGGCCGCTTCCGCCTGGAAGAACACCCGCTCGAAATTCAGGCTCTTGGCCTTGAAGTGGTCGATCAGCTTGGCCTGGTCGAGATGCTTGGTCTTGCCGATCAGCTCGTTCAAGGTCCTCACCCCCATCTTCGCCATCAGCTCGCGCGCCTCTTCGGCGACGAAGAAGAAGAAGTTGATGACGTCCTCGGGCGTGCCCTTGAAGCGCTTGCGCAGCACCGGGTCCTGGGTGGCGATACCGACCGGGCAGGTGTTCAGGTGGCACTTGCGCATCATCAGGCAGCCGGTCGCGATCAGCGGCGCCGTCGCGAAGCCGAATTCGTCGGCCCCGAGGATGGCGCCGATGACCACATCGCGGCCGGTCCGCATGCCGCCGTCGACCTGCAGCGCCACGCGCGATCGCAGGCCGTTGAGCACCAGAGTCTGGTGCGCTTCCGCCAGGCCCATCTCCCACGGGCTGCCGGCGTGCTTGATGGAAGTCAGCGGCGAGGCGCCGGTGCCCCCCTCGTAGCCGGCGATCGTGATGTGGTCCGCCCGCGCCTTGGCGACGCCGGCCGCAACCGTGCCCACGCCCACCTCGGACACGAGCTTCACGGAGATGTCGGCTTCCGGGTTCACGTTCTTCAGGTCGAAGATGAGCTGGGCCAGATCCTCGATCGAATAGATGTCGTGATGCGGCGGCGGCGAAATCAGGCCGACGCCCGGCGTCGAATGCCGCACCTTGGCGATGATGGCATCGACCTTGTGGCCGGGAAGCTGACCGCCCTCGCCCGGCTTGGCGCCCTGGGCCATCTTGATCTGGATCTGGTCGGCGTTGACCAGATACTCCGTGGTCACGCCGAACCGGCCGGACGCCACCTGCTTGATCGCGGAGCGCTTGGAGTCCCCGTTGGGAAGCGTCAGGAACCGGTCGGATTCCTCGCCGCCCTCGCCGGTGTTCGACTTGCCGCCGATCCGGTTCATGGCTACCGCCAGCGTCTCGTGGCTCTCCTTGGAGATCGCCCCGAACGACATGGCCCCGGTCGCAAACCGCTTCACGATCTCCACCGCCGGCTCGACTTCGTCGATCGGCACCGGCTGAGCGCCGAGTTCCTCCGCCGGCCGAAGACGGAACAGACCGCGGATCGTGTAGCGTCCGGCCTCCTCGTTCACGAGCCGGCTGTAGGTCAGATATTCGTCGGTCTGCTTAGTGCGCACGGCGTGCTGGAGGTGAGCGATCACCTCCGGCGTCCACATGTGCTGCTCGCCGCGGGTGCGATAGGCGTACTCGCCGCCGGTCTCCAACGTGCGGACCAGAAGCGGATCCTCGCCGAACGCCGAGACATGCCTGCGCACCGTCTCCTCGGCGATCTCAGCAAGACCCATGCCGTCGATGGTGGTCGCCGTGCCGAAGAAGAAGCGGTCGACGAGTTCGTCCGACAGGCCGACGGCATCGAAAATCTGCGCGCCGCAATAGGACTGGTAGGTGGAGATGCCCATCTTGGACATCACCTTCAGGATGCCCTTGTCGATCGACTTGATGTAGCGCAGCACCACCTCTTCGTCGTCGACCTCCTCCGGGAAGCCCGACTTCATCGCCGCCAGCGTCTCGAAGGCGAGATAGGGGTTGATCGCCTCCGCGCCGTAGCCGGCGAGGACGCAGAAATGATGGATCTCGCGCGGCTCGCCCGATTCCACCACCAGACCGACCGAGGTGCGAAGCCCCTTTCGGATCAGGTGATGGTGCACGCCCGCGGTGGCGAGCAGCGCGGGAATCGCGATCCGCTGTCTCGAGACCAGCCGGTCCGACAGGATGATGATGTTGTAGCCGTCGGCAACCGCCTTCTCCGCCCGCTCGCACAGCCGCTCGATCGCCGCCGCCATGCCGTCGGCGCCGAACTGGGCGGAATAGGTGCAGTCGAGCGTAATGGTCTGGAACTGGTTGTCGGCGATGTCGCCGATTTCCCGGATCTTCTCCAGATCATGGTTGGTCAGGATCGGCTGGCGCACTTCCAGCCGCTTGCGCGTCGACAGCCCCTTGAGGTCGAACAGGTTCGGCCGCGGACCGATGAACGACACCAGGCTCATGACGAGCTCTTCGCGGATCGGGTCGATCGGCGGGTTCGTCACCTGGGCGAAGTTCTGCTTGAAATAGGTGTAGAGCAGCTTCGGCCGGTCGGAGAGCACCGACAGCGGCGTGTCGGTCCCCATCGAGCCGATCGCCTCCTGGCCGATCGTCGCCATCGGCGCGAGCAGGAACTTCAGGTCTTCCTGGGTGTAGCCGAACGCCTGCTGGCGATCGAGCAGACTCTCGTTGGTGGTCGGCGTGCGTCCGCGCACCGGCACCATCTCTTCCAGCACCGTCTGGGTGCGGCCGAGCCACTCGCGATAGGGGTTGGCCGTGGCGAGCTGACGCTTCACCTCCTCGTCGGAGATGATACGGCCCTCCTCGGTGTCGATCAGGAGCATGCGGCCGGGCTGTAGCCGCCACTTGGACACGATCTTCTCTTCCGGAATCGGAAGCACGCCCGCTTCCGACGCCATCACCACGAGGCCGTCCTCGGTGACCACGTAGCGCGCGGGACGCAGGCCGTTGCGGTCGAGGGTGGCGCCGATCTGGCGACCATCGGTGAAGGCGACGGCGGCCGGCCCGTCCCACGGCTCCATCAGAGCTGCGTGATACTCATAGAAGGCCTTGCGGTCGTCATCCATCAGCGGATTGCCGGCCCAGGCTTCCGGGATCAGCATCATGACCGCGTGGGCGAGCGAGTAGCCGCCCTGAACCAGGAACTCCAGCGCGTTGTCGAAGCACGCCGTGTCGGACTGTCCCTCATAGGAGATCGGCCACAGCTTGCTGATATCGGAGCCGTAGAGTTCCGATTCCGCACTCGCCTGACGCGCCGCCATCCAGTTGACGTTGCCGCGCAGCGTGTTGATCTCGCCGTTGTGGGCAACCATCCGATACGGGTGGGCAAGCCGCCAGGACGGGAACGTGTTGGTGGAGAAGCGCTGATGCACCAGCGCCATCGCGGATTCGAAGCGCGGGTCGGTCAGGTCGTCATAGTAGCTGCCCAGCTGGTGGGCCAGGAACATGCCCTTGTAGACCACCGTGCGCGAGCTCATGGAGACGATATAGAAGTCCGTCTCCTCGCCCTCGGTCTCGCGATAGATCGTGTTGGAGATGACCTTGCGCAGGATGTAGAGGCGACGCTCGAAGGTCTCGTCGTCGACATCGGCCTCGCCGCGTCCGATGAAGACCTGGGTGTGGACCGGCTCCACATCGGTCACGAGCGAGGACAGGCCGGAGTTGTCGACCGGCACCCGGCGCCAGCCGATCAGCGAATGGCCTTCCTTCTCGACCGCCTGGGTGATGATCTCCTCGCAGTGGGCCCGCAGCGCGTCGTCCTTCGGCATAAACACCATGCCGACGGCGTATTGGCCGGGCTCCGGCAGCGTGAAGCCGAGCTCCGCGCAAACCTCCGTGTAGAAGCCGTGCGGGATCTGGCAGAGCATACCGGCGCCGTCACCCACCAGCGGATCGGCCCCAACGGCACCACGGTGCGTCAGGTTGACCAGGACTTCCAGGCCCTGCTCCACGATGCGGTGGGACTTGCGGCCGTGCAGATCGCAGACGAAGCCGACGCCACAGGCATCATGCTCCTTGCCGGGACGGTAGAGCCCGGCTTTGGCGGCTTGAGACCGAGCATCGTGGGAAGTGGTCGAACGGGTCGCCGCATTCATCGCCGCAACGCCGCCATAGTCACCCGTTCTTCTCTCACTCATGGTCCGCATGCCTCGTCTGGAGCCGCGCGCAATCGGGCCCTCGGCCAGATCCGCCCTGTCACTCGCTTTCCAAAGAGCCAGAACCGTGCGGTCTTGCTGCCGCGAAGGCCCTGACGGCGGGCGTCCGGCCGACCTCCGTCATCGGGTCGCATCTCCACCCGGGAGATTGCGGCTCGATCGATCGGTCGACCGGTGCCGGTGCAATGCGCGAATTCAGCCATCGCTTCGGAAACGCTCGCGCTGACGTTCCGTTTGGGTTCGGCACTGACGTATCTGAAACCACGTCGGCGCCGAGCCATCGGCTCCTGCCATCATCCAACCGGTCCGCGCGAAATTCCAGCCCCGACGCGTGATCCGGCCACTTTACGACAGTAGTCCTGTCCTAATGCGAGCGCGAAAGGTGCCAGAAGTGGGCCGCGACCGCAAGATCTTGTGTAAGTCTCCGTGCCGTTCAGCCCGCCAAGTGGCCGCAGAGCCGGAGTTCGCACCCAAACCGATGCCACGACTTTCTTCTCCGCGACTGGTTCGCGCAAGCCGCCGCCACGTGTAGACGTGGCCGGGGCGGATTCGCATAATGCGCGCCAACGTCGGAGCCGGCCCTGCAAAGGGTCCGCCGCTTAAGGGAGGAAACGCATGTCGGAGACGATCATTCCCGTGCCTGAGGCGACCGCCAAGGCGGCCTATGTCGACCAAGCCGGCTACGAGGAGATGTACCAGAAGTCGGTGCAGGATCCGGTCGCTTTCTGGAGCGAGCAGGCCAAGCGGATCGAATGGATCAAGCCGTTTACGAAGGTGAAGAACACCTCCTTCGACCCGCACAACGTGTCCATCAAGTGGTTCGAGGACGGAACCCTCAACGTCTCCTATAACTGTGTCGACCGGCACGCGGAGACGAAGGGCGATCAGCCCGCGATCATCTGGGAAGGCGACGACCCGAACGAGAGCCTGGTCATCACCTATCGCGAGCTGAAGGAGCACGTCTCCCGCTTCGCCAACGTACTCAAGGCCCACGGCGTCGGCCGTGGCGACCGGGTCACCATCTATCTGCCGATGATCCCGGAAGCGGCCTACGCCATGCTCGGCTGCGCCCGCATCGGCGCGATCCATTCCGTGGTGTTCGCCGGCTTCTCCCCGGACTCGCTCGCCGGCCGCATCCAGGACTGCGATTCCAAGGTGGTGATCACCGCCGACGAAGGCCTGCGCGGCGGGCGCACCATCCCGCTCAAGGCTAACACCGACGCCGCCTGCGACAAGTCGCCGAGCGTGGAGACTGTCATCGTGGTGCGCCGCACCGGCGGCACCATCGACATGAAGGACGGCCGCGACGTCTGGTATCACGAGGTGGCGGAGAACGTCTCCTCAAGCTGCCCGCCGGTGGAGATGGGCGCGGAAGATCCGCTGTTCATCCTCTACACTTCCGGTTCGACCGGCAGCCCGAAGGGCGTGCTGCACACCTCCGGCGGCTACCTCGTCTACACCTCGATGACGCACCAGTACGTGTTCGACTACAAGCCGGGCGAGATCTACTGGTGCACCGCCGACGTCGGCTGGGTCACCGGCCACTCCTACATCGTCTACGGCCCGCTCGCGAACGGCGCGACCACCGTGATGTTCGAGGGCGTCCCCACCTACCCGACCGCCGCGCGCCATTGGGAGGTGATCGACAAGCACGATGTGGCGATCTACTACACCGCGCCGACGGCAATCCGTGCGCTGATGGGCGCCGGCGACGACTATGTGAAGAAGACCTCGCGCGCCTCGCTGAGGATTCTCGGCTCGGTCGGCGAGCCGATCAATGCCGCCGCCTGGATGTGGTATCGCGACGTGGTCGGCGACGGTCGCTGCCCGGTGGTCGACACCTGGTGGCAGACGGAAACCGGCGGCATTCTGATCACGCCGCTGCCCGGCGCGACGCCGCTGAAGCCCGGCTCCGCCACCAAGCCCTTTTTCGGGGTGCAGCCGGCGGTGGTCGATGCCAACGGCAACGTTCTGGAAGGCGCGACGGAAGGCAATCTGGTCATCACCGACTCCTGGCCGGGTCAGATGCGCACGGTCTACGGCGATCACGACCGCTTCGTGCAGACCTACTTCTCCGCCTATCCCGGCAACTACTTCTCCGGTGACGGCTGCCGACGCGACGAAGACGGTTACTACTGGATCACCGGCCGCGTCGACGACGTCATCAACGTCTCCGGCCATCGCATGGGCACGGCGGAGATCGAATCGGCGCTGGTGGCCCACTCCAAGGTCGCCGAGGCGGCCGTGGTCGGCTATCCGCACGATCTGAAGGGCCAAGGCATCTACGCCTATGTGACCCTGATGGAAGGCGAGGAGCCGACCGAGGAGCTGCGCAAGGAGCTGGTGCAGTGGGTGCGCAAGGAGATCGGCCCGATCGCCTCGCCGGACCTGATCCAGTTCGCGCCGGGGCTGCCGAAAACCCGCTCCGGCAAGATCATGCGCCGCATCCTGCGCAAGATCGCCGAGGATTCGTTCGAGAATCTGGGCGACACCTCGACGCTGGCGGACCCGACGGTGGTCGACAGCCTGGTCGAGCACCGGATGAACCGCGCGGCCGGGTGACGCCGTGCGGCGAACCGGTCCGGCCGCTCTTGCGTTCGCCATTCTGGCCGCGGCGGCACCCGCCGCGGCAGACGGGATGCCGGACGACTTCGTCCGCCTGTCGGAGGCCGCCCCGACGGTCCGCCAGGATATCCGCTATTTCGGGGCGGACAACTTCACAGGCGCGCCGGTGCCCGGCTACGAGGCACCACAGTGCGTGCTCACGCGGCCGGCTGCTGCAGCGCTCGCCAAGGTCCAGACCGAACTTGCCGACAAGGGCTACGAGCTGATCGTGTTCGACTGCTACCGGCCGGAAAAGGCGGTTGCCGCCTTCATGGACTGGAGCCGCTCGGACAATCCCGGCAAGCCCTACTTTTATCCCGGCATCGAAAAAAGCGCGATCATCCCCGACGGCTATGTCGCCGAACGCTCGGGACACTCGCGGGGCAGCACCGTCGATCTCGGCATCGTGAGGCTCGACCGCGACACGGACACGTTTCCGCCGCGCGCTCAGCGTTGCGACGAAAGCTCGATGAGTTCCCTCGGCTTGGAGATGGGGACCGACTTCGACTGCTTCTCGCCGCGATCGGCAACCGCCACCGAGGAGGTCTCGGAGGACGCCCAAGCCAACCGCAAGGTCCTTCTCGACGCCATGACCGACGCCGGGTTCGTGAACTACCCGAAGGAATGGTGGCACTACACGCTGGGCAACGAGCCCTACCCGGACCGCTATTTCGATTTCGACGTCGAATAGAGCGTCGAGAGCTCAGGACCCGGATTCAGACCCGTCCGAGGAGCTGCCGTCGAGCCGATGGCGCTCGATCATCGGGATCTGGGCGAGCGCGAACGCCATCGTGATCGGCATGATACCGAACACCTTGAACGACACCCAGGTGTCGGACGAGAAATTGCGCCAGACGATCTCGTTCAGAACCGCCAGGAACAGGAAGAACCACGCCCAGCGCAGGGTAAGCTTGCGCCAACCGTCGGCATCGATGGCGATCACGGAGCCGAGCACGAGGCCCAGCAACGGCTTCTTCCAAATCAACAGCCCGCCGAACAGAACGGCCGCGAACAGGCAGTTCACGATCGTCGGCTTGAGCTTGATGAAAAGCTCGTCCTGCAGGACCAGGGTCAACCCGCCGAACACCAGCACCACCACTCCGGTCACCACCGGCATCAAGGGCAGCGTGCGTTGCAACGCATAGGAGACAGCCAGCGCGATCAGCGTCGCCACCATGAACGCGCCCGTTGCCACGAACAGGTCGGCCCGGGCATTGGCGACGAAAAAGACAGCCAGCGGCCCGAGTTCGAGCGCAAGCTTGAGGAGGGGTTGGATCGGTTTCGCGTCTTCCATGCCCTCATCTGACAAGGCGCGGCCGTGCGATCAAGCCGAAATTCCGATCGCGCTTTGCCGGGCCTCCCGAAATTGTTGGCTGTGCGGCGGCGGCGACGTTCCTATATGTCCGGTTCGTCGATTCGGGTCTCTCCTTGTCGTGGAGAGGCCAGCCGCCTGCGGCGTCCCTGCCATCCGTTTTCCTCAAATCGGGTGTTTTCACCGCGGTGCGGGATGGACTAACAGGTTTAGAATGAAACCAATTTGGGAGCGCACGACGTGAACAGCCAGGAGCCGCCGCGCCGCCGCCGTCCGGCCTCACGTCCCGCCGATGTTCAGCCCGCCGAGGCCGGCGAACAGACGCGGCCGGTCCGTCCGAAACGCCGCCCGCAAGGCCAGCGGCCGCGGCGCCCCAGCTGGCAGGACACGGCTCGCGAGGGCATTCTCGCCGTCCACGCAATTGCAAAGAGCTATCGCCGACGCACGGTCGCCCACGGTATTTCCATTCATGTCCGCCGCGGCGAAGCCGTTGGCCTGCTCGGCCCGAACGGCGCTGGCAAGACCACGGTGTTCTATATGATCACCGGGCTGATCAAGCCGGACGCCGGCAAGATCAGCCTCGACGGCTTCGACATCACCGGCCTGCCGATGTACCGCCGCGCCCGGCTTGGGATCGGCTATCTCCCCCAGGAAGCCTCGATCTTTCGCGGGCTGACGGTGCAGAACAACATCATGTCGGTACTGGAGGTGGTGGAACCCAACCGCAAGAAGCGCAAGGCGGAGCTGGAGAGCCTGCTGTCGGAGTTCGGCATCACCCATCTGCGCGATGCGCCGGCCACCGCGCTTTCGGGCGGCGAGCGGCGACGCTGCGAAATCGCCCGCGCGCTGGCCAGCCGACCGTCCTTCATGCTGCTCGACGAGCCGTTCGCTGGTATCGACCCGATCGCGGTGGGCGACATTCAGGATCTTGTCCGCCATCTGACCCAGCGCGGAATCGGTGTCTTGATCACCGACCACAACGTGCGCGAGACCCTCGGTCTGATCGACCGCGCCTATATTATCGCCTCCGGCGAGATGCTCACCGAAGGCAGCCCCGACGAGGTGGTCGCCCATCCCGACGTGCGGCGTCTTTACCTTGGCGAACAATTTACGCTTTGACTCGCCTGCGGTTGTCGCTACCAATATGCAGGTACGCAAGAATTGGACCAGGCTGGGGTGAACGAAGCTGACCGGGGTCCGATCCGCCACTCGCGCCCCGCTCTAACTCGCTCGCGGGGAAGAGGTTTGTGCATTTTCTTCGTTGTGAATTGAATTCTTGTTAACCTAGGAAATCGTGGCGGCCACCTGTGCCGATCAGTCTCGCGCCTCGCCTTGATCTGCGGACCACGCAGACCCTGATCATGACACCGCAGCTGATGCAGGCCATCAAGCTGCTGCAGCTCACCAATTTGGAACTGTCGGCTGTCATCGATCGGGAGCTGGAGGAAAATCCCCTCCTGGAACGGGCCGACAACGACGTCGACGAGGGCGCGGATGCGCCCGACGATGCTCTACCCGATCGCAGCGGCGATGTGGTCGAAGCCGGCACCGAGGGCTTCGAAGGCGAAGCGCTGGCCGATCTCGACGTGCCGGCGAGCGCGATCGATCCGGAAGGCGAGACGAGACAGGACGTCAGCGCCGAGGCGCTGGCCGGCGATCCCTGGCGCACGGTCGGCGCCGGCGGAAACCTGCCCGACGAAGGCTTCGAACCCACGGAGACCCGCCCGCCGAGCCTGCGCGATCATCTGATCGAACAGATCCGGCTCGGCTTCGCCGACGACGCGACCCGGGTGGTCGCGCTGTACCTGGTCGACTGCCTGGACCCCGACGGCTATCTCCGGGACGATCCGGACGATCTGTGCCGACGGCTCGGCCTCGACGCGGACGGGCTCAATGCGGTGATCGAACGCTGCCAGGGCCTCGATCCTGCGGGCGTATTCGCCCGCGACCTCACCGAATGCCTGGCCCTGCAGCTTGCCGACGCCGGCTGTCTCGACGGCCCGATGCGCCAGCTTCTCGCCAATCTGGAGCTGGTGGCGCGGCGCGATTTCGTGGCGCTGGAACGCACCTGCGCGGTCGACGGGCGTCAACTCGCCGAGATGCTCGCGGAACTGAAGGCGCTGGACCCGCGCCCCGGCCGGCGCTTCGACAGCGAACCGGTGCGCGCCATCGTGCCCGACGTCCTGGTGATGCCGGACGGCGAAGGCGGTTTCCGTATCGAACTCAACAGCGAAACGCTGCCGAAGGTGCTGGTGAACCGCGGCATCTATCAGACCGCCGTTCATGCCTCCCGCAATCCCGACGACAAGGCCTATCTCAGCGAGCGCCTGCAGGCCGCAAACTGGCTGGTCAAGAGCCTCGACCAGCGCGCCAACACCATTCTCCGGGTCGCCGCCGTGATCGTGAAACAGCAGCGCGGCTTTCTGGAGCACGGCATCTCGCAGTTGAAGCCGCTTACGCTCAAAATGGTCGCCGACGAGATCGGCATTCACGAATCGACCGTGAGCCGCGTGACCGCGAACAAATATCTCGCCTGCCCTCGCGGGCTGTTCGAGCTCAAGACTTTCTTTTCCGCCGCGATCGCGGCCTCCGACGGCAACGAGGCACACTCAACCGCGGCGGTGCGCCACCGGATCCGGCTCATGATCGAGGCGGAGGGCGCCGACAGCGTGTTGTCGGACGATCAGATCGTGAAGCAGCTCAAGGCCGACGGCGTCGACATTGCCCGGAGAACCGTGGCGAAGTATCGCGAGGCGATGCACATCCCCTCCTCCGTTCAACGCCGGCGCGAAAAGCTGCACGCACAGAGGACCTCGAGCTAGAAGCTGGCGGTGTGGACGCGCCGGCGTTGACAGCACGATGACACACTCGTAGAACCGCGCGAATTTCTCGGGCCCGCCGCTGCAGGCCTGGTGAGGATATGCGGGAACTTTTGTTCCGCCCGCATGCTATTGTAAGCGAATTCATCCGATCACGATCCTTGACCTTTTTTGGGTCGAGATTTTCGTGATCCTGGATCATTGAGCAGCCGGCGAGTGCAACATCGCGCCGGTCCGACGAATCGACAATAAAGGGCGCGGCGATCCGCGACCCGGTGAGCGACCGACATCTCCCCATGTTGAAAATTTCCGGCAAGAACCTCGATATCGGCAACGCCTTGCGCGAGCGCATCCAGGAGCGGATCGAAGAGGCTGTCCGCAAATATTTCGATGGTGGCTACAGCGGCCAGGTGGTCGTCGAGCCGGAAGGATTCGGTTTCAAGACCGATTGCGCGATCCATCTCGACACCGGCGTGGTGCTGAAGACGTCGGCGAACGCCGCCGATGCCACCGTCAGCTTCGACCAGGCCGCCGAGCGTGTGGAGAAGCGTCTGCGCCGCTACAAGCGCCGCCTGAAGTCGCATCATCCGCAGCAGAATGGCGAAGCCATCGAGGCGCAGAGCTTCGTTCTCGCCACTCCGGAGGAGGACGAGGAGGTTCCGGTCGACTACTCGCCGGTGGTGGTTGCGGAGACGGCAACGCACATTCGGACCATGACCGTTGGCATGGCCGTCCTCGATCTCGACTTGACCGAATCCCCCGTGGTGGTGTTCCGCTCGGCCGCGAACGGCACCATCAACGTCGTCTACCGGCGCTCCGACGGCAATGTCGGTTGGATCGATCCGGCCTTCGATAACGACACGCCCAAGAGCTGATCCCGAGTCTATCGATCGGCCCGCAGCCGCAGCGCGAACGTCCACCGTGTCGGAAACCGCCGCGGCCGGTTAGGGATATCGTCATGGAACTCAACGACCTCTTGAGCCTCGAGGGTGTCGTGCCCGCCCTGAAAGCGCAGAGCAAGAAGCAGGTGCTTCAGGAGCTCGCGGCCAAGGCGGCGGCCATTACCAAGCTGCCGGAGCGCGAGATCTTCGACACGCTCCTGCAGCGCGAGCGGCTGGGCTCCACCGGCATCGGCGACGGGATCGCGATCCCGCACGGCAAGCTGGTCTCGCTCAACGGGATCGTCGGCGTGTTCGCCCGGCTCGATCGTCCCGTGGAGTTCGATGCCCTGGACGAGCAGCCAGTCGATCTGGTGTTTTTGCTGCTCGCGCCTGAGGGCGCCGGCGCCGATCACCTTAAGGCGCTCGCCCGCATCGCTCGGGTGCTGCGCGACGGAGAGACAGCGGCTAAACTCCGCGCCTCGCGCGATCCGGCCGCCCTCTACGCGCTCCTGACCCAGCCCTCGGCCACGGTCGAGTGAGCCGTAAGGCCGGCCACGGTCGAGTGAGCCGTAAGGCCGGCCACGGTCGAATCCGAGTATCGACGGACTTGCCTTTTTCTTCGAGGCGACAGAAGTAAGTGCCATGACGAAGCCACGCACACTCTACGACAAGATCTGGGACGACCATGTGGTCGAGCGTCAGGAGGACGGCACCACCCTCCTGTACATCGACCGGCACCTGGTTCACGAGGTCACAAGCCCGCAGGCCTTCGAGGGTCTGCGCCTCACCGGGCGCAAGGTGCGCGCGCCGCAGCGTACGCTCGCCGTTGTCGACCACAACGTGCCGACCACGGACCGCAGCCACGGCATCGAGGATCCGGAATCGGCCGTGCAGGTCGCGACCCTCGGCGACAATGCCAAGCAGTTCGGGATCGAGTACTACAACGAGCTCGATCCGCGGCAGGGCATCGTGCACATCGTCGGTCCCGAGCAGGGCTTCACCCTGCCGGGCATGACCATCGTGTGCGGCGACAGCCACACCTCCACCCATGGCGCGTTCGGCGCGCTTGCCCATGGTATCGGCACCAGCGAGGTCGAGCATGTGCTCGCCACGCAGACGCTGATCCAGCGCAAGGCGAAGAATATGCGCGTCTCCGTCGAGGGCGAGCTGCCCGAAGGGGTGACCGCGAAGGACATCGTGCTGTCGATCATCGGCACCATCGGCACCGCCGGTGGCACCGGCCACGTGATCGAATACGCCGGCGAGGCCATCCGCGCGCTTTCCATGGAAGGCCGCATGACCGTCTGCAACATGTCGATCGAGGGCGGAGCCCGCGCCGGCATGATCGCGCCGGACGAGACCACCTACGCCTACATCAAGGATCGCCATCGGGCCCCGAAGGGCGCGGCCTGGGATGCCGCTCGCGCCTACTGGGAGAGCCTTCCCTCCGACGAGGGCGCGGAGTTCGACACCGAGATCAAGCTCGACGTGGCGAGCCTGCCACCGATCGTGACCTGGGGCACTTCGCCGGAAGCGGTGGCCTCGATCGAAGGTGTCGTGCCGGATCCGGCCGACGCGCCGAACGAGCATAAGCGGCGCGCCATGGAACGCGCGCTGGAGTATATGGGTCTGGTTCCGGGCACGAAGATCACCGACATCGCTATCGACCGGGCCTTTATCGGCTCGTGCACGAACGGGCGCATCGAGGATCTGCGAGCCGCGGCCAAGATCGTCGAGGGCCACAAGGTTCACGAGTCGGTCAACGCGCTCGTGGTGCCGGGCTCCGGCCTGGTGAAAGAGCAGGCGGAAGCGGAAGGCCTCGACAAGATCTTCCTGGCCGCCGGCTTCGAGTGGCGCGAGCCGGGTTGCTCCATGTGCCTGGCCATGAACGCCGACCGGCTTTCGCCCGGTGAGCGCTGCGCCTCGACCTCGAACCGCAACTTCGAGGGCCGTCAGGGCTTCCGCGGCCGCACGCATCTGGTGTCGCCGGGCATGGCGGCGGCGGCGGCGATCGCCGGCCGCTTTGTGGACGTTCGCCAGTTCGGCCGGGACTGATCGCACCTGTCGCGTTTCGAGGCCAAGTGGACCCCGTTGGCTGTCCGGAAGCGCGTCGAAACGAGAACTTAGACCGACTCCGCGCTTCCGATAAACGCGGAACGGGCCCTGAGCTCAGGTGACTGACAAATCGGGCCGCTGCGTGCAAATGGCGCAGCGGCCCGTTTTCTATTGGCAGCATTGGATTGCGTCAGCGCCAATGCCGGCGGGGACCACCGAAGCCGCAGGTCTTCTGACGTTCGATCCGGACGACCTTACCGAACGGGGTCCAGCGCACGACCTTCACCGGACGAACCGTGCAGCCCCGGGAGAAGCGCGGGCCGTGGTGGTATCCGCGGCCGTGGTGTCCGCGACCACGGTGGTAGTCGCGCCGGTCGCCTCGATAGTCGCGGCCGTGTCGGTTGCCGACCTTGATGACAGACGCTTCGCTCGACTGTGCGATCGCGGCGACGGGTCCGGCCGAAGGACCTGCGGCAAGGGCGGGCGACAACGCCGACGCACCCAGCGTGGCGGCGGTGGCAAGAGCAATCAGGGTGGAACGGATCATCGTTTCGTCTCCTCTTCGTTTCCGGCAGCGCCGATCGCTGCCAACGAGTGGGAGACTAGAGGGCCGGGGCTGAACCCGATCTGAGCCGACCATTTAGGCACTGTTCAGAATTGGAAGGCTCCCAAGCGGGCATGGCGCCCCCCCCTCGTGCACCGCACAAAAGGCCGCTATGGTCGCGCCGCTTAAGCGTTTCCAGGCCAAGTGGAAACCGGTCGGCCGTCCGGAAACGCATCGAAATAATAACCCAGAGCCGCTCTGCGAATCCGTGAAATGCGGAACGGCCCCATGTGCACGAGACATCCTTTCGGAAGGAGAGCCATGCAGCTCGAAATCGGCAAGATCGGCCAGGAATCAGCTCACCAGCTCGCTCCGCTGATTGCAGCCTATGCCCAGGAGATGCGCCGTGGCGCGCCTCGCCGGCCCGACGAATATTATGCCGAGCTCCTGCTAGCCGACCCCACCGCCGAGCTTCTCGGCGCCCACAGCGACAACGCCCTGGTCGGCTTCGCCATCTATTTCGACCTGCCGGAGACGATCACCGGCCACCGCGCCGGCCAGCTCGACGACCTCTATGTCGCGCCAGGCGCGCGCGATCACGGCGTGGCGAGGCGCATGATCGAGGCGCTGGTGGAAATCGGCCGGGCCCGGGAATGGGCGCATCTGCGCTGGCTGGTCCCTGAGACCAACGCCGCCGCAATCGGGCTCTACGAGCGCGTGGCGAAACCGGCGCCGTGGAAAAGCTACGTCATCCCGATCATCGAGCGGGACTAAACCCCACGAAATTTGTTCAGGCTTTCCGCTCGGCGACGAAGCGGGCAGCCGCCACGAGCGTTTCGGCCCTGGCGCCATAGGGCGCCAGGATCTCGGAGGCTTCGGCGACCAGTTCGGCCAAACGCGTCCTGGCCCAGGTCTCCCCGTGGATGGACACCAGCGTCGCCTTGCCGCGATCGGCGTCCTTTCCGATCCGCTTGCCGACCGCCGCCTCGTCGCCGGTCACATCGAGCAGGTCGTCGGCGAGTTGAAACGCCGCCCCCACGATCTGTCCGAACCGCACCAGGCGCGCACGATCGTCCGCAGAAGCACCTGCCAGGATCGCTCCGGCCTCGCATGCGGCCGCGATCAGCGCTCCGGTCTTCATCGCCTGCAGGCGGCGAATGTCCGCCTCTCCCAGCGGAACGTCCGCCGTTTCCGCAGCGAGATCCAGCACCTGACCGCCAACCATGCCGCCCGCGCCGGCTGCCCGCGCCAGACACAGCGCGAGCTCGGCCCGCGCGCTTGGATCCGACACCTGTGCCGGGTCGCCGAGGATCTCGAAGGCAAAGGTCAAAAGCGCGTCACCCGCCAGGATCGCTGTCGCCTCGTCGAATGCCTTGTGCACGGTCGGCCGCCCACGGCGCATATCGTCATCGTCCATCGCCGGCAAGTCGTCGTGAACCAGGCTGTAGCAGTGCACGCACTCGAACGCGGCACCGACCGCCACCGCGGCCTCTGGATCGCCACCGGCCAGCCGAGCCGATTCGATCGCCAAAAACGGGCGGAACCGCTTGCCGCCGCCAAGCGTTGCGTAGCGCATCGCCTCGGCGAGCGTTTCGGGAACGACGGCCACCGTCGGCAGCAGCCGTTCCAGGGCTGCCTCGACAGCGGCAGCGGCCGATTCCAGCCGAGTGTCAAACGCGGTCATCGATACGGGTCCGCCTCTGGATACGCGACACGGGAGAAGGCTGGCGCAGCGGCCCCTTCCTCGCTTTCGTGTGGGCCGGAGAGGGAGACACGTCAAGCACATGCCTGTCGCGCGCCATTCGGCCGCTTTCAATTGACCGAACGCCCCGTTGCCGCCACACCCGTCGCGATGACGTCGCCGACGTCGCCCCCCCGAGAGATCCGGATCATCGTCTTGGCCAACCGCAAAGCCCGCTCGCGCTTCGGGATCTTTCGCCGCCTTAGGCAAGCGCTCGTCATTCTGATCGCGAGTCCGCTCGTGCTGTCGATGCTCTATTCCGTCGTCAATCCGGTCTCCACGTTGATGCTGGCGCGCTGGGCGACCGGCCAGCCGGTGGAGCGAAGCTGGCTCCCACTCGACGCGATCTCGCCGAACCTGATTCGGGCAGTGGTGATCTCGGAGGATGCCCGCTACTGCATGCATTGGGGCGTCGACCCGACGGAGCTTCGCAAGGTTCTGGACGCTTTCATGGCCGGCGAAGAGACCCGCGGGGCAAGCACAATCTCCATGCAGACCGCCAAGAATCTCTTCCTCTGGCCCGGCCGCTCCTATGTCCGCAAGGCGTTGGAGCTCCCGCTCGCGCTATGGCTCGACCTAGTGCTTTCCAAGGACCGGCTGCTCGCGATCTACCTCAATGTCGCGGAATGGGCGCCGGGCGTGTTCGGAGCAGAAGCCGCCGCACGTCATTATTTCAACCGGTCCGCCGCCGAACTCGGTCCCAACCAAGCCGCGTTGCTGGCCACCACCCTCCCCGACCCGGATGGACGCAATCCGGCCGCCCCCTCCGCAGGCCAGCGCCGCCTGGCCCAGCGGCTCAATCGCGAAGTCGCCCGCTCGGACTGGGTGTTCGATTGCCTGGGACCAAATATCCAACCCTGATTTTTTGGCGCAACCCGTCTTTCCAAGCCGCTTGGCAGTTTGTATATACACCGGCTCGATATCCAACTTTGAATGGATGGTGGATCACGCTCGGGCTTCGGCTCTGGGCTGCGGGGTCGGTTTGGCCCGCACCGTCCGATAAGGAGACGACGATGGCAGTTCCGAAGCGCAAAACGTCGCGCATGAAGCGGGGCTTTCGCCGTTCGGCTGATGCGCTGAAGCAGCCGAGCTACATTGAGGACAAGCAGTCGGGCGAGCTGCGCCGGTCGCATCATATCGACCTGAAGACCGGGATGTACCGCGGTCGCCAGGTTCTCGAGCCGAAGGGCGAGTGACGGTCACCCCCGTCCCGTTCCGGCGTGCGCGGCGACTTCGTCGCCGATTCGATTATTGATCGAAAGCGCGCCCAAGCTCCGCGAACCGGCCCTCGGAGGTCCGCATGATCGCCGCAGTCCCGCTGACCATCGTCCCGTTGATCCTCTACAACGTGATTGCGTTCGTATTTGCGGGTGGCAGCGCGACGTCGCCGATCTGGCAGAGCGAACTGTTCACGCTGACGCTGGTCTCCGGCCAGGCGTGGGTGCCGAATCTTGCCGACCTGATCGCCGTCGTCGCCGTGATCCTCCTGGGTACGGAAGTGATCAAGGCGACGCGGGTGCATCGGCGCTCGGTGTTGGATCACCTGGTCTCGACCGTGGTGATGGTGGTGTACGTGGTCGAATTTCTGGCCGTCGGCGCGGCCGCGACCTCGACCTTCTTCCTGCTGACCGTGATTGCCGTCGTCGATGTGATGGCCGGCTTCACGATCTCGCTCGGCGCCGCCCGGCGCGACATTTCCGTCGACCAGGGCGAAGCGTAGAGCCTCCGACCTTCTCCCCGCGAGAAGGCTCCAAGCCGTATCTTGAAACCACTGCGGGTGGGGCATCAGTCCCACTTTCCTGGACTGCGCTCAAATGGCCGCCGATCTCTGTCGGCCCCGACCCGACCTTCGAAAAAGAAAAGCTGAGCACGCGCGATGTCGAACACGCCCCACGAACTGGCGGAAGAATTTCCCGAGCACGTCGAAAAGATGCATCGGCTGAAGGCAGAAAACGCCCACTTCGCCAAGCTCTTCGACGAGTATCATGAGGTCAACCGCGCCATCCACCGTGCCGAGACCGACGTGGAGCCGACTGACGACGCGCACATGGAAGAGATGCGCAAGAGCCGGATGGCGCTGAAGGACGAAATCTACGCGCTTCTGAAAGCCTAGGGCCAGGACGCCGGCCTTCGCCGGCATCGGCGAAGGCCCCGTTTCTGCTTTTCCAAAGTGGGCTCAGTCCACGATGGCCACGAGGCCGGCTGCTTCGATACCGGCAACGGCGCAGGCTTCGTCATTGTCCGAGGTGTCGCCGGATACGCCAACCCCGCCGAGCGCCCGACCCTCGGTATCCTTGATGACGACTCCGCCCGGCACCGGGACCATGCGTCCCCCGGCCACACCCGAAAGGGCCGCGACGAAGTGCGGCCGCTCGATCGCCGCATCGTTCAGAAAGCGGCTGCCGCGTCCAACGCCGATGGCGCCATAGGCTTTGCCGCCGGCAATATCGAGACGCATGAAGCTCGAGCCGTCCTGGCGCATCATCGCGACCGGGTGGCCGCCGGCGTCGAGCACGACGACGCCCAACGGCTTCAGGCCGAGCTCCTCGCCCTTGGCGAAGGCGGTTTCGATAATCGTCCGAGCATGGTCGAGGGTCAGTTCCGTCATCGACGGCCTCCGATAACAGTCAGAATCTAAGAATTCGGGCGGCTTGGAGCAGATCCGCTCGCTCTGATGTCTCCATCTGAGCGGAAAGGCTTAGACTCGTTCCGCTTTTCTCGGAATCGCAGAGCGGGTCTAAATTATTGTTTCGACGCATTTCCGGACGGCCAACGGTTTCCACTTGGCCTGTGAAAACGCTCTAGGACGACGAGGACGAGCCGCCGCCGGCCAGGTTGTTGAGCTGCTTCTGCATCTCCGCAAGCTGGCGTTTCATCTCGTCAAGGTCGCTTTTGGATTCGCCGGGTGCCGTGGCTTGACCGGGATCGGCATGTCCCGGTCGCTCGCCGCCCTCGCCACCGGCGCCGAACGGCATGAACATGCGCATGGCACGCTCGAACATCTCGGTGTTGCGCCGCACCTGTTCGTCGAGCGTATCGAACGGACTGACGCCGAAGGTCGAGGCCATCTGCTGGCGGAACTTCTCCTGGTCGCGCACGAACGATTCCAGCGAATATTCCAGATAGGGCGGCACCAGCGTCTGCATGGAATCGCCGTAGAAGCGGATGAGCTGGCGCAGGAAGGAGATCGGTAGCAGATTCTGCCCCTTGTTCTCCTGCTCGAAGATGATCTGGGTCAGCACCGAGCGCGTAATGTCTTCGCTGGTCTTGGCATCGAAGACAATGAAGTCCTCCTCGGCCTTCACCATCTCGGCGAGGTCCTCGAGCGTGACGTAGGTGCTGGTCCCGGTGTTATAGAGCCGCCTGTTGGCGTACTTTTTGATGACAGTGGGCTCGTCTGTCTTCGCCATTGCGTGCGTCGACCTCCCTTTACCCGGCCCGGTCGGGCCTGTTGGGGGTACGATACGGGTTCGCTTGCCGCGATGCCACATCACAATTTGCAATGCCGCAACAGAGCCAGTCCGCAGGCATGAGCAGCGACGTTGACAGGCGGGCGATGGCCGGTCTCTAGTCAGCGCGAACCGACGCCTCAGGGGGCAGGTTCACCGGCGGACCAAGACGCCCCACATAAGGACCACGACCTCGACGGGTCGCCGATCCGACCGCCGGAGAGGCGGTCGAGAGGCTGCGGCCCCAAGCTCTCTCAACCCTCGGAGGTATCCGATGAGCCAGGATTCAATCGTGATTGCCAGCGGCGCCCGCACGGCGATCGGCGCGTTCAACGGCTCCTTCGCCACCACCCCGGCGGCCGATCTCGGCAAGATCGCCATTTCCGGCGCGATCGAGCGTGCCGGCATCGCCCCGGACGAGGTCGACGAAGTGATCATGGGCCAGGTGCTGACGGCGGCACAGGGCATGAACCCCGCCCGCCAGGCGGCCATACATGCCGGCGTGCCGAAGGAGAAAACCGCCTGGACGCTGAACCAGGTTTGCGGCTCGGGCCTGCGCACCGTCTGCATCGGCATGCAGCAGATCGCCACCGGCGACGCCGACATCATCGTGGCCGGCGGCCAGGAGAACATGACGCTATCGCCCCATGCCGCCCATCTGCGCGCCGGTCACAAGATGGGCGACGTGTCGTTCATCGACACCATGATCAAGGACGGTCTCTGGGACATCTTCAACGGCTACCACATGGGCGGCACCGCGGAGAACGTGGCGCGCCAGTGGCAGATCACCCGCGAGATGCAGGACGAATTCGCCGTCGCCTCCCAGAACAAGGCCGAAGCCGCTCAGAAGGCCGGTAAGTTCAAGGACGAGATCATTCCCGTCACCATCAAAGAGCGCAAGGGCGAGAAGATCGTCGAGGACGACGAGTATATTCGCCTCGGCGCGACCCTCGAAGGCGTGGCCAAGCTGCGCCCGGCGTTCGAGAAGGACGGCACCGTGACCGCCGGCAATGCCTCCGGCATCAACGACGGCGGCTCGGCCGTTGTGCTGATGCGCGGCGCGGATGCGGCCAAGCGCGGCGTGGAGCCGCTTGCGCGAATCGTGTCCTGGGCGACGGCCGGCGTCGATCCGTCGATCATGGGCTCCGGCCCGATCCCCGCCTCGCGCAAGGCGCTGGAGAAGGCCGGCTGGAAGCCGGAAGATCTTGAGCTGGTCGAAGCCAACGAGGCCTTCGCCGCTCAGGCCTGCGCGGTCAACAAGGACATGGGCTGGGATCCGGCGATCGTGAACGTCAATGGCGGCGCGATCGCGCTTGGCCACCCGATCGGCGCCTCGGGCAACCGCGTGCTCATCACGCTCCTGTTCGAGATGAAGCGCCGCGGCGCCAAGAAGGGTCTCGCCACGCTGTGCATCGGCGGCGGCATGGGCGTGGCCATGTGCGTCGAGCGCGACTGACGTTTCGTCCCGGATCCGCAAGCACGGGGGCCGTCCGCAGGGCGGCCCCTTTTTTGTGCGTGAGCAATCCGGTTTCGGACACCTTATCGCTTTACGCCGCGTCTCGATCGGCTACGGTCCCATTGACCGTTGGACGACCGCGCCAATCCGACGCAACGGTGTAGCAGGCGGAATTTGCGCGCGATCAAACCAGCGGCACGTCAGGGAGGTTAGCGGAAGGTCGGAGCGGGCGGCGGCGTCCACTTCGGGTTCGGCCTGCGAAGAAAGCGGTTCCGGATCATGAAGTTAAGGCACGTTCGCCGCATTATTCGGCATTGGAATGTCACGGTTCCGGGTTAGATGTACGCGCGCTCGCACAGCCCGCGGCATCATCATCACCCACCCAAATCGCAGACAGTCCACCAATTGGAGGGAGGCAGTATGAGTAAGGTTGCGCTCGTCACCGGGGGAACCCGCGGTATCGGAGCCGCCATTTCCAAAGGCCTGAAGGACGCAGGCTATACCGTCGCGGCCAACTTTGCCGGCAACGTCGAAAAGGCCGAGGCATTCAAGGCCGAAACCGGAATCGAGATCTTCAAGTTCGATGTGAGCGATCACGAAGCCGCCGAGGCCGGCGTGGCCCAGGTGGAGGCCGCGCTCGGCCCGATCGACGTGCTCGTCAACAATGCCGGCATCACGCGCGACGCCACGCTCCACAAGATGAGCTGGGAGCAGTGGAAAGAGGTCATCGACACCAACCTGTCGTCGATGTTCTGCATGACGCGTCCGGTGATCAACGGCATGCGCGATCGCGGCTATGGTCGCATCGTCAACATTTCGTCGATCAACGGCCAGAAGGGCCAGATGGGCCAGGCCAATTACTCCGCCGCCAAGGCCGGCGTGATCGGCTTCACCAAGGCCATCGCCCAGGAGAATGCTCGCAAGGGCATCACCGTCAACGCCATCTGTCCAGGCTATATCGATACCGACATGGTCGCGGCCGTGCCGGAGAAAGTGCTGGAAAGCATTGTCGCCCAGATCCCGGTCGGCCGGCTCGGCAAGGCGGAAGAGATCGCCGCGATCGTGGTGTTCCTGGCCTCGGAGGGCGCATCCTTCATGACCGGCTCGGTGGTCACGGCCAACGGCGCCCAGTACATCGCCAACGGTTAAAGCCTTATCCGATCAGGTGGAGACGGCTGGATCCGTTCCACGATTGACGTGAAGCGCCGGCACTCTTGCGTTTGCCGGCGCATACACCACCTAACGCTTCTCATTCTCGGAGCGTTTATGCGCACATTTTCGGAGTCCCAGTAAGGGCCCGGTCGCACTGGCCGGGCCTTGCGAAACAACAGCTCTCGCATGCGTCGGCTGCGAGACGCGTCGTGTTGTCCGCATGTGGGCTTCGAATTCTCATGGATATTTCAAAGGACGAGCAGCGGGTTCTGCACCTGCTCGCTCAAGGCGGCGTGCTCCAGGTCCAAAAGGACGACCGGGGCAAAGTCGCGGACTGCATCGTCGTCACTCGTGACGGCTGGCATTGGCGCGGATGCTCCCTCCCGCTGTTCCGGAAGTTGAAACGTCGCAGGCTCGTGATCTCGCGGGGCGGAGCGCCCTACCGGATCACGGAACTCGGTCTCAGGCGCGTGCGCGCGCAACTCGATAACCGGTAACCGGAGACCACCCTACCCGAACAGGTCCGCCTGGTCGGGTAGGGCCCCTTCGATCACCAGAATTCGGCGCTTGAGCGCAACGCCGCCGGTGGCGGAAAAGCCCACCATCCTACCGTCGGCGCCCAGCACCCGATGGCACGGCACGATCGGCGGAAAGGGGTTCTTTCCGAGCGCCACGCCGACCGCCCGCGACTGAGACACATCGCCAAGCCGGAACGCGACATCGCCGTAGGTGAGCGTCTTCCCGCGCGGGATCTCCCGGCAGATGCGATAGACGCCGCGCTCAAACGCCGCCAGCGCGCTGGTGTCGATCTCAACCCAAGACAGGTCGGCGTTCTCCCCACGCAAAAGTGCCGACACCTGATCGGCGGCAATCCGCAAGCCTTCGGGAAGCGGCGCGACCACGATCCGGTGTCCATCCTGGCCAAGACGGGCCAGAACCGCCTCCGGGTCCGCCTCTGGCAGGCACGCACGCACGATGCCGGCCTCGCCCCAGGCAAAGCCGCACCAGCCAAGCGGCGTCTCAAAGGCCGCACCATTGACCGAATCCGTCATCTTCATCTCCGCTCCGACACCGAGCGGTCGAAGCCGGGGATTAGACGGCGGGGCCGTCCCACTCGCAACCCGATTAGAGTCGTTCAGCTTTTCACGGAATCGCGGAACGGCTCTAACCCTTTATTTTGGCGCATTTCCGGACGGCCAACCGGTCTCCACTTGGCCTGGAAATGCTTTAGAGCCGTTCAGCCCGCTCCGGCCATGCCGCAATGAAGGCATCGCGCGCGCGAAAGCCGGGCGGTGAGGACTGTTTGCTCTCGTCCCGAATCAAATGGGCGAAGACATAGGTCCGATCCCCTTTGCTCGCCCAGCCGACATACCAACCCCAGGGGCGGCCGCGCACGATCTCGCCGGCGGCCGTCTTCGAGGCGGCGGCCCCGGTTTTGCCGTGGATGGTCCAGCCATCCCCCGCCGGCCGGGTCTCGACAATCTCACGGGTCAGCGCCATCGCCTGCTCAGACACCGGGAGCCTTCCGGCGACGAGCTTCTGCAGGAAGGTCACCTGCTCCCTGGGTGCGATTTTCAACGACGAGGCGATCCAGGCACGATCGAGGCCGTTGTTCTTTCCAAAATCGCCGGAGACGTCGGCATTCCCGTAGTCGAACGCCTGAGCGTAGCGACGGAACCTCTCCATGCCGAGCGAATGGGCGATTTGCTGGGAGTACCAGACCACGGAATATTTCAGCCAGGAGGTGGGATCGGTCGGCTGTTTCCACTCCTTGCGCCAGGCGACGTAGCCCTCTTTGAACGGGAGCACAGGATCGTGCGACCCTTTCAGGACACCCGCATCGAAACCCATGACGGCGAGCGCGACCTTGAAGGTGGAGGCCGGAGTCACGCGGGTGTCGCAGTCGCCCTCCTCCAGAACGACTCCACCGCTGGCCGCATCAGCCACGATCGTGCAGACGTCCGCCGCCCGCGCCGAGAGTGTCCCGCACCACACCAGGATAAAAACTGCCGCCGCCCGTAAAATCATCCCGTTCGCTCCATTTGCGCCTCCGATGAACGGGCAAGTGGCAGCGAAAGGCGGCGAGGATCGGATATCAGGCTGCCTTCGACGGCGTCAGCCCACCCTTTTCGACCAGGAAGGTTAATACCGTTTCCAGCCCCTCCCCGGTTTTCAGATTGGTGAAAACGTAAGGCCGCTCGCCGCGCATACGCTTGGTGTCGGCGTCCATCACCTCCAGCGAGGCGCCGACCATGTCGGCAAGGTCGATCTTGTTGATGACCAGAAGATCGGAGCGGGTGATGCCGGGGCCGCCTTTGCGGGGGATCTTTTCACCTGCCGACACGTCGATGACGTAGATGGTGAGGTCCGCCAGCTCAGGCGAGAAGGTGGCGGCGAGATTGTCGCCCCCGGATTCGATCAACACCACGTCGAGGTCTGGAAACTTACCGCGCATTTCAGCGATCGCGGCGAGATTGATGGAGGCGTCCTCGCGGATCGCGGTGTGCGGGCAACCGCCGGTTTCCACGCCCAGGATCCGCTCCACGGGCAACGCGCCGGCGCGCGTCAGGATCAGCGCGTCTTCCTTGGTGTAGATGTCGTTGGTGATCGCCGCGATGTCGTAGCGCTCGCGCATCGCCTTGCACAGCGCCTCCATCAGCGCCGTCTTGCCGGAGCCGACGGGACCGCCGATGCCGACGCGAAGAGGACCGTTCGGGGAGCTGGTCATGTGCGGAACAACCTCGTGTACTGGGTCTCGTGACGCATCGACGCGATGTCGGCGAGGAGCGCAGAGCCACCGAGATCGTCGAGGGTGGAGGCGTTGGCGGCCGCGGCGACTTCGGCAATCGGGCGCTCGAGCTGGGCGATCGCGCGCTGACCGTCGCTCTGGCCGAGCGGGATCAGCCGAACCCCGGCGGACACGATATTGGCGGCGAAGGCGTGCAAATAGGCCGTCAGCGTGGCGGACAGGCCGACCTCATGGTCGGCGGCAGCGATCGCAACCGCGACCGGATAGGCGAGCGGGCCCTCGGGCCAGGGGTGGGCAGCGGGCCAGGCGGTTTCGGTGATCTTTTTGAAGGCCTCACCCTGGGAAATCGTCTCCGTCCGGCGTTCCTTCGACGGGTTCAGGGCCGCGGCAAGCTCGATGACATCGGTAAGGGAGAGGGCCTCCCCCCAATCTCCGCTCATTCCCGCGAAAGCGGGAATCCATAGGGCATCTGCCGTAGGGCTCGACGTCCAAGGCGTTTGCGCATGGCCAGCCGGACCTTCGGAGGTATCAACAAACCCTTGAGCTCCACCTTCAGCTCCCCACGGCTTCCCGCTGTCGCGGGAATGAGCGGAGGATGGGGCCAAGTCCTGAGGTAGATGGCCGACATCACGCCGCCGTGCCCGCCAAGCCTCGGCAAGCAGGATGGCATCCTGCCGGCCGGCACCATGGGCGAGGACATCTTCGACCCAGGCGACCAGAGCGTGGACGTCACCGACCGTGCCCTCCTCCACCACCCATTCCAGGCCATGGCTGAGGGTGAACGCCCCCACCGGATAGGAGGGCGAGAGCCAGGCCATCAGCCGGTAGAGGCCAGCGGCGTCAGTGCTCATGGCCTTCGCCGGCCCCATGGGCGTGCGCATGGCTGTGGCTGTGGCTGTGCGAATGCCCGTGACCATGGGAATGGCTGTGCGTGTGGCTGTGGGTCTCGCTGTGGCTGTGGGCGTGGCTGTGGGTCTCGCTGTGGCTGTGGGCGTGGGAATGACCGCCATAGGCGCCGCCTTCGGGATCGAACGGCGCCTCGATGTCAGTGACCTCGCCGCCCAGCCCGCGCACCATGTCGGAGATGACGTGATCGCGCCGGATCAGGATGCGGCCGTCTTCGATCATCGCCGGCAGGTGCCGGTTGCCGAGATGCCAGGCCAACCGCAGCAGATGATGCGGATCTGCGGCCGTGACCTGGGTCAGCGGTTCCGGTGCGGCTTCGACGGCCACCACCCGGCCGTCCTCCAGAAGCAGCCCGTCGCCATGGCGCAGCGCCACTGCTTCCGGCAGATCCAATAGGAAGGAGAGCCCGCCATTGCCGGTGAGCGCGATCCGGCGGCGATGCCGGCCGTCATGGTCGAGCGTGACGGCGTCGACGGGATCGGCGTAGCTACCGGCGAGGAGGACGGTGGAGGCTTTCAGCATGGCCCGGTCATCTCACACTTGGGAGAATGAGCGCCGGCAGGTCCACACACTCCGCTCATTCCCGCGAAAGCGGGAATCCATCGGGCTGCTGCGGTCCGACGGGGCGACTGCGGCTTTCGTTCCACAAGAAGAAGCCCACGACACTCACCGCCGAAATGCTGCGTTCTCTCTCCAACTCCCCATGGATTCCCGCTTTCGCGGGAATGAGCGGAGATCTGATTTTTCGTCATGCCCATCGGACCATCACCAGCACTCAAAACAGAAAATAGCGCTGCGCCATCGGCAGAACCTCCAGCGGCGGGCAGGTCAGAAGCTCGCCGTTCGCCCGCACCTCGTAGGTCTCCGGGTCGACGTCCACCTCCGGCGTGGCGTTGTTGAGCACCATGGAGGCCTTGGAGATGTCGCGGGTGTTCTCCACCCCGATCATCGCCTTGGCGGTGCCGAGCTCGGCGGCGAGGCCCGCATCCAGCGACGCCTTGGACACGAAGGAGACGGCGGACGCCCCGAGCGCCTTGCCGAAGGCGCCGAACATTGGCCGGTAGTGCACCGGCTGCGGCGTCGGGATGGAGGCATTCGGGTCGCCCATTGGCGCGGCGACGATCATCCCGCCGAGCAGCACGAGATCCGGCTTCACGCCGAAGAAGGCAGGATCCCACAGCACCAGATCGGCCCGCTTGCCGACCTCGACGGAGCCGATGTGCGCGCTCATGCCGTGGGCGATCGCGGGATTGATGGTGTACTTGGCGACATAGCGCCGGACCCGCAGATTGTCGTTGTCGCCGGTCTCTTCGGTGAGCCGCCCGCGCTGCACCTTCATCTTGTGCGCCGTCTGCCAGGTGCGGATCACGACCTCGCCGACGCGGCCCATCGCCTGGCTGTCGGAAGCGATGATGGAGAAGGCGCCCATATCGTGGAGGATGTCCTCCGCCGCGATGGTCTCCTTGCGGATGCGGCTTTCGGCAAACGCCACGTCTTCCGGGATCGACTCGTCCAGATGATGGCACACCATCAGCATGTCGAGATGCTCGTCGATGGTGTTCGCCGTATAGGGCCGGGTCGGGTTGGTCGAGGACGGAATGACGTTCCCCAGCCCGCACACCTTGATGATGTCCGGGGCGTGGCCGCCACCGGCGCCCTCGGTGTGAAAGGCGTGGATCGTCCGGCCTTTGATGGCGGCGATGGTGTTTTCCACGAAGCCCGACTCGTTCAGCGTGTCGGTGTGGATCATCACCTGCACGTCCAGATCGTCGGCGACGGAGAGGCAGGTGTCGATCGCCGCCGGCGTGGTGCCCCAGTCCTCGTGCAGCTTGAGCGCACAGGCGCCGGCCAGGATCTGTTCGGCGAGGCCATCGGGCCGCGAGGCATTGCCCTTGCCGGAAAAGCCGATATTGATCGGAAAGCCGTCGGCGGCCTGGATCATGCGTGCGATGTGCCAGGGGCCGGGGGTGCAGGTGGTGGCGTTGGTGCCGGTCGCCGGTCCGGTGCCGCCGCCCAGGATCGTGGTGACGCCGGAATAGAGCGCGTCGTCGATCTGCTGCGGGCAGATGAAGTGGATGTGGGCGTCGAAGCCGCCGGCGGTCAGGATCTTGCCCTCGCCCGCGATCGCCTCCGTCGAGGGGCCGATCACGATGTCGACGCCGGGCTGGATGTCCGGGTTGCCGGCCTTGCCGATGCCGGCGATGCGGCCGTCCTTCAGGCCGATATCGGCCTTGAAGATGCCGGTGTGGTCGATCACCAGCGCATTGGTGATGACGGTGTCGACGGCCCCTTCCGCCCGCGTCGCCTGGGACTGGCCCATGCCGTCGCGGATCACCTTGCCGCCGCCGAACTTCACCTCCTCGCCGTAGATGGTGTGGTCGCGCTCGACCTCGACGAACAGCTCGGTGTCGGCGAGCCGCACCTTGTCGCCCACGGTCGGGCCGAACATGTGGGCATAGGCCTCACGGGAGATCTTGGCGGGCATGGGCGGCTCCGGTTCGGAAGATCTGTCTCGTCTGAATGTCGTTGGAACGGCGTCGACGGAAGACGGACGAAAACACGCCCGCCTTCCCTTCTGCCGGAATCCGTCACTCCACCCACAGACCTCGGCTCTTGTGCCAACCCTCGATTGACTCGTTGGGATAGCCCTCGAAGCACTGGTCGTTGGGGCCGACCTGGGGCTCCACCCAGGACGCCTTGGAGGCAAGCAGCAGGTGCACGCTCTCCGGCGGCACCGGCAGGTCGGTGTCGATCGCGGAGGCGAACGGGTGCATCAGCTCCGGCCAGGCGGCGTCGTAAACCCACAGCGCCGAACCGCATTTGGTGCAGAAGCGCCGCTCGCCGGACGAGATCTCGCAGGAGCCGTCGTCCTCGTAGAGCTTGGCGTGGAACATCCCGATCGCGTCGGCGCCCTCGATCTTCAGCGTGTCGGCATCGCCCATGATGTTGATGGCGTAGCCGCCGCCCCCGCCGGTCTTGCGGCAGATCGAGCAGTAGCAACGCTGATAGGGGTACGGCGTGTGGCTCTCCACGGAGAACGACACTGCGCCGCAATGGCAGGATCCTTCGAGCGTCACGGGCATGATTTTTCCTCGCGTTGCTGTGGTCGTCAGGAACGGGCCGCACCGGGGTTCGGTTCGCTCATAGGGCCCCCATCACCTTGCCCTGGAAACCGTAGATCTTTCGGGCGCCGGACATCGGAACCAGTGTCACATCGCGCGATTGGCCGGGCTCGAAGCGCACTGCCGTGCCGGCGGGAATATCGAGGCGCATGCCCCGCGTCTCCTCGCGGTCGAACGCGAGCGCGTCGTTCACCTCGAAGAAATGGTAGTGGCTTCCGACCTGAACCGGCCGGTCGCCGGTGTTGGCGACCGTCAACGTGAGCGCGGGCTGGCCCGCGTTCAGCTCGATCTCGCCGTCGGCGCAGAGGATTTCACCTGGGATCATGGGGAAAAGCCCTCGCTGGATCTCATTCGTTATAGAGCGGGATGCGGGCTGAAAACCGGTGCCTCATTCCCGCTCTACCGAATAGGACGATGGATGGTGACGAGCTTGGTGCCGTCGGGAAAGGTCGCCTCGACCTGAACGTGATGGGCCATGTCGGCCACGCCCTCCATCACCTGCTCGCGGGTGACGACATGGGCGCCGGCTTCCATCAGGTCGGCCACCGTCCGGCCATCGCGGGCACCCTCCACAACGAAGTCCGCGATCAACGCGACCGCTTCGGGGTGATTGAGCTTCACGCCGCGCTCCAGCCGGCGGCGCGCGACCATGGCGGCCATAGAGACCAGAAGCTTGTCTTTTTCCCGCGGTGTCAGCTGCACCGTTTCCTCCTTCTCCGCCGTCTCCCAAACCCGGAGATCCGGCTAAATTGCCCAGACCCGAGGCACCGTGCCGGCGAGATGGGCAACGAGCGCCGTGACCATCGCCCGCAGCCGTGCCGCATCGGCTGCGACCAGCCGGATCGCCAGCATCCCGTCCCACGCGCTGGCGCCCGCCGTCATGGCCGGATCGTCGAACAGCGCTCGCAACGCGTCCAACCGCTCCTCCGCATCCGGCGCAACCCAAACCAGCGAGGCAAAGGCGCGCGCGCCGGAAAGCGTCGCCGGTCCGCCCGCCCTCTCCGCAATCGCCCCGTCGAGACGAAGCGCGTCGGCATAGACCAGCGCCCCACCCCGGCGCACGCGCCAGCGATCGGTCAGCAGGCCCTCACGCACCGTCTCCCCGTGCGCCGTGCGTCCGAGAACGACCATCTCGCAAAGCAAGATACGGGCCGAGGGATGAAAGGATATGTCGAAAGACCGCGCGAGCCGGCCACCATCGTAGAGAATCGTTTCCTGGGGGAGCCAGAACAGCGTGGCGCCTGCTTCCGCCGCAAGCCGGACATCGAGCCGCGCCTCGCCGTCGAGCGCGCGGTAGACCCGTTCGGCAGCCTGGGTGGTGAGCGTCAGATGGGTGTCGGCGACGGCCGTGGCTTGGAGAGCGAAGCGATCGCCGTCCGTGACGCCGCCGGCGGTGTTGAGCACCACCGCTTCGAGCCCGGCACCGTCATAAAGGCGGGGATAGCGGACCTTGAAAGAGCCTTCCTGCCGGCTCTGATCGATCGCCGTTCCGCCATCGGCATCGGACCGCTTGGTGCGGAGTTGCAACCGGCCGCTGACGCGCTCCAGGCGCGGCCGCGGCCCGGCAGAGATCGTCGCGTCTCCCCCTGGCGCCTTCGCGTCCATACGCACCCTTCTCGTCTTCCCACCGATCGCACGGCGAGAATGGAGGCATTTTACGGCGGTGCAAAGAGGAGGAAACCGTAGGCTGTACAGCGCTGGAGCCGGGCCGCCTCAGACGGCCATGGAATGACGCGCTCGGCCGGTCGCCAGATAGGCGTCGAAACAGGCCGCCAGGATGCGGACATAGGCGCGCCCGCGAGCGGTGACCGTGAGGCGAGCGCCATCGAGCACGGCGAGGCCGTCGGCAATCGGCTCCGCGAGCGCCGACTCCGCCTCGTCCAACAGAGCAAGACCGTCGCCGTAACGCGCAAGGGCGGGATCGGCAAGATCGACTTCATAGGCCGTCATCAGCCGCTCGATGATCGCCGCCCGCAGGCAATCGCTGCTGGACAGCGCAAATCCCCGCACGGTCGCGAGCTGGCCGGCCTCGATCGCCCGCCGCCAGTTTCCGACATCGGCCGCATTGGCGACATAGCCCTGGGGCAGCTTGCCGATCGCCGACGCGCCGAGCCCGATCAGAGCTTCCGCCGTATCGGTGGTGTAGCCCTGGAAGTTGCGCTTCAACGTGCCGCCGCGCATCGCGCACGCCATGGTGTCGTCGGGCAAGGCAAAATGGTCGAGCCCGATCGCGACATAGCCGGCGGCTTCCAGCGCCCGGCGCATGGTCGCTTCCAACTCCAGCCGAGCGTTGGCGTCCGGTAGCGTCGCCTCGTCGATCAGCCGCTGATGGGTTTTGACCCAGGGAACATGGGCATAGCCGAACACGGAGACGCGCGACGGCGCGAACTTGGCGATGGTGTCGACGGTGTGGCGCACCGTCTCGGCGGTCTGGTGCGGCAGGCCGTACATCAAGTCGGCATTGATGCCGGTAAGCCCCGCGGCGCGCAGGTCTTCGAACACGGTCTGCACGATCTCGTCGGGCTGCACGCGTCCGATCGCTTGCTGCACCGCCGGATCGGTGTCCTGGATGCCGAGCGAAACGCGGTTGATGCCCGCCTTCACCAGCGTGCTGGCAAGATTGCGATCGACGGTGCGCGGATCGAGCTCGATCGCCTGCTCGGCCGCATCGGACAGTGCGAAGGCCTCACGCAAGCGGGCGGTCAATTCCAAAAAGACGGGCCCCGGCACCAGGCTCGGCGTGCCGCCGCCCCAGTGCAGATGCGTAACCGGCAGACGCGTTCCGATGGCGGCGTGCACCAACGCGATCTCGCGCTTCAGGGTCTCCACATAGTCGAGCACCGGATCGAGGCGCCGGGTGGCCTTGGTGGTGCATCCGCAATAGGTGCACATCTCACGGCAATAGGGGACGTGCAGATAGATCGAGGTCGGCGTCGCCGCCGGGAGCGCGCCGAGCCACTGCGCGGCGACGTCAGCATCGACGGCGTCAGTGAAGTGCGGCGCGGTGGGATACGATGTGTATCTCGGCACCGCTCGTGTGGCGTATTTTTCCGCGAGCGCATCCATGGATCCACTTTGCCGCGCGGAACCCGATCAAACATTGATCACCGTCAATAATGAGGGGCGAGGAACGCGCTCTTCCCTTCGAATGTCGGATGGTCTGCCGCGCACGACACGGCAGATATGCGCAGGGCAGCCTTGTCTCCGCCGTCTGGGCATCGCATAGAGCCGCAGTGACCCGCGATACCCTCCTCCTCTTTCGCAGACTTCCGCTCACTTTGATCCTCGCCTTGGTCGGCGGCGGCCTGTTCACGTGGATCGGCATTCCGGCCGGCTGGCTCTCCGGTGCGGCCGTGGCCGTGGCGATCGCGGCGATTTCCGGAACGCCGGTCGGCATCCCCAATGCTGTCCGCCAAGTCGCCTTCCTGGTGCTCGGTATCGGCATGGGCTCCAGCGTCACCCCCGACACGCTGGATCGGATCGGCTCCTGGCCGCTGTCCATCGTCTTCGTGCTGATAACGACCGTGCTGGTCACCGCCATCGCCTACTGGGTGCTGCACCGCTTCGGCGGCTGGGACCGGATGTCGGCCTTTTACGGCAGCGTGCCGGGCGCGCTCTCCTACGTCCTGGCGGTCGCCATGGCCGACGGCGTCGATATGCGCCGGGTCGCGCTTGCCCAGTCGGTGCGGCTTCTGTTCCTGGTCGCGGTGCTGCCGCCTCTGATCGGCCTCTTCGGCGCCGATTCCACGCCGCCGACGACCGCGGCCGCCCACCCCGAGGCCGGCATCGGCGATCTCGTGCTGCTCGTCACCGCCGGGGCGGCGGCGGGCTATCTATTCCTGAAAATCGGCCAAAGCGCCGGCGTTCTGTTGGGCGCGCTTCTGACGAGCGGCATCCTCCACGTGACCGGAATCGTTTCGACCTGGATGCCGGGCTGGCTTCTGATTCCAGGCTACCTCGTGCTGGGCGGCGTCATCGGCACCCGCTTTGCCGGCACCGATCGCGGCTTGCTCATCCGGCTCGTCGCCACATCTCTCAGCGCCCTGCTGGCCGGGCTCGCGGTCGCGCTTGCATCGGCGGTCGGACTGATCGCCGTCAGCGGCCTCCCTGCAGGCCAGGTGATTCTCGCGCTTTCCCCCGGCGCCCTAGAATCGATGACGACGCTCGCCTTCCTGCTCGGCTTCGATGCCGCCTACGTGGCGAGCCTTCACTTCATCCGCTTCATCGCGATCACGCTCGCGTTGCCCTGGATCGCCAATCGCTTCCGCGATTGAGCGCCTCAGCGGATCGTCCGACGGCATTTCCGGTCTTCCGACAGCTTTTGAAGGGTCTTCGGCAAGCTTGCGCCAGGCTCGCACGCATCGTTGCTGCGACGCCACGCACACTCGCCCCCGTGGGGCAGCTTGACCTACGTCAAGGCGACCTTATCGGGGCCATCTAGGGTCCCATCGAATGGCCGGCCATCCCGTCGCGCCGTCCCGCCGTCATGCCGACCGGAGTCGAAATTATGGCGCATGCCGCAACAGTTCACGAAAACAAGCTCATGACCCTTGAGGAAGGGATCTACGCCCTCTTCCTCGCTTGCCTCACACTCGCCTGTCTCCTGGTCGCGGGCAAGGCCACCGACACGCCCATGAGTGTTCACGGGGTTATGGGCGCCATTATGGCAGGCGCCGGCCTGTTCTTCCTGATCAAGCGCTACATCGATCGGCCGACGGCTCCGGTGCCACAGGAAATCGACGGGCTGCCCAACTATCATATGGGTCCGGTGCGGTTTGCGACGCTTGCGTCGGTGTTCTGGGGCGTGGCCGGTTTCCTCGCCGGCGTCTACATCGCGCTCGAGCTCGCCTTTCCGCACCTGAACTTCGATCTGTCGTTCTTGAATTTCGGCAGGCTGCGCCCGCTGCACACCTCCGCTGTGATCTTCGCGTTCGGCGGCAACGTGCTGATCGCGTCGTCGATGTACGTGGTGCAGCGGACCTCGCGCGTGCGCATGTTCGGCGAGGTCACTCCATGGTTCGTGGTGTTCGGCTACAACGCCTTCATCATCATCGCGGCGACCGGCTACCTGATGGGTGTCACCCAGTCGAAGGAGTACGCCGAGCCGGAATGGTACGCCGATCTCTGGCTGACGCTGGTCTGGGTGCTTTATCTGGCGGTTTTCGCCGGTACGGTGATGCGGCGTAAGGAATCCCACATCTACGTCGCGAACTGGTTCTACCTCGCCTTCATCATCACGATCGCGATGCTGCACGTCGTGAACAACCTGACGCTGCCGGTGTCGGTGTTCTCGTCGAAGTCCTACATCGTGTGGCCGGGCGTTCAGGACGCCATGGTTCAGTGGTGGTACGGCCACAACGCGGTCGGCTTCTTCCTGACCGCCGGCTTCCTGGCGATCATGTACTACTTCGTGCCGAAGCGGGCGGAGCGGCCGGTCTATTCCTACCGGCTGTCGATCGTGCACTTCTGGGCGCTGATCTTCCTCTACATCTGGGCCGGTCCGCACCACCTGCACTACACCTCGCTGCCGCAGTGGGCCTCCACGCTCGGCATGACCTTCTCCATCATGCTGTGGATGCCGTCCTGGGGTGGCATGATCAACGGTCTGATGACGCTCTCGGGCGCATGGGACAAGCTGCGCACCGACCCGGTCATCCGCATGCTGGTGGTCTCGGTCGCCTTCTACGGCATGTCGACCTTCGAAGGTCCGCTGATGTCTGTGCGGGCGGTCAACTCGCTCAGCCACTATACCGACTGGACCATCGGCCACGTGCACTCCGGCGCGCTCGGCTGGGTCGGCTTCGTCTCCTTCGGCGCCATCTACTGCCTGGTGCCGTGGCTCTGGAACAAGAAGTCGCTCTACTCGCTCAAGCTCGTGAACTGGCACTTCTGGATCGCCACCATCGGCATCGTTCTCTACATCACCTCGATGTGGGTGTCGGGCATCCTGCAGGGCCTGATGTGGCGGGCCTACAACTCCTACGGCTTCCTCGAATACTCCTTCATCGAGACCGTCGAAGCCATGCACCCCTTCTACGTGATCCGGGCCCTTGGCGGCATCCTGTTCCTGATCGGCGCGCTGATCATGGCCTTCAACGTCTACATGACCATCCGTGCCGGAGAGGCCGTGGACGTCGAGGCCGACGCGACCGCGCGAGCGCCTGCGGCCGCGTAAGAGAGAGACGAGACAATGTCGATTTGGCAAAGACACCAATTCTTCGAAAAACACACGGTCTGGCTGATGGTCGGCATCCTGATCGTGGTTGCGATCGGCGGCCTCGTCGAAATCGCCCCCTTGTTCTGGCTGAAGAGCACCATCGAAAAGGTGCAGGGCATGCGGCCCTACACCCCGCTGGAGCTGGCCGGTCGGGACGTCTACATCCGGGAGGGCTGCTATCTCTGCCACTCTCAGCAGATCCGTCCGATGCGTGACGAGATCGAGCGCTACGGCCACTACAGCCTGGCGGCGGAGTCGATGTACGACCATCCGTTCCAGTGGGGCTCCAAGCGGACCGGTCCGGATCTCGCCCGTGTCGGCGGCAAATATTCCGACGAATGGCACCGCGCGCACCTGATGGATCCGCGCTCGGTGGTGCCGGCCTCGGTAATGCCGGGCTATCCGTTCCTCGCCGGCGAGCGCGTCGACGACAAGCTGATCGCAGAACATGTCGCCACCAACGCCGAGCTCGGCGTGCCCTACACCGAGGCGCAGATCAAAAACGCGCGGATCGACTTCCGCACCCAGGCCAATCCCAACTCCGACGACGTCGATGCCTTCCTGGAGCGCTGGCCGAATGCGGTCGTGCGCGATTTCGACGGCGATCCGAACCGTGTGACCGAACTCGACGCGGTGATCGCCTACCTGCAGATGCTCGGGACGCTCGTCGACTTCAGCGTCTACGACGACCAGGCCAACTACAGGTGATGCCATGACCTATGAGGACGTTGCCTCCTTCGCCCAGACTTGGGGTCTGGTCATCTTCGTCGCGGTCTTTGTGGTGATCGTCGCCTACGCCGCATGGCCGAAGAACAAGAAGAGCTTCGACGAGGCCGCGCGGATTCCGCTCGACGAAGACAGGAAGACCAACAGCGACCGTTCAAACGGGCGCGATCAGGAGTAAGCCGCCATGGCCAAGAAGGAAATCGATGCCGTTTCGGGCGTCGAGACCACCGGTCACGAATGGGACGGTCTCAAGGAATTGAACAACCCGCTGCCGCGCTGGTGGCTCTGGGTCTTCTACGCCTCGATCGTCTTCGCCATCATCTACTGGATCCTGATGCCGGCCTGGCCGCTTGCCAACGGCTACACGCCGGGCCTGCTCGGGGAGAACCAACGCAAGCAGGGTGAGATCGCCTACGAGGAGGTCGTCGCCCAGCGCTCCGAGCTCGGCAAGGAGATCGCGGCGGCCGATCTGAACGCGATCAACGCCAATGCCGGCATGCTGGAATTCGCCATGGCCCAGGGCCAGGCGGCGTTCGGGGACAACTGCGCCCCCTGTCACGGCTCCGGCGCCACCGGCAGCCCGGGCTATCCCAATCTGCAGGACGACGCCTGGCTGTGGGGCGGCACGTTGGACGCCATTCACACCACCATCCAGCATGGCATCCGTTCGGAGGCCGATCCCGACACCCGCATCGGCGACATGACGGCGTTCGGAGATTCCGGTATTCTGGATCGCAAGCAGATCCGGGAAGTCGCTTCCTATGTCCGGACTCTCTCCGGCCTGGAGCCCGCCTCCAATGTGGACGTAGAGGCCGGCAAGCAGATTTTCGCGGAGAACTGCGTCGTCTGTCACGGGCCGGAAGGCAAGGGCAACCAGGATCTGGGCGCACCGAACCTGACCGATCAGGTCTGGCTCTATGGCGGCGACATCGAGACGATCCAGCAGACCGTCACCCACGGCCGCGGTGGCGTCATGCCGAACTGGGGCGAACGCCTCGACGACACGACGGTCAAGTCGCTCGCCGTCTACATTCACAGCCTGGGCGGCGGCCAGTAGAGCGTTTTAGACTCGTTCCGCTTTTCGCGGACTCACGGAGCGGGTCTAAGTCATTGTTTCGACGCGTTTCCGGACGGCCAACCGGTTTTCACCTGGCCTGGAAACGCTCTTGCTGCGGGCGGCGACCCGCAGGGGCAAAGGGCAGAGCGGCGGACGAGCGATCGTCCGCCGCTTTTTCATGCCGGCTTTTTAAAACGCGCCCGCGGCAATACCGTCCAGCTCTCCGATGGCCGCGTCCGGCAGCACCAATTCGGATGCGGCCAGGTTCTCGCGAAGATGGGCGAGCGAGGACGTGCCGGGAATGAGCAGGATATTCGGCGCGCGGCGGAGCAACCAGGCAAGCGCGACTTGCATCGGCGTCGCGCCCAATCGTTCGGCCACGCTCGACAGCACCGAGGACTGCAACGGGGTGAAGCCGCCCAGCGGGAAGAACGGCACGTAGGCGATACCATCCTCGGCAAGGCTGTCGATCAGCGCATCGTCGTCCCGGTGCGCCAGATTGTACTGATTTTGCACGCAAGCGATGGAGCAGATCTTCCGACCCTCGGCGATCTGGGCCGCGGTGACGTTGCTCAGGCCGATATGACGCACCAGGCCCTTTTGCTGCAACTCGGCCAGAGCGGTGAGCGGTGCCTCGATCGAGCCTTCGGCCGGCTTGTGAACGTCGAACATGATCCTGAGATTGACGACATCCAGTATGTCTCGTCCGAGATTGCGCCGGTTGTCCTCGACCGCCTCGGCCACCGCCTCCGGCTCGAAGGCGGGCAGCCAGGACCCGTCGCTCCCGCGTTTTGCGCCGATCTTGGTCACGAGAACCAGATCCTCCGGATAGGGCGAAAGCGCTTCCCGGATCAGTTGATTGGTGACGTGCGGGCCATAAAAGTCGCTGGTGTCGATATGGTCGACACCGCTTTCGATCGCCGCGCGAAGTACGGCGATCGCCGCCTCCGGATCCTTCGGCGGACCGAAAACACCGGGACCGGCAAGCTGCATGGCGCCATAGCCAAGCCGCTTCACCGCCCGATCGCCGAGCGTGTACGTGCCAGATTGATCGATACTGGACATGAGTGGTTTCCCCTACTGTCCGTTGCGAAGACGGACCAGAGTTAGGCGTTGCCCGCTTGTGCGATAATAGGAGACAATCCGCACAGGCTGTACGGGATACGGAACGGTGCCGATCGATCTTGGTGATCTCAACGCCTTCATGGCGGTTGCGCGCGCCAACGGCTTCCGCGAGGGCGCGCGCACCAGCGGGACCAGCGCGTCACGGCTGAGCGACGCGGTCAGGCGGCTGGAGGCCGATCTCGGCGTGCGGTTGCTCAATCGGACCACCCGCAGCGTGGTGCCGACGGAAGCCGGACAGCGCCTCTTGGAGCGGCTCGAGCCCGCGCTGAACGAGGTGGAAGCCGCGCTCGATGTCGTCAACCGCTTCCGGGACCGACCCGCAGGCACTCTTCGGCTCAACGTTCCGGTCAGCGCGGCGCGGCTGGTGTTGCCGACGATCGTTCCCCCGTTTCTGGCCGCTTATCCCGATATTCGTCTCGAGGTGATCGCGGACGAAAGCTTCGTCGACGTGCTTGCCGCAGGCTGCGACGCGGGCATCCGCTATGATGAACGGCTGGAGCAGGACATGATCGCTGTCCCCATCGGCCCAGCGACCCAACGCTATGCAACGGCGGCTTCGCCGGCCTATCTCGATCGCCATGGCCGGCCAGAGCATCCGCGCGACCTGCTTCGTCACGCCTGCCTTCAGGGCCGCTTCGCGAGTGGGGCGATGCTGACTTGGGAATTCGAACGCGACGGCGAAGAGATCGAAATCGAGCCAAAAGGCCCGTTGCTGGTCAGGATTGGGGGCGCAACCGATCTGCTCGTCGATGCCGCGGTCGCCGGAACGGGCATCGTGGCGCTCTTCGAAGACTGGCTGCAGCCCTATTTCAACGATGGCCGGCTCGAACCCGTGCTTGAATGCTGGTGGCCGCGGTTCACGGGCCCATTTCTATACTATCCGGGACGCCGGCTGGTGCCGGCGCCGCTGCGCGCCTTCATCGACTTTGTGAAAGCCTTTCCTGCCAGTCGACAGCCGGAATGAGAGGGCGCCCGGCCGGTGCAGCGGCGACGTGGATCTCAAGGAACCGGCGGTCCGGCGTTCACCGCTTGCGATCCGGCTTGAGATCGAGAAGTGGCGTGCCGTCGAGACAATCCAGACCGCGCACGTACAAGGTCGCGCCTTCGCGCCGGTCCAGCGTAACGATCGACGTTCCGATCGGGTTGGGGCGCACCGGCGAGCGCAGCGCGAAGGTGCCTTTCGGCTCGCCGTGGCTCCTCGGGACCTGCCACACCAGATCGCGGCGGGAGCGATCAAGCCAATAAAGCACCTCCAGCCTGGCGTTGGCCTCGATCCCGTCGAGCGCCTCGACCCACGGCGAAAACACCTCGATACGGCAGACCGGCCCCTCCGCTTCGCCCTGGCGCGGCGTATCGGCGCGCGAGGTCCATGGCGTGTGGATCCGTCCGATAAAGACGAGGCCGGCATCGTCGGGCGGTGGCGCGTCGACAGCCTTCTCGCCGTCACGGATCTCGCTTGCCTGATCCATCGAATTTCCTCCGATTGATGGTCGCGCTATTGATGCCGACGCGCGTCCCGGCGACAACGCGACCCAAAGGCGCGACCCGCTCGCGTCCCCTGCCTTTTCCCGACGACAACGGTACCATGCCCTCTTCCTCTCCCGTCGCCGCGACCCTGGTCGGGCTTACCGCCGTTCTGATGTGGGCCACGCTGGGCCTGTTCACGGCCGCCTCCGGCGAGGTGCCGCCGTTCCTGATGAACGCGCTCTGCTTTGCCTTTTCCGGAACGCTGGCGCTGATCGTGGTCCGGCTCCGGTCCGGATCGTTCAAAGCGTTGCGCCAGCCGCTGGCACCCTGGCTCGTCGGCGTGCTCGGCCTGTTCGGCTTCCACTTTCTCTATTTCACCTCGCTCCGGAATGCCCCGCCGGTGGAGGCGAACCTGATCAACTATCTCTGGCCGTTGTTGATCGTTCTGTTCTCCGGGCTTTTGCCGGGCGAGCGACTGCGCTGGTTCCATCTGGCGGGCGCGGGGCTCGGTCTCGTGGGCGCCGCGCTCCTGGTCACCAAGGGCAAAGGTTTCGCCCTGGAGCCGGAATATGCGCTCGGCTACGGCGCGGCGATCCTCTCAGCGCTCACCTGGTCGAGCTATTCGGTGATTTCGCGGCGCTTCGGGCAGGTCCCCACCGATGCGGTGGCCGGCTTCTGCCTGGCGACGGCCGCCCTCTCCTTCCTCTGCCATCTGGCGCTGGAGAAGACCATCTGGCCGGCCAGTCCGGGCCAATGGGGCGCGATCCTGGCCCTCGGCCTTTTGCCGGTGGGCGCGGCCTTCTTCACCTGGGACTACGGGCTAAAGCGCGGCAACATCCAGGTGCTGGGCGCCTCGGCCTATCTGGCGCCGCTGCTCTCCACCCTGCTTCTGATCGCGTTCGGCTATGGCGCGTTCACCTGGCCGGTGATTGCCGCCTGCGTGCTGATCACCGTCGGCGCGCTGGTCGCCGCCAAGGAAATGATCTTCTCCAGGTGAGCCTTGAGCGTTTCCAGGCCAAGTGGACACCGGCTGGCCGGGGGCCTGGGCCCCGGAGCCCCATCGCGAGCTCCCCCATTTCGACATGCCTGCTGTCGCTTTCCATCCACGATCGGTTGATTTAGACAGTTGTCGAAATTTCGATCGACGCGATCGAGCTCCGGACGACGTGAGGATAGGACCGCGATGAACGCCCCAACCGAACCGGCCGCCGGCGGCCTTCCCTACGACACGCACCCGAAGACGCCCGAGACCAAGCTGCCTGCCGGCGCCTGCGACGCGCATTGCCATGTGTTCGGCCCCGGCGATCGCTTCCCGTATGCGCCCGGCCGCACCTACACCCCCGTCGACGCCGGCAAGGAGACGCTGTTCGCGCTCCACAAGCATCTGGGCATCGAGCGCTCGGTGATTGTTCAGGCGAGCTGCCACGGCAAGGACAACACCGCCATGCTCGATGCGATCGCTGCCGGGGGCGGCCGCTACAAGGGCATCGCCATGGTGGATGCCGATGTCTCGTTGGACGAGCTGAAGCGCCTCGATGACGGTGGCATCAAAGGCGTGCGCTTCAACTTCGTGAGCCATCTCGGCGCCGACGCCGACATCGACGGCGTGCTGCGCGTGGTCGACAAGATCGCCCCGCTCGGCTGGCATCTGGTGGTCCACTTCGACGCCGACCGGCTGGAGACCTTGGCACCGATCCTGAAACGCATCCCGCTCGTGATGGTGATCGACCATATGGGACGCGTGGACGCCAGCCGCGGGCTCGACCAGCCGGCCTTCGGCTTGTTGCTCGACCTGATGAAAGACGAGCGCTTCTGGGTGAAGGTCTCCGGCTCGGAGCGAATTTCCCGCGCCGGCCCGCCCTTTCACGACGCGATCCCGTTCGCCCGCACCCTGGTCGAGACCTTTCCGGACCGGGTGCTGTGGGGCACCGATTTCCCGCACCCGAACGTGAAGAAAAATATGCCGAACGACGGCGACCTGGTCGATCTCCTGCCGCTTATGGCGCCGACGCCCGACCTGATGCAGGCGCTGCTGGTCGACAATCCGACCCGGCTCTACTTTACGGATCGCGCCTGATCTGCAACCTGCTCCCTGACAATCGACCCTCCCCTTCATCGGAGACGAGACATGGGTGAACAGATCACGCTGACCGCCAGCGACGGCCACACGCTCGGTGCCTACGTTGCCAAGCCCGCGCCCGACTTTCCCCGCAAAGGTGGCGTCGTCGTCGTGCAGGAAATCTTTGGCGTGAACCAGCACATTCGCGAGGTCTGCGACTGGTTCGCCAATGCCGGCTACGAGGCGGTGGCGCCGGCGTTGTTCGACCGCCAGGAACCGGGGTTCGAATCCGGCTACAGCGAGGAGGAGATCCAGCGGGCACGCGGCTTCATCGCCAATCCGGACTTCGATGCCTTCATGCGCGACACGCAAGCCGCGAAGGACTATCTCGCCGCCAAAGGCCCGGTCGCCGTGGTCGGCTACTGCCTCGGCGGCTCGGTGGCGTTTGCCTCCGCCACCCGGATGCACGGCCTGGCCGCCGCAGTCGGCTACTATGGCGGCCAGATCGTGAAGATGGCCGACGAGGTCCCGATGTGCCCGACCATGCTGCACTTCGGCGAGACCGATCACTCCATCCCGATGGAAGACGTGGAGACAATCAAGCAGAAGCGGCCGGACGTGGAAATCTACGTCTACCCCGCGGGCCACGGCTTCTCCTGCGACCATCGCGGGTCGTTCCACGCGGAATCCGCGCGGATCGCCGGCGAGCGCACGCTGGCGTTCCTGGAAATGCACATGGGCCGCTACGAAGTCTGAGACGATCCGACGCTCGCCTTGCGGCGCGCCGCTCTCCTCACAGCTTCCCCGACAGCATCACGCCGTAATTGCGGCAGAGCTCGTACACGGTCCAGGTCGACTGGTCGTCGGTAGCGAGGCTGACCGACGTGAAGCGCAGGTCCGGGCTACCGGGCCTGCCGACGAGCAGGCCGAAGAAGGGGACCGCGTCTTCCTCCGGGTGGGCATAGCCGCAGATCGGCAGCGTCTGCTGGCCGCGCATGGAAAGCGCGGTCAGGCCCGTCACCGGCACCTCGCCGGGAATGCTCAGCGCAGCCGCCACGCCGTTGCGGATCGCCCATTGCTGGGTCGCATCGAGCGGCAGCCCGCCGCCGAGACGGCCATTGAGCAGCGACGGGGTCGGCACCGCCTGCCATTCGGCCAGCTCCAGGCCGCGCCCACGGCAGGTGCGATAGACCTCGAACGCATCATCGGGTCCACTGGCAATGCCGACGCGCCAATTGCCGAGCTCCGGCTGATAGAGCGCCCAGAACGGTTGGTTGCCCGACGGCAAAGCGGCGATCCCACATGTAAAGGACGAGGAGTACAGCGGGTCCTTGGTGACCTTGATCTCCGTCAGCACGACGGGCCCGGACACCCCGGCGGCAACCGCCACGTCGCCGGCGAGCACGTCGCGCTGGCTTTTCGGGATCAACTGGCAGCCGGCCAGGAGCAGAAAGCCGACCAGGCCCACGATCATAGGGACGCTCGGACGCATGTCCGTTTCCTCACCTGCGCGCATCCGAGCGAAACGGGAACCGGCTCGCCACCCGGAAACGCGTCAAACCAATGACGTCGAGCGCCCTTTCCTCGTGGAGGATCGGGCGATCGGAAACGGCCATAAACCGACTGGATTGCGCGAGGATGCCTCTTTCCGGATCGAGGCTAAATCAGCAAACCGCAGGAGCGTCCTTGCGGGCGAGCAGGATCGTATGGAAGTCGCAGTCCGGGTCCTCAGCGACGAAGTCGATGACGGTGAGGCCGTGGCCGGCGAGGAGTACGCGATAGGCCGCCGGCGACAGGCTTGAATGATAGACGCGGTCGTCGCCGACATGGCCGTCTACCTCCCCGTCCTCCGGCCCGACCGTCAGCATCAGACGGCCGCCGGTGCTAAGGTGGCGCGCCAGCAGCGGCAGCACCACGCGCTGTTCATCGCGCGTCAGGTGGAAGAACGAATCCCAGCCGACGATGCCGTCGAATCTCTGACCGAGATCGAGGGCCCTCATGTCGGCAACGCGCCAGTCCCGGTCGGGACGCTTTTCGCGGGCCAGGGCGATCATCGCTTGGGAGGCATCGACGCCTGTGACCCGGAACCCGCGCGCCTCCATATAGTGCGCAATCGGATCCCCCGTACCGCAGCCGAGATCCAGGATGGCGGCGCCAACCGGTAGGCCGTTTAGAAAGCGATCGAGCCAAGCCTGCTCGAACAGAACCTTCGCGCGCTCGGCATCGAACCTCGCGGCGTTGCGCTCGTAAACTGCCTGGGTCTGCGTTGCCAGTGACGCAAGATCGTCAGCCATTGCCTTCCTCGGCCACAGCGCTTCTCAACTCCGCCAGGAAATCCGCCTGGAGCGCGGTCGGCTGCCAATCGGCCCGCAAGGTGAGCCCGATCGGCCGTGCCGCCTCCGACAGGCGAACCGGCAGCACGATCAGGAAGCCGGCCTTTTCCTCATAGAGGATTTGCCGGCGCGACAGGATGGTCAATCGATCGGACATCATCAAAATGCCGCGCAAGGCTACCAGCGAGCCGGTTTCGATCACGCCGGCGAGCGGACGATCCGGCGGAAAATTCGCCGCCAGCCGCTCGAACACGAGGCGGCTCGGCGTCTCCGGTCGGGGCAGCAACCAAGGATAACGCGCAAGATCGTCGGAAGTAATGCGGGCGCGGCCGGCAAGCGGATGTCCCGCCCGGGCGACGATGGCCAGATCGTCCTGAAACAGCACCTCCTGGGTTAATTCGGAGGCTGGGACGTCTTCCCGCAGGGCGCCCACCAACATGTCGATCCGGCCGTTGGCGAGATCCTGGATCAACGTGTCGTAAGGCCCGTCGACCACCTCGATCGTCGCTTCCGGACGGCGGGCGGCAAGGGCGACCACGGCCGCCGGTACGATCTGCGTGCGCACCAGCGGCAGCGTTCCGACCACCAGGCGGCCATCATAGGCGCCGGCAAGCTCGCGCACTTCATCGAAGGCGGCATCCAGCTCCGCCATCACCAGATTGGCATGGCGCGCGAACACCCGGCCGGCCGGCGATAAGATCAGGTGGCGGGATGGTCCGGTAAAAAGCGCAACGCCGAGGATCGCCTCCAGCTCGCGAGCTGCCCGGTGAACCGAGGGTTCGGTGAGGCCGAGCCGGCGCGCGGCGGCGGAGAAGCTGCCGGCATCGGCGAAGGCCGATAGCGCCCGCAGATGCACCATGCCGACTTGCGCCTCGGCGAGGTCGACGCCGCCGGCATGATGTTTGGCAAAGCGCGCGAGCTTCCCCTGCCCCGCCTTCAGAACCGACAAGGCCCGTTGCGCGCGCCGAACCACGACCCGTCCGCGCGCGGTCGCCAGCGCGCCCGACTTGGAGCGTTCCAGAAGCCGCCCGCCGAAGGTCGCCTCCAGCTTGGCAAGCGCCTGGGAGGCCGCCGGCTGGGAGATGCCGACCGCCTCGGCCGCTCGGGACAAGGCCCCCAGCCGGACCGCGGCGGCAATCAGGCGGATATGGCGGAGGTTCGGATAGTCGCGCATCGTCTCGATGGAACACCGACGGAAACGGAGCGCGCGAGCGTAGACCGTTCGTTGGCGTGTGTCGCCAACACCCGACACCCCGCTCGTTTCCTCGAACGCAAAGCTATGCGTAAGGCTCCGCTCATCCCCGTTTGCGTGGAAATGTGCGGAGCGTGACTTACCCGAACACCACCCCGTCCATCAGCTTACGGGCGGTGCGCAGCACGCCGGCGGACGCAACCTCGCCGGCCTCGTCGAGGGTCGCGATCACGGTGAACTCGCCGGTCGGATGCTCGATGGAGAGCGCCTTTTCGCGACCTTCGGGAACATTGGCGATCTGGGCCGCCGGCCCATCGTCCAACAGGCAGGCCGTGCCGACGGAGACCGCACCGAGCACCCCAATCGCCTTATGGATCCTGTGCGGAATGAAGGTCTGCGTCGAGATCGCCCCGCCCGCTTTGGCCGGCGAGACCAGCGTCATCTTCGGAACCGACTTCTCCTTGACGTCGCCAAGATTCATCATCGGCCCAACCGCCAGCCGGATCGCTTCCACCCGCGCCTTGAGCTCGGCATTGGCTTCCAGGTCCGCCGGGCTCTCATCGCCGGACAGCCCGAAATCGGAGGCCCTCAAGATCACACACGGCATACCGTTGTCGATCAGCGTGACCTCGACCCCTTCCACCGTATCCACCGCGTTTCCGGTCGGCAGCAACGCGCCACATGACGAGCCGGCGGTGTCCTGGAATACGATCGGGATCGGTGCGGCCGTGCCCGGCACACCATCGATACTGGCATCGCCCTGATAGCGAACCACGCCACCCGGCGTCTCGATCGTGGCGATCGCGATCTGACCGGTATTTTCCATGAAGATGCGGACCTCGGTCCGCCCATCCTGCGCGGACACCAGCCCGCGTTCGATGGCGAACGGGCCGACGCCGGCAAGGATGTTTCCGCAATTCTGGCTGTCGGTGACGATCGCCTGGTCGACGAACACCTGCAGGAACAGGTAGTCGACGTCGCAATCGGCGCGCTCGGACTTGGAGACGACGGCCACCTTGGAGGTGAGCGGGTCGGCCCCGCCCATCCCGTCGATCTGGCGGTCGTCCGGCGAGCCCATGACGCGGAGCAGGAAGGCGTCGCGCGCAGCAAGGTCGGCCGGGAGATCGTCCTTCAGGAAATAGCCGCCCTTGGAGGTTCCGCCCCGCATCCACATGCAGGGCACGCCATTTTCGGACATCTGGTCTTCCTCAGATATATTTGAGGCCCTTGGCGGCAAGCTGTTCGCGCATGCCGTAGATGTCGAGGCCGAGCTCGCCGGCTTCGAAACGGGCACGCTTCTCCGCCTCGTTCGCTTCGCGCGCCTTCGCCTTCTCAAGCACGCTCGCGGCCTCTTCCCGACGGACCACGCAGACGCCGTCATCGTCGGCAACAATCACGTCGCCCGGATTGACAAGCTCGCCGGCGCAGACGACCGGGACGTTGACCGAGCCAAGCGTCTCCTTAACCGTCCCCTGAGCGAAGACCACCTTCGACCAGACCGGGAAGCCCATTTCGGTCAGGTCGCGCGTGTCCCGCACGCCGGCATCGACGATCAGGCCCTTGCAGCCGCGCACCTTGGCCGATGTCGCCAGGAGATCGCCGAAATAGCCGGCATCGGACGGCGATGTCGGCGCGAGGACGAGAATATCGCCGGCCTTGAGCTGCTCGATGGCGACATGGACCATCCAGTTGTCGCAGGGCGGGGCCGAGATCGTCACGGCGGAAGCCGCGAGCCGCGCGCCGGAATAGATCGGCCGCATATAGGCGGCGAGCAGACCCTTGCGGCCCTGCGCCTCGTGCACGGTGGCCACACCGCATTCGCCGAGCCCATCGATCACCGACTGATCGGCCCGCTCGACGTTCTGGACAACGATGCCCGCTTCTGTCGTCGACCCGGCCATCACAGCGTATCCACGGTGCGCGGGAAGATCGACTGGAACGCCTCGGCGTACTTGGAGTCACGTCCTCCCGACTGGCCGCCGGAGTTGCGGCGGAAATGGTTGGCCCGGTTCTCCGCGACGTTCTGGTAGAAGTGCCACAGGTGCTCCTGGCCCTGCATGCACTGGATCGCGGCCCACTTCTTGTCCCACACCTCGGTGATGTCGAGGATGGTGTCCGGCTTCCATTCCATCTGTTCGGTCTGGTGCGGCTCGAACAAATAGAGCTGCGGCGCACCCAGCACCTTCTGGCCGGGATTGTGGCCCCAGGCCTGGGCGATCATCCGGCAGGTGAGCGCGAAGTCGGTCGTGTACATGTGGTCCGTGTTGTACGGGTCCCACTTGGAGTGGCTCATCATGAAGGCCGGCTGGACGGCGCGGATCACGTCGACCATGCGGTCCTGGGTCTCGCGGCCGAGATCGAGCGGATAATCGCCGACATCGAAGAACTGGATGTCATGAACGTCGAGCGCCTTGGCCGCGTTCTCGGCCTCCTTACGGCGTTCGGTCTTCACCTTCTCCAGCGTCATGCCCTCCTGCTTCCACAGCTTCGCGCTCTCGCCGCGCTCGCCATAGGATAGGCAGACCACGGTCACCTCGTAGCCCTGCTTCTGATGCAGCGCGATCGCGCCGCCGCACCGCCACACAAAGTCGGCGGAATGAGCGCTGATTACGAGCGCCGTCTTGCTCATCGGATGTCTCCTCTTGGATCGCGGTCACGCCGGGTCGGAGCGACCGTTGGTCAAACCGCAATCGATACCAATCGTTTCGACCGCCGGCCGGGGCCGGTCGTTCCGGCACCGCCCGCGTTCCGCGTTCGACCGGCGCCAACACAACCGCCTCGCTCGAACGCCGGCCACACTAGCCGCGCCCGCGCGAGGACCCAAATTCAAAGCCGATCCATATCATAAGTTTTTTCGATAGACCTGCTTGAGCCGGCGCACGGACGCAGCCCGTTCCGGATTTCGCCTTGCCCCAAACCGTCGCATGCCTATTCTGCCGCCACCTTCCGGTCCGCCATTCGCACGGGGCCGACCCGTCTCTTAACTCAATCAAGGTCCACTATGGATTTCGATGGCTTCTCAACCGTCCTGATTATCGAGCTCGTGATCGGGCTTCTGGCCACCGGCGTGGTCGCGGGCATCCTCGCCGGACTGCTCGGCGTTGGCGGCGGGATCGTCATCGTACCGGTCCTGTTCTGGATCATGACAACCCTGCACTTCGCCGCGGAAGTAGCGATGCCGATCGCCGTGGCAACCTCGCTCGCGACCATCATTCCGACATCGATCTCCTCGACCCGCGCACATCGAAAACGCGGCTCGGTCGATTTCAATCTTCTGAAGCTGTGGGGCCCGGGCGTGGCCGTGGGCGCGCTGATCGGCGGCTTGCTCTCCCACGTCATCGACGGTGAGGGCCTGCTCTTCATCTTCGGCTTCATCGCCCTGGCGGTCTCCATCAACATGGCGATCCCGAAGACGCTGGTTCTGAGCGGTCACCTGCCGGAGAACCCCTGGATCAATCGGGCCATCGCCGCGGTGATCGGCGTGTTCTCCTCGCTGATGGGCATTGGCGGCGGCACGCTGTCGGTCCCGACCCTCTCCGCCTTCTCGTTTCCGATTCACCGCGCCGTGGGAACGGCTGCGGCGATCGGCCTGCTGATCGCGGTTCCGGGGGTGCTCGGCTTCATCTGGTCGGGGCTCGATGCGGCGGGCCGTCCGCCGCTGTCGCTGGGTTATGTCAGCGTGCCGGCCGCGATCGTGATCTTTCCGGTGACGTTCCTCTGCGCGCCGATCGGCGCCAAGCTCGCCCACAGCCTGAACCAGCGCTATCTGAAGCTCGCCTTCGCCGTGTTCCTGGCGATTACCGCGATCAAGATGCTGTCCTCTGCGTTCTGAGGTGTCCTTCAGGCGGAATACCGCGGACGAAGGACGTTCCGAATGAGACCAGGCGTCTGTCAGCCCTCGCGCAGCAGATCGAGGACCTCGTTGACCGCGACGGCCTCCTCCGGCGGGACCAACGCACGCCCAGAACCTCTCCCCAGGGCGGCAAAGAACTGCCTTATCCCCTCGCCCGCGTCGAGTGGCGAGAGGTCCGCCGACCATATGAGGTCGGACGAGCCCCGGTGCCACATTCGGACCCGACCGTCGGCGAGCGCGGCAGCGCCTTCGGACCCGACCAGATCGAGTTCCAGGCGCAGGCGCGTGTCGGTCCATCCGGCCTGAACGGTCGCGGTGGCCCCATTGGCGAAGCCGAACACGGCCGCACCATGATCGTCGACAGGCCACCCGAGCACATTGCCGAGGTGCGCCCGACCGGTCTCGATCGGGCCGAGCGTCCACTGGAGCCAGTCGATCGCATGTACGGCCTCGTCGGCGAACCCGCCGAACCCGGCGAGCGCCGGATCGGTCATCCAGCCGGACAGGTCGAGCCAGTCTGCATAGCCGCCGTCATGGGAGAACCGCATCCGCGCCTCGACGACTTGGCCGATCGCACCTTCCAGCACGCGGTCCCGGAGCGCGTTCAGAGCGAAATTCGTCCGCAGGAAAAACGCCGTATCGAGGAGAAGGCCGGCGTTCCTGGCGGCCTCGTTCATGTTCCGGGCGGCTTCGGTACGAATTCCGAGCGGCTTTTCGCAGAAGACCGGCAGGCCGGACGCAAAAGCGGCAAGCGCGTCATCCTCGTGATAGGCCGTTTCGGAGCAGACGATAGCGGCGTTCACGCCAAGGCTCAGAGCTTCGTCGGGATCGGCGACTGCGGTCGCCCCCTCGCTCCGGCAGATGGCGGCACGCCGATCGGCATCGCGCTCATGCACGGCGGCGATCCGCCATCCCTCCTCCGCGGCCACGCGGAGGTGATCGCCGGTGTGAGCGTGAGCGGCCCCCATGAGAAGCAGGTTTTGATCCACCATGCCCGATCAACGCGGGCGACGGTTCCGTGTTCCTGACCGATTTCGCGCGCGCAGCGAACCCGGCGCGCGAGATCTTTTCACCACATATTCCGGCCGCAAAACGCGTTTCCGCTTATCTCAGGCTCTATGCGATCAACGTCCGCCGTCCGCTTCGCCGGGAGGCGCGTCCTGGGTCGGCACGGAGGTCGATCCCGTCTCCGCTTGCGGCGTCGGCTCGGGCTCGCGCGGCGCGGCCTTCTCCTCGATCTGCTCCTTCGCCCGCGGCTTTTCGTTCAACACCCGCATCGGCGGCGCGTTGCCCTGCTTGTCCTCGCCCATATAGAGCGTGACGTGCGGATACGGGATTTCGATACCGCGTTCGTCGAAGACTTCCTTGATGACCTCGTTGTAGGCGCGGCCAACAGCCCACTGGCTGCCGGGCGGCGTCTTGATGCGAGCGCGCACGATGACGGCGGAATCGGCGAACTGGGTGACACCGCTCATTTCCAGATCGCCGATGATCGAGCCGCCATGCTCGGTCAGCTTCAGACGCTCGAAGGCCTCGAACATCGCCTGCTTCACCTCCGGGATACGCTCCCGATAGGCGACCCCGATCTCCGCGACGTGGAAGCTGTACCCCTTCATGAAATTGGAGACGGCGTCCACAGACGAGAACGGTACAAGGTGCAGCGTCCCGTCCAGCGAACGCAGGGACACGGAGCGGATGGAGAGCTTCTCCACCACGCCGGTGATGCCGCCGGCTGTGACCACGTCGCCGGTGTTCATGGCGTTCTCGAACTGGATGAACACGCCGGTGACCACGTCCTGCACCATCTTCTGGGCACCGAACGAGAAAGCCAGCGAGAGCACGCCGACGGAGGCGATGAGCGGGCCGATATTCACGCCGATTTCCGACAGGACCAGCATGAACACGATCACCGACAGCACGATGGTGAAGGCGTTCCTCAGCAGCGACAGCAGCGTGATCTCGCGGGCCGTGGGCGCCTTCCCCGCGTCGGGATTGAGCCTGTATTCGATCCAGGAGGTGACGGCCAGATAGATGCCGCCACCGATCGCCAGCACCACCAGAACCGACAGAATCATGCCCAGGAAGCCCTGGCCGTCCTCCGAGCCAACCCATTCCAGGACCTCCAGAAGGTTCCAGGCATCGGCAATGGCGAGCAGCACGCACACCAGCACGATCATCCGGACGACCTTGAGAACCGTCGGGACGAAGGCGTTCAGCCGGGTTTCCAGCAGAGGAAGGCTCTTGCGGATGTCCGGCGGCAGGCGCAGACCGAACGAGATCGTGCGGGAGATGAACGTCGTCACCGCCGCGCCGATCACGATCGCGATCAGCGATTCCACTGTGGCCCGCAGCATGAACGGCAGCGCCTCGAGCGGATTGACCAGCCAGACGATGAAGAAGGCGATCAGATAGAGGATCGCGATCCGATGCCAATGATTGCCTAGGAAAGAGAAGAAACGTCCGAGGGAGTCGGTCTTGCCCGCCTCCATCCGCCGGTTCAAAAAGGCCCGCACCCGCGTCTTGTTCTGCAGCACGATCAGGATCGTCATGATGATCGCGGTCAGCACCACAACCACTTTGACCGCCTCGGAGAAGCGCCAGGACACTTCCGAGGCCGCGACCGGCACCACGAACAAGAGACCGTAGCCCACCAGGCTGATCACTCGGGAAAGCCAGAAATACCAATAGGCCGCGCCGGTATCGCCAAGCGGCAGGAACCGCAGCGCGTTGTAGCTCGGCATCAACACGAGCCGGACGGCGAGCTTGATCGCCTCGATCACGAGGAAGGCGTTGAGGAAGAGCGTCTGATAGATGCTCATCTCGCCCCTCGTTCCGAAGAACAGGGAAAAGACGTAGCCGGCGAGCCAGGCGAGCACCACGGTGACGATTTCGACGATCAGCGCCGGAATGAGGTACATGATCCGGGCGACCCAGCCCTTGCCCTCCGCGCGCTGCGCGAACATGTACATCATGCGTCCGGCGACCAGCCGCAGCACGAAGAAGCTGCCGAACACGATCGCCATGGACGAAACGAGATTGATGATCGTCCGACCGATGCGCATCAGGTCGACGTTGCCGGTATCGGTGAAGGCATCACCGAGATCCGACCCCACCCGACGCAAGGTCACCACGAGCTGTGCCGCCTGAGAGGCGATGGTGCGGGTATATTCGGCAGCAAGTCGCGCCGGCCCCAGCTCTTCGGCCGTCGGTTGCGGCGCGGACGCGGCTTCGCCGTCCGTCGCCGTCGCCTTCAGCTTGGAGATCAATTCCGCGCGCGCCTCGTCATTCTCCAGGATCTGGATCAGCGCATCCACCGAGGTCGGCGGTGCCGCCTGGTCCGGATTGGCCGCCTCGCTGCTTTCCGCTGTATCGCCACCGCCTCCACCCGATCCAATTGGAAGACCGAGCTGTGCGGACGCACCTGTTGCAGTCATGAACAGGGCGACAGTCAGTGCAACGAGGAAAGCACGCATTGACGATCTCTGCGATTTGATCTGGCCGGGCAGGAATGACACGATCGCGAACAGGCGGACCTTGAGGGGCCGGATCGCGACCGTGAGATTACGAGTCAGATTGTCTTGTCGCAGAGCATCGCCGGTTGGGCAACCGCGCGAAGACCTATCGATCGAAAGTGCCGAACCCGTTTTCGTCGAGATAATCGATCGTCAATGCCGTGGCGGGCTCGTCTCCATCTAACGAAAAAGTGAGCGCGGCGACCGAACCTTCCGGCTCGTTTTCGGTGATCGGCCGATAGGCGAACATCGGCCCGTCCCAATGCGTCAGCTTGTACAGAATCGGCTTCGGACCAAGGGCGATCTCAAGCCCGCCGTCGGTTTCGCGGATCTCCACCGGACCGAAATAGGCGTTCTGATAGGTCCCCACCAGCGCGTCGACGGCTGGGGCCGGCGCCGGATCGGCCGGCGGCGTCTTGCCGACCAAAGAGCCGGCGGGCGCGGAGAGCGGCAACATCCGCGGACGATAGGCGGCGTACCAGTCGCGGCGAATTTCGCCGAACTCGACGAGATCGATAAAGCTATGGGCGACCGATTCCGGCACACCGGTCGGTGACGCGTTGCTCAACACCCCGATCGCCACCTTGTCGAGCGGCAGGAGTTGGAAGTTGGTGGCAAAACCCATGGCAAACGCTCCGGAATGGCTCAGCACCACCCGGCCCGAGGCATCGACCCCTGTGCCGAAGCCGAACCCGTAGAGCCCCGGACGGGCGGCCGGATCGGGAATCGCACCGGAGATCATCTGAGCCTGGGTGGCCGGAAGCAGCGCGTCGGACGCAATCACCTCTTCGCCGTCCACGTCCCCGCGATCCATGACCATCGCCAGCCACTTGCCAAAATCGGAGACGGACGCGCTAACCCCGCCGGCCGGCGCCTGAGCATCGGGCTTGCGCACATATTTGGCCTGCCAGCTTCCATCGACATCGACATGGCCGGCTGCACGATTGTCGTGCGCGAGATAGTCGGCGACCCGGTAGCTTGCCGAAGCCATGCCCAACGGCTTGAACAGCGTGTCTTCGCCCAGCATGGCCCAGTCTGTGCCCGCCGCCACCGCGACCGCTTCGGCCGCCGCCGTCAGGCCGATATTTGTGTAGGCGTAGCTGTCGCGAAAGCTGGCGAGCGGCAGCACCCGCAGGCGCTCGAGGATCTGGCGTCGGTCATAGCCGAGATCCTCCAGGTCGTCGCCGGCATGCTCCGGCAGGCCGGAGCGATGGGCGAACAGATCGCCGACGGTGACGTGAGACGTCACATAAGGGTCGGAGAGCGCAAACCATGGCAGGTGGTCGACCACCGGCGTGGTCCAGTCAACGACGCCCTCGCCGACGGCGCGCGCGACCACGGTCGCGCTGATCGGTTTCGACAGGGAGGCAAGCTGGAACACCGTGTCGGTATCGACCGGCTGATCCTCACCCGCCTTACGCACGCCGTAGCCTTTCGCGAACGCCGTCTCGCCATCGCGGACCACCACGACGGCAAGCCCAGGGACTCCCGAGCGCGCCATCACGTCTTCAACGATTTCGTCGATTTTGCCGATTGCCATATCGATCCGGCCGGGTGGAACGGGTGCGGCCGGTGCAAGCGGCGGCGGTAGATCCTCGGCGGCGGCCGAGCCCGCCATCGCGGCCGCGAGAAGGACGGCCCCCAGGCCAAGACGGGCACGATATCTCTTTGAAGTGGAAACGAGCAACCGAGCCACGTGACGACCCTCCCCTGAGCAAGACCAAGAATGGACTTTGCCGCTACTCCCTTTCTTCAAGGATGGGAGGCCGGCGATCGCGGGATCGTAGTGACCGCGGCGAACCAGGCAAACGCAGCCTTCGGAAAAAACTGGAAGTCCGCGGAAAGCGCATGAAAAAAGCCTGCGGCCGGGTCGGCCGCAGGCTTCGCAATGGTCTCGCAGAGGCTGGCCGCAATCAGGCGGCGGACAGAACCTCGTCGCCCTTCTGCCAGTTGCAGGGGCAGAGCTCGTCGGTCTGCAGCGCGTCGAGGACGCGCAGGACCTCGTGCGGGTTGCGGCCGACATTCAGGTCGTTGACCGAAACGAAACGGATGATGCCGTCCGGATCGACGATGAAAGTTGCGCGCAGGCAGACGCCCTCTTCCTTGTGCAGCACGCCGAGGGACTGCGACAGCTCGCGCTTCAGATCGGCCAGCATCGGGAACGGCAGGTCCTTCAGGTCGGCGTGATTCTGGCGCCAGGCCAGGTGCACGTACTCGCTGTCGGTTGACACGCCGTAGATCACGGCATCACGGTCGACGAACTCGTCGTTGAGCTTGCCGAAGGCCGCAATCTCGGTCGGACAAACGAAGGTGAAATCCTTCGGCCAGAAGAAGATGACCTTCCACTTGCCGGCGTCGCTCTTGTCGGTGAAGTCGGCGAACGCGGACTTCGGGTCGAGCGAAACAACGCCCTGCATGGCGAACTCGGGCAGCTTGTCTCCAACGGTCAGCATGACGGATGCTCCTTGTGGGTTGTCTTGGGGAGGGAATTGAGGCAGCGCGATCAGCCGACTTCGGCGAGCGCGGGCTCGTCCAAGGTGTCGAGAACCGTCGCGGTGGCGTGCAACACCGCCGCGAGCCTGATCACGGCCTGGATGGTTTGAACGGTGACGCCGTGTTCCTTGGCACCGGCGACATGGGCGCGGGTGCAGCTCTCACAGCCCTTCACCACGGAAGCGGCAAGCTCGAAGAGCTCGAAATCGGCCTTGTCGATGCCGTGCTTGGCGAGTCCATTCATGCGCAGCCCGGCCGGCAGACCGGCGAGCTCGGCGTCATGGGCCATGTGCATGGCGCGATAATAGACGTTGGTCATCGCCATGATGGACGCGGCGATGCGCGCGCCCTCAAGCACCTGGGCGCTCGTCTGTGCTCCGGCGAGCGCTTCGATCGTGCGGGTCAGACGCAGATTGCGCGCGGCGATGGCTGAGGCGAGCGCGGCGCCCCATTTCTGGTCCGTCGACAGCTCCGGAAGCCCGTCGTTGCCGAGCATGGAACCGAGATTCAGGCGGATGTCGCGCGCCGAATCCGGCAGCGCCTGACGGATGTCGTCCAGTTCGCTCATCGGCGACCTCCTTGCGGCCGACGGTTCGTGCCGCCGCCCGTTTCATTGAAGGATCCCCGACGTTTCCCCCAGTCCCTACCGGCCTTGTATCCAGCCGGAATTGTTGACTTGTCGTCTTAGGAGCGGCCGCGCCCCCGCGCAATCCCTGCTTCTGCGAGGCCCCTACGATCGCTCTATTTTAAGTCGCGATTCCAGGGACTTCCGGCTGTGGCAGATCGCCGCGCTCAGTTGCGAGGCCCGCCCGTCGCGGCTGGCGAAGCCACATGCGAATTGGGCGCGCACGCGCAGTGAATTTTGCGCGCGCAAACCGCTGCGCAAAGCCATGCGCAACCCGCACTGGGCGAGTTGGCGGCAGCGAAAAATTCCTGCGGAAAACCGGTTCCCACTTTTCCTGGCTTCGCTTGCACCAAAGCGCGACCGCGCGCCGGCCGGAGGCCGCCCTCGCGGAGCCGCCAGCGAAGCGAGTTCGCGCGAGCGATATTTTTTCACCGCGAAGCCGGACGGAAAACCGGTTCCCACTTTTCCTGGCTTCGCTTAGTGCCCCCCTGCCCCGGCGGGGACGGGGGCCGGCTTGCGCATCAACGGAGTCGCGAGGATCAACAGGGCGAACAGCACGGTCAGCGCGAAGAACACGTCCGCGAACGACATCACCGTCGCCTGTTGCGAGACGATCTGGCCGATCTTGTAGATCGCGGCCGTCTCTGCGTCCGGACCGAGCTGGGAGAGCCCCTGGGTGATCGAGGCGATCGCCTCTTCCGCCGCCGGACGCCCCCAAGTCACGCTTTCGGCAAGCCGGGCGGCATGCAGGTCCGCTCGGTTCGACAACATCGTGTTGATGATCGCAAGTCCGACCGCGCCGCCCAGATTCCGGGTGACGTTGAACAGGCCCGAGGCGTTCTTCAAGGACGTAACCGGCAGCGTTCCCAGCGACAGGTTGGTGATCGGCACCATGCAGAACATCAGCGACACGCCGCGCAGGATCTGCGGCACGAACAGCTCCCAGAAGTCCCATTCGGATGTGATGCCGGAGGCCATGTAGGTTCCAAGCCCGAAGCCGAAGAAGCCGAGCGCGATCATCAGGCGCGGATCCATCTTCATGGACACGCGTCCCGCGACCGGCGCCGTCAGGAACATGGCAATGCCGGTCACGAACATGGTCTCGCCGATCATCAAGGCGGAATAGTCCCGTACCCGGGCGAGATAGATCGGGTAGAGGTAGGTCAGGCCGTAAAGCCCGATCCCCATGGCAAAAGAAAAGGCCGAACCGGTCGCGAAGTTGCGGTTGGAGAAGGCTTTCAGGTCCACCACCGGTTCGCGCGCGGAAAAACAGCGCCAGAAAAAGCCGACCGCACAGCCCACCGTGACCAGCGTAAAGAACACGATCAGCCCGTCGTCGAACCAATCGTTCGCGGCGCCCTCCTCCAGGACATATTCCAGACTGCCGAGAAAGCCGGCCATGAAAAGCAGGCCCGACCAGTCGAACCGGTCCAGGAGCGACAGATCCGGCTCGTCGAAGTCGACCAGCGCAATGGTGGCGATGGTGACGAAGATGCCGGGAACGATGTTCACCAGGAACAGCCAGTGCCAGGAAAACAGCTCGGTCAGGTAGCCGCCGACGGTCGGGCCGATGGTGGGCGCAAGCGTGGCCACCAGGCCGATGATCGGCGCGACCACCGGCTGTTTTTCGCGCGGGAACACGGCATAGGCGGAGGCGAACACGGTCGGAATCATGCCGCCGCCGATAAAGCCTTGCAGCGCCCGGTAGACGATCATCTGGTCGATCGAGGTGGCGGTCGCGCACATGAAGCTCATGAACGTGAAGCCGCCAGCCGAAATCGCGAACATCCATTTCGTGGAGAGCGCGCGCGATAAGTAGCCCGACAGCGGAATCATGATCACTTCGGCGATCAGATAGCTGGTCTGGACCCAGGAGATCTCGTCGGCGGAGGCGGAAAGCCCGGCCTGGATCTCTGCAAGCGAGGCCGACACGATCTGGATGTCCAGGATGGCCATGAACATCCCGAACACCATGCAGATGAAGGCCACCATCTTGCGGCCTTCGGTACCGGCCCCGGCGCCCGGTTGCGGCTGCGCGGTCGTCTCGCTCATGAGCGCGCTCTACTCGCTTTTGGCCGGCGTATCCGCCTCGCCCACGTCCACCTCGGCCGGCGCGGAAGCGAGCCCGAGCGCCGACCGAGCCTGGACGATCAATCCCCAGGCGCGTGCCTTCAGGTTGGCGAGGGTTTCTTCGGCTTGCTTGCGCTCCGCCTCCGTGCGGGTGTCGACGCTGACCACCGCCGACATGCCCGGTCGAAGCGCGTGTGCCGCTGTCGCCTCGGGCGCAAGCGTGATGCGAACCGGCAGCCGCTGCACCACCTTGGTGAAGTTACCGGTGGCGTTTTCCGGCGGCAGCAGACTGAACAGCGCACCCGATGCCGGCGAGATGCTGTCCACGGTGCCGTGGAACACGCGTCCCGGGAACGCATCGACCTCGACATCGACCTCCTGGCCGGACGTCATCCGCGCAAGTTGGGTCTCCTTGAAGTTCGCATCGACATAGACCGTGTCGAGCGGAACGATCGCCGCAAGCCGCGAACCGGGCTGGACCAGCTCGCCGACATCGGCGGCCCGGTTGCCGACGACACCGTCCACCGGTGCCCGCACCTGGGTGTAGGCGAGATCCCGCTTGGCCTGGTCGAGCGCCGTGCGCAGGCTCTTCAAGGTCGCGACGGCTTCCAGCCGCTGGGACTCCAGGACGGCGACGTTGACCTGGGCGGAGGTGAGATGCGCCGAGGCGCCATCGACCGCCGCCTCCGCCTCGTCGCGGTCGGCCTTCGCCGTATCCAGCGCCTGACGACTCGCGAAGTCGCGCGCCACCAGCGTCGTCTTGCGCGAAAGCTCGTTCTCGGCGAAGGCAAGCGCCGCCTGGGTGCTCTTCAGGTTCGCGTGCGCCTCGTCAACCTGGGAGCGGGCGGCACTGATCTGATTCTCGATCATATCAATGGTCGCCTGCTGCACGTCGATGCTGTCGCGCGCCGACTGAACCGCGAGCCGATAGTCGGTGTCGTCGATGGTGGCAATCACCTCGCCGGTCCGGACTTCCTGATTGTCCGCAACCTCAATGGTCGCGATATAGCCGCCGACCTTCGCGGAGACGATCGAGATGTCGGTCTTCAGATAGGCGTCGTCGGTCGACATCTCGAAACGCCCGACGGTCCACCAGTGGTAGCCCTCGTAGCCGCCACCGATGAGCGCCACCAGAAGCACGACAAGCAGAATCCGGCGCTTGCGACCACGCTTGCGCGGCGCTTCGGAAGGCGTGGCCGCGGAGGTCTGTAACGGCCCGCCTTCCGAGCGCCCCACCGCGGGAGCAGGGGGAGACCCCGCATCCCCCGCCGGAGGAGACGTCAATTCCTGTTCCGGTGCCCGCACCGGCGACGCGCCGCCGGGGGCCGACCGAGCCTGCGGGGACGCACTACCCACTCCCGCGGCCTCGGTCGGCCGGCCCGACGCGGCACCGGCAAAATCATCGTCGTGGTCGTTGCGACCCGACGCACTCTCTGGCGTCGGGTCGAAATCCGGATCGCGCCGGTCGTCGCCGGCGCCCGGCGCGTCGCTGCTGCGCTTCATGTCGAGCCGTGTCTTGTCTTGGGAGGTCACTCGAACGGTATCCTGCCGAATTGGTGGCGGGGATTTACCGAACGGTTCGGTCAATTTTGCGGCAAGCTAGCATTGACTGAACGGTTCGGTCAATGCACATTACGAGAAGGAATGGAGATCGCGTTGCCTTACGGTCAGACCCCTGTGAGGGGGCGACAATGCGTCGATCTTCAAACAGCTGTGTAGGGCCCGCTCGGCCCATCCGGGCGGTTGGTTCAATGCGACTCCATTCCCAAGTAAAATCCGGCGTTACCGAAAATCCGGATCAACCTTCCAATTGGGTCCGCACCGAGAGAGCTTGATGAACAAACCCGAACCCGCACCGATTCCGGCGCCAGCCCCGCCCGGGCCGAAATGCAAGGAAATCCTCGACGGCGCGCGCCGGGTGTTCCGGGCGGAAGGGTTCGACGGCGCAAGCATGGACAAGATCGCGCGCGCGGCGGGCGTCTCCAAGGGCACGCTTTACGTCTACTTCCGCAACAAGGAGGAGCTGTTCAAAGAGCTCGTCGCGCTCGATCGCAGCGAGGCCGCCGAACAGATCTTCCTAGGCGAGGACGACGAGGCGGAGATCGGCGACCTGCTGCAGACGCTCGGCGAGAAGTTCCTGACCATGATGGTCGCCCCGTCCCATGTCTCCCTGATCCGCATGGTGATCGGAGCGGCGGAAAAATGCCCGGAAGCCGGGCGCGCCTTCTTCGAGATGGGTCCTTGTTTCGGTATCGACAGGGTGGCCGCCTATCTGGAGAGACAGGCCGCTCGCGGCCGGCTCGATCTCAACGACGACCCGAAACTCGCCGCCGCCCACTTTTTGAATCTCTGCCACGGCGAAGTCGCCAAACGGCTCCTTTTCGGGTTCGGCGATCAGCCGTCCAAGGAGCAGATCGAGGCGACGGTTGCCAGCGCGGTGCGCGTATTCCTGTGCGCCTACGGAACCAAGGCACAGCAACGCGCTTAGAGCCCGTTCCTGCGAAAAACCGGTGTCGGCTTTTCGCCCGACTTCCGGTAGAGCGGTCGGGGTTGGATGGCACCGCCCAAGCGGTTTGCCACTTATAGGTGTTTCAAAACGCCCCCCGATTGCATTAGGCTCTGCACTCAAGAGTGCCTTTCCGGACACGCCCCAACCTGTCGGGGCCGTCCAATCCACCCATGTCGGGTGGCCGCGCCGCGCCTCGCATCTCAGCGGAGCGGGAGCTGTATACATTGCAGCACCTGCATGCGGATCCGGCCTTGCCGGCCGGACTTTCCACCCTTGGGCACTCATTCGCGACGGTGTCGCGCTCGCCTGGTCGAGTGCGTCGACGCAGCGCGTTTCCTGCGCAGTGTCACCGTCTCTTCCTCGGCCGATCGATCCGGCCCGAGCGGCGGCTGTTCCTCCCAGCAGCCTCGCTTCGAGAACCCGCGAAGAGGACCGAATGGACCAAAGTAACGTCAGTGCCGCGATGTTCCGCGGCGATTCCGCCACCTCTGCAGAGGACCGGCCCTATTGGGATCCGGAGCTCGAGACCCAAAGCCGCGCCGACTGGGATGCGCTGAAGCTCGACCTCCTCAAGGCGCACTTGCATCACGCCTACGATAACTCCCCCTACTATCGGGAAAGCTTCGATGCCGCCGGCGTGAAACCCGGCGACCTGAAGACCTTCGACGACCTCCGGCGCTTTCCGACGCTGAACAAGACGGTGCTGCGCGAGCGCCAAGAGGCCAAGCCGCTGCTCGGCGATCTCGCCGCCGTGCCTGAAGACGAGGTCGTCTACGTCTCGGCCTCCTCGGGCTCCACCGGCGTCCCGACCGTGTCGCCCTTCACCCAGGGCGACTTCGACGCCTGGATCGACTACGAGGCGCGCCAATTCTGGTCGTCCGGCCTGCGCCCGAACGACCGCTACGCCCACTCGCTGAACTTTTCGCTGTTCATCGGCGGACCGTGCGTACTCGGGGCCCAGAAGCTCGGCGCCTTGTCGATCCATGCCGGAACGGTGCCCTCGGAACGGCTGCTCACGATCCTGCAGACATTCCAGGCAACCGCCATGTGGACCACGCCGTCCTATGCCTGGTATCTCGGCGAGACGGCGCTGAAGGAGGGCATCGACCCCAAGACCGACCTTGCCGTGAAGCGCATTTTCGTCGCAGGCGAGCCGGGAGGGTCGATCCCCGAGACGCGGTCGCGCATCGAGGCGCTATGGGGCGCGGACGTCTACGACTACTACGGCCTCTCCGACATTTTCGGTGCCTGCGCCGGCATGTGCGAGGCGAAAGACGGGCTGCACTGGGCGGAGGATCACATCCACGTGGAGGTGATCGACCCGGAGACCGGCGAGCCGGTGGCCCCGGGAGGCCGCGGCGAGATGGTGCTCACCACCTTGAAAAAGCAGGCCCGGCCGCTGATCCGCTTCCGCACCGGCGACATCGTTTCCTTCACGGAGGAAAAGTGCACCTGCGGTCGCACCTCCATGCGGCTGATGGGCGTGCACGGCCGGCTCGACGACATGCTGGTGATCCGCGGCGTCAACATTTTCCCGTCCGACGTGGAAGCGATCATCCGCAAGGATCATGACTTCACCGGCGAGTACCGGCTGTTGGTCGACCGGGTGAACCATCTCGACCAGCTCACGGTGGAGGCGGAAAAGATCGCCGGCTTCAACGGCACCGACGCCGACCTCGCCGACCGCCTGAAGCATCACATCAAGGCGGTGACCGGCGTCGGCGCCAAGGTCTCCATCCTGGAGCCCGACGCCCTGCCGCGCGCCACTCATAAGGCCAAGCGCGTGGAAGACCGGCGCGACCACGTCTGGACGCCTTGACCACGTTGGTTTCGGGTCTCAACGACCCGAAACCATAAAACATGATCAATTCGCTTTTTGCGTGCTGGAGGAAGGCCGCCAGCCGGCCTTCCTCCAGCCCCCCTCCCCGTGTATACATGGGCAACTTCCCATAGCCATTCGGCCGTGATCGGCGCGTTTGCCGGCCCTTTCGGGGCAGTGTGAGGAATTTACCCACACGTGAGCGAACGCGCGGGGGCACGCCGGATGATCCGACCACGACAAGGAGGACTTCGATGAAGCGCAGCAACGAGCGCATCCTGACCACCCATGTCGGCAGCCTGCCCCGCCCCGAGACGCTTCTGGCGGATGCGGCCGCCGCACGCGCGGGCAGCGGCAAGGAGATCTACGAGCGCGATCTTGCGGCCGCCGTGGCCGAGATCGTCGCCAAGCAGGCCGAAGTCGGCCTGGACATCGTCAATGACGGCGAATTCGGCAAGTCCGGCTGGGCGAACTACGCCATGGAGCGCATGAGCGGCTTCGAGCCTCGCCCCGACACGCTCTATCCGGCGATCTGGCTCGGCGAAGACCGGCTACGCTTTGCGGATTTCATGAAAGAGGACTTCCCGCGCGGCTACGAAGGCACGGCGGGCCACGCCTGCACCAGCGCCATCAGCTACCAGGACAAGGACAGCGTGCGCCGCGACATCGCCAACCTGAAGGCGGCTGTCGGGAAGGTGAAGGTGGAAGAAGCCTTTTTCACCTGCGTCGCCCCGGCAAGCGTGGGCTATGACGCCGCGAACGAATTCTACAACAACGAGACGGACTACGTCTTCGCCATCGCCGACGCCATGCGCGAGGAATACAAGGCCGTCGCCGACAGCGGGTTGATCCTGCAGGTCGACGATGCCGTGCTCGCCAACATGTACGATCACCTGGTCCGCCAGAGCCCGGACCGCTACCGGGAATGGGCCGAGCTCCGGGTCGCGGCGCTCAACCGGGCGCTGGAAGGCATTCCGGCAGAGCAGATCCGCTACCACGTCTGCTTCGGATCCTGGCACGTTCCGCACGTGTCGGACGCCCCGCTGGAATCGATCATCGACCTGATCATGAAGGTGAACGTGGGTGCCTTCGCCATCGAGGCGGCCAACGTGCGCCACGAGCACGAATGGCGGGTGTGGGAGAAGGTCGGATTGCCGGAGGGCAAGATCCTGATCCCCGGCGTGATCACCCACCACACCATCACCGTGGAGCATCCGCAGCTCGTCGCCGACCGGATCGTGCGCTTCGCCAAGATCCTCGGCCGAGAGAACGTGATCGCCGGTACCGATTGCGGCTTCGCCCAGGCGGAGGGCATCCGCCGGGTCCACCCGTCGGTGATGTGGGCGAAATTCGAAAGCCTGGTGGAAGGCGCGCGGATCGCCTCCAAGGAGCTCTGGGGCAAGGCCGCGGCCTGACCTGACGCAATCACGGCCGGCCCGTTCCGTCGGGCCGGTCATCTTGGGAGAGAGCTTCTTCCGTCCCCCTATCCGGCAGGAAGCGAATGGCGCGCGGCAAATGCCTTTAGCGCCTTCACCGCCGGCGAATCCGGCTCGACGTCGTCCGGCCCGCTTCCAATAAGCGCCACGACCGCCACCGCCTCGTTCTGCCAGTCGAGCACCGGAGCGGCGGCCGCCACCAGCCCCGGAATGAAGCGCCCGTCCACCTTGGCATAGCCGGCTTCCCGCACGCGTTCGGCGAGCGCACGAACTCCCTTCATATCGAGGCTCAGCTCGGGAAACAGCCCCGGCTGCGCCTTCAGCGTGCGCAACTCGCGCTTGATTTGCGCCTCCAGCATCGCTTCCGGGAGATAGGCGAGAAATGCCCGCCCCGTGGCCGAGGTCAAAAGCGGCAACGTGGTCCCGAGCCCGAGCGAGGTGATCACAAAGGTGGGTGTGCGCTCCCAGCGCACCACCGTCGCACCGGAATTGGCCCAGACGCACAAGAGCGCCGTCATGCCGGTGTCGGCGGTGAGCGCCGGCAGCTCGTCGGCGGTCCAATTCACGAAGTCGTGGCGATGCAGCGCCGCCAGCCCCATCTCGATCGCGGTGGCGCCGAGATCGTACTTGCCGGACCGCCCGGCTTGGCGCGCCAGGCCGACATGCAGGAACGAGGCGAGGTAGCGGTGGACCTTGGACACCGGCATATCGCACTCGCGCGCGAGCTCCGACAGCGCGACCGGCCCTTCCAGCCGCATCATCGCCAACAGCACCCGAAGCGCGGCATCCAGGGACTGAATGCCGCCCGTCGCCTCGCTCGCTCTATCCGGCCCTGTCGCCATCGATACTCCCACCTTCCAAAAACGCTTTCAGCGGCGCCACGGACCCGAGCTTGAGGCGATCGCCGTCGCGCACGAACAACCCCCTGAGCTCGTAGCCCTCCACCAGGAGCCGTTCGCCAACCGTGCCGCGATAGGCGAACCGAACCGCCTTGTCACGCCAATCGTCGGCCCAGATGGAGATGACGAGATCGTCGCCGTCCTGTCCGGGCGAGCGAAACGTCGCTCCGACATCCATCAGCCCGGTTCCGACAAGCCCGTACGCGTCGCAGAAGGCTTCGTGGCGTTTGCCGCGGGCGCGCAGGAGAGCGTGGAAGGTCGCGTCGAACCAGCGCAAATAATTGGGATAAAACACGATTCCGGCGGGGTCGCAGTCCCCGAAGCCGATCGTATAGGCCCACTGGAAGAGCGGATTGTCTCGGTCCATATTTTCCACCTTGCGGAATTCGTTGCGTCATCTGAAATCATCTCTTATGGTCCGACGCAATAGATCACGATGATTTCCGGCTCCAATGACCCGAAGTCATGAACGTGACCGATTCAAAGGCCCAAGGGCGGGATACGGACGGAAAAAACCGGTTCCCACTTTTCCCATCCCGCTTCAGGCACAGATAAGCCACCCAATGGGAGGATGAGCTTGGCTACGCTTCGCAACATCGAAATCGTCGGCGGCGGACCGTCCGGCCTCTATGTCGGGATCCTGCTGAAGGAAGCGTTTCCGGACGCCCGCATTAACGTCACCGAACAGAATTCCGCCGACGCCACGTTCGGCTTCGGGGTCGTCTTCTCCGACGAAGCGCTGGATTTCCTCGCGGCCGACGATCCTGCGACCCATGCGCTGATCACGCCGGAAATGGAGCGCTGGCGGAACATGACGCTCGTCCATAAGGGCGAGACCGTCGTGATCGACGGTGTCGGCTTTTCCGCCATCGGCCGCCTGGAACTCTTAAAGTTGCTGCAGGCCCGTGCCGCGGATGCCGGGCTCGATGTGCGCTTCAACCAGCGCATTTCCTCCATTGATGAGCTCGAAGCCGATGTCATTATCGGCGCCGACGGTCTGAACTCGCTGGTGCGCACCTCCGACCCGGCCGCCTTCGGCACCACGATGGAGCACTTCGAGAACCATTTCGCCTGGTTCGGCACCACGCTGCCATTCGACACGCTAACCCAGACCTTCGTGGCGACCGACCGGGGCACCTTCAACGCCCATCATTATCGCTACGCGCCGGGCATGAGCACCTTCATCGTGGAGTGCGACCACGCAACCTACGAGGCGTACGGGTTCGCCGATCTCGACGAGACGGAAACCGCGCGGATTGCGGAAGAGGTCTTTGCCGACACGCTGAAGGGCCATCGCCTCGTCGCCAACAACTCCATCTGGCGGCAATTCCCGCGGCTTTGGTGCGAGAAATGGGTTGCCGGCAACCGCGCGCTCCTGGGCGACGCGGTCCACACTGCCCACTATTCGATCGGCTCGGGAACGCGTCTTGCGATGGAAGATGCGATCGCGCTGGTGAAAGCGCTGCAGAGCGAGGCGAGCGTCGAGGCCGCCCTCGCCGCCTATCAAGCGACCCGTCAGCCGATCGCCCATAAGATCGTCAATGCCGCCAACACGTCGGCGCTCTGGTACGACAAGTTCGCGGAGTGGATGAAGCTCGAGCCCTACGACTTCGCCTTCTCCTACATCACCCGGTCCGGCCGGGTGGACATGGAGCGGCTGAGGCGGATCGCGCCGAAATTCATGACCAACTACGAGGACTACCGCGCCCGCGTGGCCCGGTCGGCCGAGGCCCCCGCGATTGTCGATCCGGTTCCGGACGATGCCCCCGGTGCCCGAGAGATCGGCTTTCAGCGGACCGCCCATCCCAATTGCAGCGCAACGCTGTTCGACAATCTCGACCGCAATCCGGACGCCGTGGCCGTCACAGGGCCGGCCGGCACCCTCACCTACCGCGAACTCTGTGCGGAGGCCTCGCGCTGGGGCAACGCGTTCGCCGCCGCCGGACTGACGCGCGGAGAGCGGATCGTCTTCTTCCTGGACGACACGCCGAGCTACCCGGCCGCCTTCTTCGGGGCGGTGCGCGCCGGCTTCGTGCCGGTGCTTCTCAACACCCAGGCGACACCGGATCTCCTGCGCTTCTTCGTGGCCGACACGGGCGCGCGGATTGCCCTTTGCGAAGCGCCGCTAACGGCCATTTTCGAAGACCCGGAGATGCGCGCGGCCGGCCTGGAGCGAGTGATCGTCGCGAACGCCGATGGCTCCGTACCGGAGGGGTTCCAGCCGGCCGCGGCCTTTTTGGACGGCCAGCCCGACACGCTCGCCGTGGCCGACACCGGCCCGGACGATATGGCGTTTTGGATGTATTCCTCCGGCTCCACCGGCCGCCCGAAGGGTATCGTCCACCTCCATCACGACATGGCCTATTCCGAGGCCTCTTATGCTCGCTCGATCCTGGGGCTCACGGCCGAGGACGTCTGCTTCTCCGTACCGAAGATCTTCTTCGCCTACGGCTTCGGCAACGCATTCACCTTCCCCTTCTCCGTCGGCGCGACCACGGTGCTGATGCCTGGCCGCCCCGAAGCGCAGGCCGTGCTCGACACGGTAGAGACCTACAAGCCCACGGTGCTGTTCGGCCTGCCGACGCTCTACACCGCTCTTGCCCGCGCCGATGGCGTCCGCGACCGCGATCTCTCTTCGATCCGGCTGTCGGTCTCCGCCGCCGAGATCCTGTCGGAAGACGTCTTCACCGCCTGGAAGGACTTGACCGGCAAGGGTCCGGTGGAAGGTCTGGGCTCCACCGAGCTCCTGCACGTCTACCTCTCCAACACCGTCGACGCCCAAGAGCTCGGTTCCGCCGGCAAGCGGGTCCCCGGCTACGAGGTCGTGCTACGCGATCCGGACGGCAACGAATGCGCACCCGGCGAAGAGGGCGTGATGTGGGTACGCGGCCACTCCTCCGCCCCGCTTTACTGGAACCGGCCGGAGCAGACCGCCAAGACCATGCGCGGCGAATGGATCTACACCGGCGACCGGTTCGTTGAAAAAGACGGCTTCTATTTCTTCCAGGGCCGTGCCGACGAACTGATCAAGGTGTCGGGTCAATGGGTCTGGCCGTTGGAGGTCGAACGCTGCCTGAACGAGCATCCACACGTGCAGGAATGCGCCGTCTTCGCCCACCAGCTCGACGACAAGCGGATGACGCTGAGAGCCGTGGTGGCGCTGCGCAACGGCCACGCCGCCAGCGAGGACGAAACGCGATCGCTGCAGTCCTACGTCAAGGACCACCTGATCGCCTACAAATATCCACGCATCGTCGACTATGTGGACGAGTTGCCGAAGACCGGCACCGGAAAGATCGATCGCCAGGCGCTGCTGCGCCTGTCCAAAGACGGAACAGATTGACGGCGCGTCGACCAGCGCGCCGCCTGTTTCCGACCAATCCCTAGGAGCAAAGCCATGTCTCAGACCCTCGGAACTCTGGAGGAACTGCCGGCGGAATACCGGCAGGCAATGACCGATGCCGGCGTTGCACCGTTGTGGCCGATGATGCGCAACGTGCTGCCGCACGGCCAGCCGCAGCCGGTTTCGAAGGCACACCTTTGGGCCTTCGACGCAATCCGCCCGCTGCTGCTGGAAGCCGGTGAGCTGACGCCTGTGGAGAAGGCGGAACGCCGGGTACTGGTGTTGTCCGATCCTGGGCGCGGTAACGGCGCCATGCAGGCGACCGCCTCGATCTATGTCGGGCTACAGCTTCTTTTGCCGGGCGAAACCGCACCCGCCCATCGCCACACGCCGAGCGCGGCGCGTGTGATCGTGGAAGGCAAGGGCGGCTACACTGTCGTGGGCGGCGAGAAGCTGCCGATGGACGACGGCGACCTGGTGCTGACGCCAACCGGCGAGTGGCACGACCATGGCCACGAAGGCACCGAGCCGGTGATCTGGCTCGATGCTCTCGACCTGCCGCTCTACTATTATCTGGAGGGTTCCTATGCGATCGAAGGGCCGCTGCAGGCCCAGCGCAATCGTCCCGACGCCTCTCAGGTGGAGTATCAGGCCGCCGGCCTGACCCCGACCCGCCGGCTCGGCCAACCGGCGCCGCGCTTCCCGCTCCTGCGCTTCCCCTGGAGTCGGACGGAAAAGGCGCTCAACGATCTCGCCGCCTTCGGCGGGGCTGAATCGGTAGAGATGGACTACGTCAATCCGGAGACCGGCGGCGACCTGCTGCCGACATTGGGCTTCACCGCGTTGATGCTGCGTCCGGGCGAAAAGCTGTCCCCGTCCCTTTCCTCCGCAAGCGCGGTGTTCCACGTCGTAAAGGGCAAAGGGACGACCAAGGTCAACGGCGAGGCTTTTTCCTGGGGACCGAAGGACACGTTCTCGGTTCCCGTCTTCGCCGAAATCGATCATACCGGCGGCGATGAGCCCGCCTATCTGATCCAAGTGCACGACCGCCCGCTCCAGAAAAAGCTCGACTACTATGAGGAGCGGCCGCGGTGAGCGAGGAGACCGCGATGTTGTTCGACCTTCCGACCACCCCCGCCGTCCCGGTTGCCGGCGAAGCGGCCACCTATCCCGTCCGGCGGATTTTCTGCGTCGGCCGCAATTATGCCGCCCACGCCGCCGAGATGGGCTATGAGGTGGACCGCGAGGCGCCGTTTTACTTCACCAAGTCGGCAACCGCGATCGTGCACTCCGGCGCGACGGTTCCCTACCCGCCGGGCACGGAGAACTACCATTTCGAGATGGAGTTCGTGGTCGCGATCGCGAAGCCGGTGTTCAAGGCCGACCTCGCCGAGGCGGAAGCCGCCGTCTACGGCTACGCCGCCGGCCTGGACATGACCCGTCGCGACCTCCAGCTCGCCTCGCGCGAAAAGGGCCGGCCGTGGGATCTCGGCAAGGATTTCGAGCAGTCCGCCGTCATCAGCGAGATGACGAAAGCCACCGATTTCGGCGAGATCGGACCGCAGCGAATCTGGCTGTCCGTCAACGGCGAGACCAAGCAGGACGCCCACCTCACCGATCTGATCTGGAAGATCCCGGAGCTGGTGAGCCATTTGTCTGGCTACTATCACCTCGCCCCCGGCGACCTGATCTATACTGGCACGCCGGCCGGCGTCGGCCCGGTCAAGGCCGGCGACAAGATCGAAGGCGGCATCGACGGCCTGGCCCCGATCGCACTCACCATCGGCGATCCGGAGTAGACCTGCGTTCGCTTCCGCCTCCCAAGGTGAAACGAGATAGGCGAGGTGCTCCGCACCTCGCTTTTTTTGCGCCGACCGGGCCGAGGAAGTCCCGCGCCCGCGCAGCCGCGAACAAAGCGAGCTGGCGAGAGCGAAAAGCTTCTTACCCGGCAAATCCCGGACGGAAAACCGGTCCCCACTTTTCCTGGGATTTGCTCTACCGCGCAGCCGTCAGGCGCACCAACGTCACCAGCATGGCGCCTGTCATGAACAGAAGCGGATAGATCAACGCCGGATAACCAAAGAAATAGATCGCAAGGAACCAGATCATCGCAAGATTGGCGATGAACCAAGCGCGCGCGCTCGGTCGACCCTCGACAGCATCACGAAGAAGCCAGCCGATGACGGGAACGGCGTAAGCAACACGAAGCATCTTGAAATCCATCTACGCGGAACGGGAGTGCAGCCACCTGCTTTGGCGACCATCGGTTCGCGCAGTCAGATAGGGTGTGCGCCGGCATCTGAACATGCGACACAGTCGCAGTTGCAAACAGGGCGTCCGCATTTCCGACATTCCTGTTAGGCAGCGCTTTCGCCCCAGCCGGCGTCCGGATCGATCCAGCCCTCGGCGATGCCGTGACAGGCAACCTCGGCCCCCTCGAACTCATAGAGCGGCGGCCGCGTCTCCACGCAGACATTGCGGGCATAAGGACAGCGCGGATGAAACGCGCAACCCGAAGGCGGACGGATCGGCGACGGGATCTCGCCGGTCAGCTTGATGTTTTGCCGCTTGCGGCGCGGATCGGCGACCGGCGTCGCGGAGAGCAGCGCCCGCGAATAGGGATGCAGCGGCCGGCGGAACACCGCCTCGGCAGACGTGATCTCCACCGGGCGGCCGAGATAGAGCACCAGCACCTCATCAGCCACGAAACGCACGACGGACAGATCGTGACTGATGAAGACGTAGGTGAGTCCCAGCTCCTCCTGCAGGTCGGCCAGAAGGTTCAAGACCTGGGCCTGGATCGAGACATCGAGGGCGGAGACCGGCTCGTCGAGGACCAGGATCTTCGGGTCCAACATCAGCGCGCGGGCGACCGCGATGCGCTGGCGCTGACCGCCGGAGAACATGTGCGGGTAACGCGCATAGTGCTCGGGCCGAAGCCCGACCTTCTCCAGCATGGCGAGCGCCTTGTCGCGCCGCTCGGCCATAGAGAGCTTGGTGTTGATGACCAACGGCTCTTCCAGGATGGTGCCAATCTTCTGGCGCGGATTGAGCGAGCCATAAGGGTTCTGGAACACGATCTGCACCAGCCGGCGCAGCTCGGCCGCCTCCGTCGCGCTGTGAACGCCTTCTCCGACCACATGCCCGTCGATCACCAGCCGGCCCGCCGTCGGCGGTTCGATCATGGTCACCAACCGGGCGAGCGTGGACTTGCCAGACCCGGATTCCCCCACCACCGCCAAAGTGCGACCACGCTCGACGGAAAAGGTCGCGCCGGCGACCGCCTTCAAGGTGGCAACATCGCGGAACATGCCCTGCCCGATCTCGTAGTGACGCGCGACGTCGGTCGCCTCGATCATGGCGCTCATGCAGCGGCCTCGCCGGGATTGAGGGGATAATGGCAGAGCGCTTCGCCGAGCTCCGGCGACTGGCGCGGCGGCACGACCGTGCGGCAACGGTGGTCGGCGAACGTGCAGCGCGGATTGAACAAGCAGCCATCGGGCCGGTCGCCCTGGCCGGGCACCACACCGGGGATCGCCGGCAGCCGGTCGCCCTCGGCGCGGTCGGGCAAAGCCTCCAGCAGGGCTGCGGTATAGGGATGGTGCGGCGTATCGAACAGGCCGATCACCTCCTGGCGCTCCACCTGACGGCCGGCATATTGCACCACCACCCGCTGCGCCGTTTCCGCGACCACGCCCATGTCGTGGGTGATCAGCACCAACGCCATGCCGGTTTCCTTCTGAAGGTCGATCAGAAGATCCAGGATCTGGGCCTGAATGGTGACGTCGAGCGCCGTGGTCGGCTCGTCCGCGATCAGGAGCTTGGGCCGGCAGGCGATCGCCATGGCGATCATGACGCGCTGGCTCATGCCGCCGGAAAGCTGGTGCGGAAAGGCGGAGAGCCGCTTTTCCGGTTCGGGAATGCCGACCAACGACAGGAGCTCCACCGAGCGCTTCTTGCGCTCCGCCCGGCCGAGGCCGAGATGGGTCTTGAGCGCTTCGGCAATCTGGAAGCCGACAGTGAAGCACGGGTTCAGGCTCGACATCGGCTCCTGGAAGATCATGGAAATGTCGCGGCCGATCACCTGGCGCCGCTTGCGCGACGGCAGGCTGCGCAGATCTCGGCCGTCGAAGGCCATCTGGGACGCGGTGACGGTCGCCGTCGGCGGCAGCAGGCCCATCACCGCCAGCATGGCGACCGATTTGCCGGAGCCGGACTCGCCGACGATGGAGAGCACCTCGCCGGGATCGACGGAGAGATCGACGCCGTCGACGGCCGCAAACGGCCCCTGGGAGGTGGCGAAGGTGACGGTCAGGTCGCGGATATCGAGAAGCGGCATCACAAGTATTTTTTTAGATCATTGTCAAGATTTTTTCTTATTTTTACAATATCATTAACAGTTTCTTTCATCATATCCTTCATTTTAGAGAGAGAATATTCATCAATATTACCTTTTTTTATATGAACAAAAGCAACATTCATTCTATTAAATAAAAAATATATCAGAACAATATCAGAAACGACCGAAGAAGGAAGCATCCCTAAATGAGATACATTCTGTTCATAAACTTTATAGTACGGCATTACCAAAGTATGATTCGAAATTTCATCGATAGTTGCATTTTCGATCCATTTTTCGAAATCCTCTTTGCTTGACGCTAATCCAGAAACCTGCATAACGCTACATATTTCGGAATATATTCCCTTTGCAAGATTCTTCCTGCTTCGTCGTTGAGAATAAATACTTACGCCAAGATGAATTGCTTGTGTCAAAACGAACACAAAAGCAGCCACCACAGCAGTCATACTTAGAGTAACCGAAGATTCGGCGTCCATATTCAGCTCCGCTTCAGCTTGGGATCGAGAGTGTCGCGCAGGCCATCGCCGACCAGGTTGATGGCGAGCACCGTGATCAGGATCGCAAGACCGGGGTAGGTCACGACCCAGGGCGCGCGCGTGATGAACTCGCGGCTGTCGGCGAGCATGGTGCCCCATTCCGGCGTCGGCGGCTGCGCGCCCATGCCGAGGAAGCCGAGGGCGGCGACATCCAGGATCGCGGTGGAAAAGGCCAGCGTCGCCTGCACGATCAAGGGCGCCAGGCAGTTCGGCAGGATGGTCTTCGTCATCAGCCGAACGTTGCCGGCCCCCGCCACCCGGGCGGAGATGACATATTCCTTGTTCTTTTCCGACAGCACGGAGGCCCGCGTCAGCCGAACGAAGTGAGGCTGCAGCACGACGGCGATCGCGATCATCGCGTTCAAAAGCCCCGGCCCCAGCACCGCCACCAACACCAGCGCCAGAAGCAGCGACGGAAACGCCAGGATGACGTCCATCACCCGCATGATGACGGTGTCGATCCAGCCGCGGAAGAAGCCCGCGACCAGGCCGATAAGGATGCCGCCGATCAACGCCAACGTGACCACCACCAGGCCGATGAAGAGGGAGTAGCGGGCGCCGAAGATCAGCCGGGAGAGGAGATCGCGACCGACGGCGTCGGTGCCGAGCAGAAAGCCGGCGCGCCCGTTTTCGTCCCAGATCGGCGGGACCAGAAGCGCATCGCGAAATTGAGCGTCGGGGTTGTAGGGCGCCAGAAGCGGCGCGAACACGGCGACCGCGATCAGTGCGAGGAACACGGCAAGGCCGGCGACGGCCCCGCGGTTTTCGGAGAAATAGAACCAGAACTCCGCCAGCATCGCCCGTCGCGCCGCACTGGCGGAGCGAGCGATCGTGGTTTCCGATCCGCTCGGTTGGTCGGCGGTTTGATCGCTCATGTCGTCATCCCTGCCGAATGCGCGGATTGATCAGGCCGTAGAGGACGTCCACAGCGAGATTCACCAGCATGACGATGGCCGCGATCAGGAGCAGACCGCCCTGGACCACCGGGTAGTCCCGTTTGAAGACGGAATCGACCATCCACTTGCCGACCCCCGGCCAGGAGAAAATCGTCTCCGTCAGGATCGCGCCGGCCATCATGACGCCGACCTGCAGGCCGATCACCGTGACCACCGGAATGAGCGCATTTCTGAGCGCATGCAGCCCGACCACCCGAAAGCCGGGCAGTCCTTTGGCGCGCGCGGTGCGGACATAGTCCTCGCCCAACACCTCCAGCATGGCCGAGCGCGTCTGGCGGGCGATGACGGCGAGCGGGATCGTGCCGAGCACGATGGTGGGCAGGATCAGATGGCTGACCGCGGAGGCGAACGCTCCCTTCTGCCCGGACAGCAGGGAATCGATCAGCATGAAGCCGGTCACGTCGGGGAAATAGTACATCAGCGAAATCCGCCCCGAGACCGGGGTCCAGCCCAGGTTGACGGAAAAGAAGATGACCAGGAGCAAGCCCCACCAGAAGATCGGCATGGAATAGCCGACCAGGGCCGTGGTCATGATCGTCTGATCGAAGATGGAGCCGCGTCGGACGGCGGCGATTACGCCGGCGGGAATGCCGACGACGACCGCAAACAGCATCGCGCAGATGGAGAGTTCCAGCGTGGCGGGAAAGCGCGCCAGGAATTCCGAGAGCACCGACTGCTTGGTGACCAGCGAGGTCCCGAAATCGCCGTGCAGGAGCCCCCAGAGATAATCCAGATATTGGATCGGCAACGGACGGTCGAACCCGAGCATATGTTCAAGCTGGGCGTAGCGTTCCGGATCGACACCGCGCTCCCCGGCAAGCAGCAGGATCGGGTCGCCGGGCAGAATGCGAATAAAGGCGAACGTGACGATCGACACGCCGATGAAGGTCGGGATCAGGATCCCGACACGATTCACGAGAAAGCGGAGCATGGAGCCTCATGAGGTCGCGCCACGCCGAGGGACGATGCCCCGGCGTGGCGACCGCTGGCTCGGGCGGCGCGAACGCTGCCCGTTTCAGACCTACTGGGCGATGTCGACGCCGTAGAAGATGTGGCCGCCGAACGGGTCGATCTTGTAGTTCTCGACCTTATCGCTCATGGCCTCGTTGACGACGGAGTGAGCGATCGTCGCCCAGGGGGCCTGCTCCTTGAAGACCACCTGTGCCTGCTCGTAGAGCTTGGTGCGCTCGTCGGTGTCGGAGACGACCTTCGCCTTCTGGATCAGGTCCTCGAAGGGCTGATAGCACCACTGAGCCCGGTTGGAGCCGCCGACGGCATCGCAGCCGAGCAGCACGGCGAGGAAGTTGTCCGGGTCGCCGTTGTCGCCGGTCCAGCCGAGCAGCACCGCACCATCGCGGTCTTCCGCCTTGGAGCGCTCCAGATACTCGCCCCACTCATAGGAGACGACTTCGGCATCGACTCCGACCTTGGCGAAGTCCGCCTGAATGAGCTCCGCCATGCGGCGGGCATTCGGATTGTAGGGACGCTGCACCGGCATCGCCCAGACCTTCATGGACAGGTCGGTAACGCCTTCGTCCTCCAACATCTTCTTGGCGGCGTCGGGATCGTACGGATCGTCCTTCAGGTTCTCGTTGTAGGACCACATCGTCGGCGGAATCGGCGCAACGGCGGCCTTGCCGGCGCCCTGGAACACCGCGTCCAGGATCGCCTGCTTGTTGATGGCCATGTTGAGCGCCTTGCGAACCTTCGGGTTATCGAAGGGGGCCACTTTGGTGTTGTAGGCGAGATAGCCCACATTGAGGCCTTCCTGGCTCTTCACCGTCAGACCCTCGGTCGACTTGAGGGCGTCCACGTCGGCCGGGTTCGGATACGGGTCGTGCATGCACTCGCCGGCCTTCAGCTTCTGCATTCGAACCGCCTGATCGGTCGTGATGGCGAAGACGAGATCGTCGATCGGCGCCTTGCCGGCCCAGTAGTCCGGGTTCGCCTTGTAGCGGATCACGGCGTCCGGCTGATAGGCCACGAACTGAAACGGACCGGTGCCCACCGGCTTCTGGTTGAGCTGCTGCTTGTTGTCGGCCTCGGCGAGCTGGTCGGCATATTCCTTCGACTGGATGGAGGCGAAATCCATCGCCAGGTTCGCGATCATCGGCGCTTCCGGCCGGTTGAGCACGAACTTCACCGTCATATCGTCGACCTTCTCGATCGATTTGATCAGATCCGGCATCGACATGCCGTTGAAATATTCCCAGGACGCACCTTCCACGTACTGGTGATAGGGATTTTCCGGGTCGAGCTGGCGCTCGAAGGAAAAGATCACGTCGTCCGCGTTCATATCACGGGTCGGGGTGAAATAGTCCGTCGACTGGAACTTCACGCCGGGGCGCAGATGGAAGGTATATTCCAGGCCGTCGTCGGAAATGTCCCAGCTTTCCGCCACGCCGGGAACCACCTTGGTGGTCCCGCGCTCGAACTCCACGAGCTTGTTGAAGACATTCTTCGAGGTGGCGTCGAAGGTCGTGCCGGAGGTGTAGAGCGCCGGATCGAAGCCTTCCGGCGAGCCTTCCGAGCAGTAGACGAACGTCTTCGCTTGCGCAGCGCCGGCGGATGCAAAAAGTGCGGCACCGAGCGCCGCGGCCGTCAGGGCCGATATCCGTTTCATGCAGTTCTCCCTCTGGTAGTTCGTGAAAACCTGTCACGTCACCAGAGACAGGACAATCTCATTTGATCTCGAAATCAATCCGATTGGTTCGCAATCGCGCGCACCAAAGGGTGATCGCGGAAAATTGTCCTTGGTTGGAGGCTCCTGGAGGCGGTTATGAACTTCGAATAGGGCTGCGCCGTTGCCGCACGAGGAACTGGTCTCCGCATCGAAACAAAACTAGACGTCTCGTCTCGATTTTGGCATCATAAGACTCATGTCCGAGCCGATGCCCCAACTGGAAACCGAGCCTACCGCCCCGGACCGGGCCTCCGGGCGCGCCGCGGGACGCATCTCGCGCAAGCACAAAGCGATCGTGGAAGCGGCCCTTGCCTGCGCGATCCGCGATGGCGTCCAAGCCACCAGTGTCGACGCGATCGCGGCCCAGGCCGGTGTCGGCAAGCAGACGATCTATCGCTGGTGGCCGTCGAAGGCGGCGCTGTACGTGGATGTCTACAGCGAGATCGTCGGCAAGGATGTGCTGATGCCCGACCCGGGGCCGCTGACGACGCGCCTCGCCGCCTTCCTGAGCAAGTTGTTCCGGCTTTACCGGGAGACGCCGGCCGGCCGCATTCTCGCCGGTCTCGTTGCCGCCGCCACATCCGACCCCGAAACCCGCCGCGCCCTCCAGGAAGGGCTCGTTCTCGGGCGGGCAGAACTGGTGGAAGGTCTGGTCGGCGAAGCCGTCGCCGACGGCACATTCGGGGGTGATCCGGCCATCGCCAACGAGATCGTGGTCGCGGTGGTGTGGAAACGTCTGGTGATGGCGCCGGACAGCCTGGACGACGCGTTCGCGCGGACCCTCGCCGATCTCGCGCTCAGCGCCGCCGCGTCTTCCCCTTACCGGACGGGAGCCGCACCATGACCGCTCACCTCACCTTCGACGGCTACCGCCCCGGCGCCCTGGCGGCGACCATCGCGCTTCATATGGCCTATTACGCACCCACCTGGGGCTTCGGCGCAGCCTTCGAAAGCGCGCTCGCCCGCGAGATGGGCGACTTCATGGCGCGCCTCGACCCGGCCCGCGACCTCTTTCTCACCGCCTACGACCGCGAGAACCATCTGGTCGGGACCATCACGGTGGATGGGGAAAACGCAACGGACGATGGCGCGCGGGTGCGCTGGTTCGTGGTTTCGGAGGCAGCCCGAGGGCACGGCCTCGGCAAAAGGCTGATGGCGGAAGCGATCCACTTTCTCCACGCGCGCGACTACCCCCGCGCCTACCTCACGACGTTCGAAGGTCTCGACACCGCCCGCACTCTCTACGAGCGCAACGGTTTCCGCCTGGTCGAAGGCGGCGCCGCCACCGCCTGGTCGGGCGACGTCCGGAGCCAGCGCTTCGAATGGTCGGGCCGGCCTCGTCCGTAGACGCCGGGGCGCGCCCATGCTCGGCTATTTCTGGCTCCACGACCAGCAGCATCGCCCCCGCGTCTGGCGCGCCCACCGCATTCGCAAACGAGTGCTCGCCGCCCTTTTTGCCCCTCGATATCGCCGACGACGACGTCGATAAGACCGGGCTCAGATCCGACGCATCGGGAGCGTCCACGCCAGATAGAGTGCCAACACGCCAAAACCGGCAATGCACAGGAAGGCGTTTCGAAATGCCGCTTCCAAGCCGCTTTCGATGGCCGCGCGCTGATCGACGGGAAGATTGGCAAGCGCTTCCGGTCCCGCCTGCACGAGCGAGGCGAAAGCGGCGCCGGCTTGCGGATTGGAGACGGCAAGCGTGGAAAACAGAACGGCGCCCACCAGCGCGGTTCCCACGGCCGCCCCGAGCGAACGGGAGAACTGCACCGTCGCCGCCCCTGCCCCGAGCTGCTTGGCGCCGGACTGGAGCTGAACCGTCAACTGCACGACACCCATCACCGTCCCCATGCAGATCGACAGGACGGCGAACGTTGCGGAAAGCTGGCCCGCGCTCAGACGGTGCGCACCAAGCGCCAGGGCGAACAGCACGGAGACGGCGCCGATCAGGCCGACGGAGGGAAAGATCGCGGTCTGGCCGGTGCGACCAACCAGCCGTCCGGTCACCAGCGAGCCCAATCCGATGCCGGCCGTCAACGGCAGCAACAGCAGACCTGTGGTCGCCGCCGATGTGCCGTGGGCGACGCGGAGATAGAACGGGAGGAACGTGATCATCGCCACCAGCATGCCGCCATGGCAGGCGGCCAGCCCGTCGGCCCGCCAGATCGTGGGGTCGCGCAAGAGAGCAAGCGGCAACAATGGCGACGTGGTGCGCCGCTCGCGCCGGAACAGGAGCACCGCGGCTGCCACGGCGGCAAGACCGAGAATGGCCGCGAGATGCCAGGTGCCCAAAAACACGGCCTGGGCCTCCTCCAGGGCAATCAGCACCGTGCTGATAAAGGCGGCGAACCAGAACAGGCCCATTCCGTCGAAGTGCAGCGCCTCGCGGGAGCGGCGCGACCGCGGCAACCGGAGCGCAAGCCCCACGGCGACAAGCCCGAGCGGGAGATTGATCAAGAACACCGACTGCCAACCGAAATGTTCGGTCAGGAAGCCGCCCGCCACGGGGCCGAACGTGCTCGACGACACGGCGACGGCCGCGATGTAACCCTGATAGCGGGCGCGTTCGCGCGGCGTCACCGTCTCGCCGACCAGCGCCTGGGACAACGTCATCAGCCCGCCCCCGCCGAAGCCCTGCAGCACGCGCGCGAAGGTCAGCATGACAATGGACTGGGAGAGCCCGCACAACAACGAGGCGACCATGAAGACGGCGAGCGCCACGAAAATCAGCCGGCGGCGGCCGAAATGATCTCCCAGCCGGCCATAGACGGGCGCGGCGATCGTGGCCGCCACCAGATAGGACACCACGACCCAGGAGAGCCGATCGACCTCTCCCATGTCGGAGGCGATAGCCGGAAGCGCCGTCGCGACAATTGTCTGGTCGACCACGGCCAGAAAGATCGGCAAAATGATCGACGGAAAGATCGTGAAGAACGACCGTCCGGATCCTGCCGGGACCGCCGCTTTTTCAGGGCTCGATCGAGGCTCGGTCATCGGCGTTCCCGTTGCCGGCGGTTGGCGCCAAAGGCCCAGGAACCGTGGACGTTCGGAGCGAAGGAATTGGATGTCGGCCCGGTCGGGACGAAACTGCGGAGAGCAGGCATGAAGACACTTCTCGCGCCGGTCGAGCCGCACGAATCGGCCGGCCAGATTCTTACGTTGGCAGCGAAGCTTACCACGAAGCTGTCGGCGTGCCTCACGGGCTTCGCGCTTAGGCGCGCCCAGATCGCGGCAATCGGATGGGATCCGGCAAGTGTCGCCATCGTGACAGATCCGGAATGGGACGACCAGCATTCAGATGAGGAGGCGCGCGCCCTGTTCGCCCGCATCATGGCCGAACACGGCCTGACGGAAAACAATGGCGGGCTCGGCGAAGGGGCGCGGTGGCGCTGGTACAGCGAGCCCGGCTCGGGCGACGAGTTCCTGGGAAGCTACGGCCGCGCCTTCGATCTCACCGTCGTCGGACAGCCGAGCGCCAAAATCGGCGGCAGCACGATCACCACGCTCGAGGCCGCCCTCTTCGACAGCGGCGGACCGGTGCTCCTGGCGCCGCGCGCGAACGTCGAGGATTTCGGCAAGACGGCCGTCGTGGTTTGGAACGGCTCGAGCGAAACCGCGCGGACCATCGCCTTCGCCAAGCCGCTGCTGCGACAGGCGGAGCGCGTGATCGTTTTCGACGACGACGGCACGCTCAGCCATCGCCCGGATGGCACGGCGGTGGTGCATCGCTTGGCGGAGAACGGCATCAAAGCCGATTTGAAAACCCTGCCGGACGGCAAGGTACGCTCCGGCGAGACCATTTTACGCGAGGCCGCCGCGCTGGGCGCCGATCTGCTGGTCAAAGGGGCCTATACCCAGAGCCGGCTCCGGCAGATGATTTTCGGTGGCGCCACCCGCCACCTGATCGCCGAATCGCCGATCCCGGTGTTTCTGGCGCATTAGGGCAAATCCCAGGAAAAGTGGGAACCGGTTTTCCGTCCGGGATTTGCTCTGAAAATAAGCGCTCACGCTAGCGAGCTTCGCTCGCGGCTGCGCGGGCGCGGCCCATAACGGCCGACGCGCGGTCGCGCGCTGGCTTCGCAAATCCCAGGAAAAGTGGGAACCGGTTTTCCGTCCGGGATTTGCTCTGAAAATAAGCGCTCACGCCAGCGAGCTACGCTCGCGGCTGCGCGGGCGCGGCCCATTAGGGCCGACGCGCGGTCGCGCGCTGGCTGCGCAAATCCCAGGAAAAGTGGGAACCGGTTTTCCGTCCGGGATTTGCTCTGAAAATAAGCGCTCACGCTAGCGAGCTTCGCTCGCGGCTGCGCGGGCGCGGCCCATAACGGCCGACGCGCGGTCGCGCGCTGGCTGCGCGAAATCCCAGGAAAAGTGGGAACCGGTTTTCCGTCCGGGATTTGCTC
>NZ_JABJVY010000024.1:0-100837 GCF_040750475.1 Amorphus sp. 3PC139-8 | reverse complement strand
TTCGTCGACGAGCACAACGACGGCGAGGCGAAGCCCTTCGTCTGGCGTGCCGATCCGGACGCCATCATCGCCGCACGCAGCCGAGGGTTCCAAACGTTGGAATCAATCCACGAGGCAGTCCTGGTGATGCGAAGCAGGGCGCGCAGATCACGCAGCTTCAGTCAGACCACAGAGAGCTCAAGGCGGCGATCGAGACCTGCGCGGCGAAGGGGATGGTCTACGGGCCGTCCGAAGCCGACGCCGATGCGGATGGCTGTCTCTACGCAGAGAGCCCGTGTGGTGATTTGGGAATGCTTTACGCTCCGGAGCATACCGCGGCCGACGGGAACGATTGTGTCGCCGGTCTTGCCATCGATGAGAATGGGATGGCCGTCATGTCAAACGGCATCAAGTTGGGTGATCAGTCTACCTGCGACGGCGATCACGAGGGCGTGTTACGCTACAACCCGGCGGTCAAGACAGTGCTTTTCTGCGACGGCGAGTACTGGCAGGAGATCGGCGCTGCGCCCGAGACGTCGACTACCTTCAACGATGTCACCGATGCCGAGCCGGGACAGACTTACACGACGGGTGAGGCGGCGGTGAGTGGCTTCTTCGGGGAGCGAACAGTCACTGCAAGCAACGGCGCGCTGATCCTGGTCAATGGTGGTTTGCAGGGGGCGAGCGCCAGCGTGTCCGACGGGGACAAAGTTCAATTGAGGCTGACGGCTTCAAACAATTTCAGCACCTCGAAATCAACGACAATGACACTGGGCTCTCTTTCGACGTCTTGGACAGTGACGACAAGGGAGCAGGATACGACGCCAAACAATTTCAATTTCGTAGATCTCACTGGTCAAGAGACAGACGCTATTGTTACATCAAACACGGCAACGGTATCCGGGTTTGACGGGCCGTTGACCGCGACAGTGTCCGGGCAGGGAAGCCCGCAAATTCGGACAGGGAGTGGTAGTTGGGGAACCAGCGCCAGTGTGAGCCCGGGGCAGTCGCTCCGTGTCCGGCTGACCACGTCCGGCAGCGAACTGACGACACGGGTCGCCACTGTGTCGCTGGGTGATGTAGATGCTGACTGGTCAGTACTAACTAAAGCGAGTACTTGCTCCCTTCCTTGGGGCGGGACAATCGCGAACGGGGAGAGCGTGGTCGCATACAGTGGCTGGAGAGAAAACTGCACGGGAGGGGATGGAGTAAATAACTGTTCTTCGCAAATTAGGGTATGCGACAACGGTAATCTCACAGGATCATACAATAAACAATCATGTACAGTACGGTGTTGTCCGTCTGGAAACAGGGTTGGTAGTGCGCAATCGGTGGCGGAAGTAATAGCAGATGTTGCAGCGGGACCTATTATTCTCACGATGATCCACAAGGTTCATCCATATGCTCTGGAACTGGGCAGCCGTATCAAGAATATGTCTGTAATTGAGCGAAATATAAAGCCGCCATTGTTTGTAGTTAAAACGACCGTTTCTATAAGCAGAAATGCTGCACTGCACGGTGTCAGCGTTTCCGCGGCGCTGAATTTTGCCTAAACTGGTTGCAGAACATTTTCGAATTACAATTGGTTTATAAAAGTATTTTTGAGTGCTGATTGGATATGCGCGCGTCTCCAAATCCGACGATCAGAACACCACGGCTCAGGTAGCCGCCCTTCGAGAGGCGGGATGCGAGACGATCTATCAGGAAGCCGCCTCCGGCGGCCGGTGGGATCGGCCGGAGCTCCAGAAGCTCTTGGACTATCTGCGGTCCGGTGACGTGGTCGTTGTTTGGAAGCTGGACCGGCTCTCCCGCTCCCTGCGCGATCTCCTGTTCATCATGGAAAAGCTCGACGCGGCCGGTGCCGGCTTCCGGTCCCTGACGGAGTCGATCGACACGACCTCGCCTGGCGGCCGGATGCTGATGCAGATGCTCGGCTCGTTCGCGGAGTTCGAACGGGAGATGATCCGCGAGCGGACACGCGCCGGCCTTGAACGCGCCCGCAAGGAAGGCAGGGTAGGCGGCCGCCGACCGAAGCTGACCGCCGAACAGCAGCGTGAGGCCGTCGATGCCGTGCGCTCGGGGCGCCGCACCGCCAGTCAGATGGCACGCGTGTTCAACGTGCATCCGGCGACGATTAGCCGGGTAGTGAGGGCCTCTGAGAGGTGCGAATCAATCTAGCTGTTTCAGAGTGTGGCGCGGTAATACAGTCGGTCGAGCCGAGCATATTGAAGAGAAAGAGAGGGGCGAGGGATGACGGTAGTTTGCTGCTGGCTAAATAACTCGTATGGGAAATCGAGGATAACGGCATTGGCCGATAGTCGTGCGACTGCGCGCCTACAGAATGGGAACTATCAGCCTCTCGATGAGGCCACGGTGAAGTTGTTTCGTGTCCGGATCCGGTGTCACAGTCTTGATGAATTTGATGTACACACTGGCAGTTGGTCATCTCCGTACTATGAGACGGAAATTGGAATTGGATATGCTGGTTTCTGCTTTGAAGCGTTGACCGTGATCGCACTTATAACACGTGCCCTTGAAGATTTGGCGGCGACAGAGGGAGGCACGCCCAAGCCCGAACCGGAGGGCATTGCTCGCTTGGTGGTAGCTGTCGTGGATAGGTACTTCAAACAGCACAAAAGAGCTGAAACGCAATCCATTGAACTGTTCTTGTTCGGCTTCTCAGCAATAGATTTGACGCCGTGGCTCTGGAAGATAGTTCATAAGTCAGGAAAGGGCACGACCACAGCCCCCCTTCCCCTAGGGAGCGATGACTTCCATGTCATCGGAAATATTACCACCAGTACAAGTTACATGAAAAAGGTTGTCGAACTGAAGAGCTGGATCAAGAAGCACAAGGAAAAGCTTCGGAAGGGGCAAGGGGAAGACGCCCATTTCGAGCTGCAGCTTGAGAAAGCGCGGCACGAGTCGGCGGACAACAAGGCGGTAGAAGAGGAAACACTGGCACAGATAGAGAGTGAGTTTGCTCAGGGCGTCGGTGGAATCTTGCAGAAAATGGAAGCCTTTGAGGTCGGCGGAAGAACTTCCATCAGCTTTACGCGTGACGACCGGCAACATATTCTCGACGGATTGCCGGCGGCCGGACGGCCGGGTCTTGGCTACGTACCGATCGGTGAGAAAATGGGGCGCGGGTAGAATCTTTGTCCGCGTTCTCTCTGGCTACACCGAAGTCGGTTTCGAACAGACGGCAATCTCAGAATGGCTACGTATCTGCGTCGGCTTCATCGGCCCCAGCGAGGTCGACGGTCTTCTCGGTCGGCTGACTGCCACGTAGGGTTAGTTCAACTGCCTTGTCAGGCGGTCTGAACCATAGCTCACGAATTGCTGCGTCATCGCTCTTGGGCCGGGGGTCGACATCGCGAACGCGGAACGTGGTGGGCAAATTGACGGCGTTGCCGAAAATTAGCGCATGTTGCTTGGGAAGGGATGGTAATCGCCGCAGGACACTCTCTGAGACAAAGGGCGTCATTTGTCGGATGTGAGACAGGTCGTCGGGGTTCTGAATCCGATGCACCAGGAAATTTGAGCACTGTGACAGAACTGTCTTGGATAGCTCACTGGGCCGTTGTGATGCGACCTTGAGAAACATTCCGTACTTTCGACCCTCTTTGGCGATACGTTCAAATGTCTGGCTCGCATCGATTGCGTAACGCGATGGGTGCTCCGCAACATAGCGGTGTGCTTCCTCCAGCACGAGATTGACAGGAAACCTGTTGCGCGGCTCAGCCCGGCGCAAACGATCAAATACGAGTCTGGCAATTACGGCAGAAGCAACCTCGACGACTTCATCAGCAGCTTCGTTCATATCCAGCACAATGATTTGAGCTGACTTGCGAAACGCCTCGCCGTGCCTTTCCAGTCCGAGGAAGCGCTCTACAAAACGGGCCCTGTCACGCTCGATCTCGCTTAAATCCGATGGCGAAACACGCAAGAAGGCAAACTCCTCACGCTCGCTGATCCATTTGAAACGGGTCAGCATCTGTGAGCAGTAATCTCTGATCTGGCGATTGCCGTGCGCTTCCTCATAGAGCAGCGCCAAATCTAGCGCGGCGCCCAGGTCATTAAACTCAAACTCAAGGTTCGCATATCCCGGAAGAGAGGCATCATCTAGGATATAATTATCGAGCAGGTCGGTGAGCCCTTCAGGATCGGCCATCTCACCGAAACTGATCGCGATCTTGTCGCGAACCGCGTCAATATTAAGCTCATCGGTCTGGAATGTGGATAGCACGCCAACAATGCGATCCTTCTTCGCCCCACTTCCGACTTCGCTCTGAAGAATGGCCTGGATGCAGGAACTCAAGATGTGATTACGAAGGTCCCCAAGGCGGCCATCACGATCTGCAGAAAACAGGCTTGTTAAGCCTAGCGCGGTCCTCAATACCGGCTGTTGGGTCCGTTCACTTGCACGCAGCAAAAGTTCCCATTCCTCGACCGACATGAACCAATGCGGCAGCCGAAAAACAGCCGTTTTCTCACATTCATCGAAAGGTTCTCGGGCGCTTGCTTCTGGGTCTTCCGGTAGGTGGAGGTATAGGCGGTTTATGTCTTTAGGAAGCTTCGCAAACGCCCGCCTGTATTCGCCGTTAACGTCGAGGACTATGAATGTGGCGCCACATGCGACAAACGGACTTTTCTTCTCAAAGAGAGATTGAAGGACTGTTGCGACGGTACACGATTTACCGCTGCCCGTGTTTCCGAGCACAGCCACGTGTCCACCAAAATAATCGTCAACCCGGACTTTAATGTCATAGCCTTGGAAGACGACTGAACTGCCTATTGTCAACGCGCGGAACCGGGTTGCCGTGCCATCTCCGTCGCCGTCAGGCGGTTCGGGCACAAGCTCTTCCCACTCAGCCACCTCGAAGATCCGATCAAGCTCTTCATCAAAGGTGTAGAGCGCATCGGAGTACAAGGACGGAAATATCGAGACGCCGAACCGAAATGCGCCATCGCGCTTTTGAGGCAGCATCCCCACGGGGACAAGGTCCAGAAACTTCGCTGATCCGGCCTTATCAAGACCGCCACTGTCTTGCTCTTGCCGAGTACCTATTGGATCTCGCTCTCGCAAACCGACAACCTCGGCAACGACATACTCGGACTGGACGGGGATCATAACGAACGAGCCGAGGCGTGCGACGTAGTGCACATCGTCGAAGCCGACCACGGTGAAGTTATCTGTGTGACTGTGAAGCTCTACGACAAACTTGTCGGCTGCGACGGAAACGACCTTGCCTATCGCCCTGCGGCGATCGTCGGAGCTCATACCTCGTCTCCGTCTGGTTTATCGTCGCTCTTGGATACAAGCCGTTGCAGAACCTTCTCAACAGCTGCATCAACCTTGTTTCCAGGCGGCTCGGGCATGAATTCGGAAATGAAAGTATCGAAATAGTGTGCTCTGCTTGCCGGCGCCGGCCCCGCGCCGCCAATTATCCAGATGCGAGGATCGTCAAGTTCGCGAAGCGTCTGAGCAACGCCCGGAGCGCTTGGTGGAAGGAATGCAATCAAACGAAAGCCGGGTACTGTTAACGCCTGAAAGATGATGTTGTTGATGTGCTCGTCGCCAAAGCCGTAACCGACCGTGAACAGCACGCTTTGATCGCGGACGACCCTACTTTGAAATTCGCGAAATAGATCGGAGTATGGCGAGGCGAAACTTGCGTTCTGTTTTGCTGGGGTCGGATAGATCATGACCCGGCCGGCCATGTCTTCGGATGGTTGTTGCATCTCCCTGATTGGGAATAATCCCGTAGCTTCCTCTACCCAGCTCACTGACCCATGGAGCTTACAAAGGTAAACGAAGTTATCGACGGCAGCCCATTTCCGGCTGGAGATATCGAGTTGCTCCGCAAGTGAGTAGCGGAACGTCGCCGGGTTGAAACGACGCTCAACGGTGCCCGAAAAGCCGTTGCCGTATGGGACGCCGAGACGGTCCATCGCTGTCTCGTTGAACAAGTCATAGTTCGTTGAGAACACCCATGGCCGCGGCAATGACCGGTCGCGGTATACGAGCTTGCGATAGAAGGCCTGGTAAAGGGAAAGTACCGTTTCATCCCCATCTGCAAAGGGTCCCTTCGTGCAGGCCCGCAACACATAGCGGGCTACTTTGGAGATGACGGAGTCTACTGTTTCCTTGGCTGCCGTTAGCTCTGTTTTCGCGCTTTGATGAAGTGCAAACCGGAAGCTGTATAAAACCTCCATAAGTCGTTCGAGATTTGTCGCGTATTCCTCGGCCGTGATGTCCAGTCCGAGCACATCGTTCAGGGTGGAGCGCTCAGCCGCTGTTGCGTAGTGCGGGTCGTCACCCTCTCCGACGGTGTCCACAAAGTGACGGGCCAGGGGTGCCATTGTCGGAATGCCAAGCTGGTTGCCATCCTTCTGGAAGGAAGAGCAACCGGAGCCGAGAAGAAACGCCACATGCCGAGCACTCATGGCGTCGGTGAGGCTCTCACGAACCGTTCCGGCGGCCTCATGCCAGTTGAAGTCTGCTCCTTCTTTGGGGGCGAGTACGTCTGTCGCACCCTTATAGAAAGAAAACTGGTCGTGCTCGCTTGCTGCCGCGTTGGCAGCCTTTGGCGCTTCAGTATCGGTCATAGGCCCTCCGTTTTGCCATGAACTGGCAGTTCGGCGAGCTGGGCAACTGTTTGCGACACACCGTCGTGCAATTGGATGAGATTCTCAGGTTCAGAGGCAAACCAGACGAATGACCCCCATGCCAAAGAGTCCACCACCTTCTTGAATGCAGAATCACTACGATCCAAAAAGGCAGTGGTGAAGACAACGTGCTCTGGCGGAAATCCGGCCTCTTTGGCCAGATCGTTGAGGGCCTTCTTACGCTCTTTGGAAACAGGACCGTCGGTGGCCACGACCTCGATGAAAACGAGAAGCGGATGCTTGGGGCCAAGGTCTGCCAGCACGATGTCCGGTAGGTTCTTTTGAGCCTCAATGTGGAGCCCAATCGACGACGCCAGTTCATCGTCACGGCTGACGACCTTGTTGCGGCTCTCGCTCAAGAAAACGACGGCCGGCGTCTTCAAGAAGCGCGGTGCAAATACCTCGATGACCGCTTTTGAGATGACCGAACTCGGGCCGGGAGCCATACGCCGGGTTTCACCGCTTGGGAACTTGACCAGGACATGCTCGCCGCCGGCCACGGCACCCTTGCGAACCATGGTGATGCGGGCAAGGGCACCGGCTGTCAGGTGTTCCGCTTGCCAGTCGGCGATGGCGTGGTCGAGCGCCTGCCCTTTGAGCTTGGGGTCGAAGAGCGCGGCGAAGTCGCCTGTAAGTGCATAGCGCGGAGCGGGTGACGTGGTTGCGAGGCCTTCACGCTCGACGACCACGCCGTTCGCGATGAAACCGGCGCGGATCGTGTCGTCGCGAATGCTTTCGCGCGTGTTCACGGCGTACCAGCGGCCCGGAATCTCCCCCTTGCTGCTTTTGGTGGATTCCTTTGCCCAGGCTTTGCGCTTGTCGTCGTCCGTTTCATTCGCTTGCGCGTCGGTCATGCGGGTGACCTGATCCGGCCGAAGCCAGTTATCGCTTCCATCGACGGCACCAACGTACAGCATGACGAATACGGTCTTTGCGGCGATCTCCCACGTGCAGTTGGCGCGATTGGGGCTCCCCTCCGGGAAGATCTTCTGCAGACGTTGGTGAATCTCGGCGACGGATGGGAGCGGCGGCAGAGGCATTAGCGTTTTCCTCCGCCATAGAGACGCATCACCGTGCGCTCGATTGTAGATGCCTTGGCGCCTCGGGCGATTAGACGTTCAATTTCGGCTATGCCATCGGGGCCGGGCAGCGGGAGGGCCTCCAACTCGTATGCCGAGACCGCGACGCTGCCATTGATGCACCGGAATAACTGATCCACTACCTGTGTGTTCAAGAGCGCTGCGATCGCCGCCGGCGATACGTCCGGAGTGTCGCCAACAGGGCGGATCATGTTCAGGTGGTTTTCCACGACGACCTGGCCGTGCTGCTCGATGAAGGACGCTGGTAGCTCCGCTGCGATCAGCCGGCGAGATTGCTCCTTGGCCGTGGTCCGCTGCAGCAGGACGCACGGAAAGTCGGTCAGTACCCAGTGCTCCTTGGCCCGCGGCTCGAAATAAGGCTTGTGGTTTCGCTTCTCCGCACGGAACTCGAACGTTCCATCCGAGCGAACGGATTCCGCCCAAATCAAGGGGAATCGACCTTTGCCCGGACGATCCCGCAAGCTCGGCTTGTGGCGGTTCCAGACGAGAGGTCCGGTGCTCACCTTGTAGCCGTAGTCGGCAAGACGATGGGGCATGCCCTCCGCTTTACGGACAAGCGTGCTTTGGCCCACGGTTCGTGGGATAAGCCATGGCTCATCCGGCGACGCAGGAAGACTAAATGAGCCGGCCGCGGTGGCTTGGATATCGCCCTGCGGTGTGGGCGAGATGAAGTGCACTTGCCCGACATCGGCCTTACCGCCGCGACGGTAGGCCGCGAGCAGCGTCTCCTGAAGAACGTCGGCAAAGACACCCTTGCGTTCCGCAATGAAATCGATGCTGGCGGGCGGCGCATCCTGCGCAAGAAGGCGGCGCAAGGCTTTGTAGTATTCTCCGGCGAGGAAGCTCGTTGGCGTCACGTAGGCGATCACGCCTCCTGAACGGGTGAAGCGGAGCGCCAAGTCGGTAAAAACGCCGTAGAGGTTGGCATGCCCAAAGAGGCTGCGCTTGTACCGGTCGCGGAGTGAAAGGGAGAGTGTCACGCGTCCGTAGGGGGGATTGCCTATAACGAGATCAAATCCCGCGTCCTCGGGGACACGCTCCAGGCTATCGCATACGTCTACCACTGCCGGCAGACGCATGTTCGCCGCGCGGCACAGGTCCAACAGCGTTACTTCAAGGAAGACATGCGACATCCATGCTGCGAAGGGGTCGAGTTCAAAGCCCTTCAGCCTGTGGACGATGTTCTTCAGTGCGATCTTCGGACTGCAGTTTTCGAGCCCCTTCGCCATATGCTGGGCAACAGGTGACAGAAACGCTCCACCGCCGCAGGCTGGATCGAGGACGCGCGCAGATTGCCAGTCGACGCCGGCTTCCGTTGCCATCTGAATGAGGCGATCGCAAAGGGCGGGGGGAGTATAGTAGGCGCCGAAGTCGGCTCTCTCGCGACCTGGCATCGTAGCCGTGTACAGGACGCCGATGAGATAGCTGGCTTCCATCACGTCGAGCTCTGCAGCGGCGGCACCCATGCTCTGGGCAAGGGTCTCTACGGATTCCGAGAGCTCGGCGCACTCAACAGAAGACGGGAGGTCATGGATCGGCCAATGGTCAGCAAGGGCTGATTCTTGATGGGCATCCCAGTAAGCGGAGATCGTTAGGTGCGTTACACTACGGGCAAGAGCCAGCCGGTTTTCATCTTCGGCGGAGGCCGCAAGCGCACGGGCCATGACAATCCCATCGTCGAGGATGTCTCGCGCGGCTGAGGGCTGAGGCAGTTCGGTCGTCGACGATGCGACGGTTTGAGACCTCTTTGCCATGTATATGCCCCCTTGCTTAATCGTTGGCGCGGCGCTTCCCGGATGCGAGATCGAGCGGTAGCTGCCGTTCATCCGCGGCGTATCGGTCCAGGAAGTCAATGATTGCCTGCCGCCCCAACCATGCGAGAGAAACCCTGCTGCGCTCTGACAGCCCAACGAGTTCCTGGTACTCTTCCTCCGCGAGGTTGATCGTGACTCGGTGCTTGGCGCCCATCGACGTGTCCCGGTATCATGCCTGCCGCAATCTGCAGCACTCTGCATCTACAGAGACCGATATCGGATTGGCGGTCAATCGGATAACGGAACAAAAATAGAACGATGTGCCAGAAAAGAGCCCCGCCAGCCGGCGGGGCTTCAAGTTTGGTCGGTGTCAGGCAGCCTGGCTCTGGGACTTCGGCGCCATGCGCTGGCCTTCGAGCCATTTATTGAACTCGGCGCGGTCGATGTAGACCCGTCCGCCGATTTTGATGAGCGCCGGGGCCATGCCGTTTTTCTCGGCATGGAAGATCCACCAGCGCAGCTTGCTCTCGGTCACGAACGGCGCCTCCGCCGCAAGCTGCTTGACCGTTCGCAGCTCCTTGTAATCGATCAAGGGCTGAGCCCTCCGTCGTCGATTGACGTCAAAAAGAGCAGGAACAGGTCGAAACTACGCGGAAACGGCGGAAATCTCAATTTCCGGCGGTGCTGAGGCGTTTCAGACGTCTGGCTGATCGCCTTCGCTCGGTCCGAGGTAGCGGGTGTTCATGCGGCCGACCACGTCCTTGACGTGGCTCTCGGACAGGTGAGCGTAGCGGCGCACCATCTGGAGCGTCCGGTGCCCCAGCACTTCCGCAATCTCCACAAGGCTTGCGCCGTTCATGGCGAGATAGCTGGCTGTGCTGTGCCGCAGGTCGTGGAAGCGGAAGTCCGCAAGGTCGGCGGCATCGCGGGCGTTCTCCCAGGCCTTGCGGATGTCGATCGGGCCCTGGCCGTCCCGGCGCGGGAACAGCCATTTGGTCTCCGGCGGCTCGGGCAGCTCCTTGTAGAGCGCCTTGGCATAGGCGATCTGGTCGCGGATCGCTGGGGCGATCTGCGGCACGATATGGGCGGCGCGCGTGTCGCCGTTCTTGGTGTTGCGCAGGATGGCCGTCTCGCGTTTCAGGTTCACGTCGTCGAGCGTGAGGCCGAGTATCTCGCTGCGGCGCGCGCCGGTGCTGATGGCGAGCAGCACCACCGGGTAGAGCTGTGGATTGTCGCTTTCCTGACAGGCTTTGAGCAGCGCCGCCCGCTCATCATCGTCCAGATAGCGGGTGCGCTCGTTCCGGATCTTGGTGATCTTGTTCACCCCGTCGAGCGGGCTGGAGGCCGTCCAGCCCCACTGGATGGCATACTTGAACAGCAGGGCAAGTTCGTCCCGATAGTGCTTCAGCGTCTTCGGGCTCTTCGGCTTTGGTGCCCTCTTGGGTTTGCCGTTTTCGTCGCCGGGCTTGCGCCGGCTGTCGCCGGCGGCGGCAAGCGCGTTCATCTTTTCGCTCACCAGGTCGGGCGTGATGTAGGCGAGGGCATACTCCCCAAGCTCCCGTTCCCAGAAGTTCAGGAAGGAGGCTTCCGCCCGTTTGGTGCTTTCCGCACGATGGATGAAGACTTCTTTACGGAAGCGGTCGATCACGTCCTGGAGGGTCTTGCTGCCGGCCGTGCGGACGACATTCTTGAACTCGCCCTTGCGGATACCGCTTTCCGTATCCTGCGCCCACTGCTTGGCGTCGGTCAGCCGCTTGAAGGTACGGGTTTGGGGCGGGAAGCCCTTCATGCGGACCATGACCCGATAGCTCGGCCCGCTCTTTCCGTTGCGCTTCTGGATGGTCGCCATGATCGCACCTGTGCCAAGCGAGGGGACGGGTGTGCCAGGTCCTCTTTTGGCACATTATTGGCACACTGAAAACCAAAAACCTTCAACAATGACCAAGCGATCTAAGGCAAAATTTCACGCTATATCAGGGTAATGTGTGTTGGTGATGATTGGCGAAGTGTGCCAAATATGGGTTTTCGCTTGGCTCATAACCTGAAGGTCGCAGGTTCAAATCCTGCCCCCGCAACCAATTCGAACAACAAAACCCTGCTAAACCAATTTGTTAGCGAGGTCTTGTTTTCGGCTCACAAACAGCCAAGTTCGACAACTCAATAAAATCAATGGCTTGGATTTTCAGGTTCAAATCGGGCGTCGTGTACCTCGCAACCAACTACATAGGCCCCAGACTCATTCTTATTCGTAGCCAGAAGATGACGGTTGCGGCGTCGAATTGCCAAGTCTGCTCAGGCCTTATGTCTACTGAACCAACTGAGCGGCCAACGGTCGATAGACAGGCCATCGGACGTCGGGGCCGAAGCGTGACACGGCTGGTGCCAACGTCCGACTAGACTGGTGTGTGTTCCGAGTTGCAGGTTCTAAAGGCTGAACAAAACGGCATCGCGATGGAATGTCGATAGTAGTAAACTTGGCCCCACCTCGCTCCACTATCGCCGTGCTCGGGGCGGGATGGTAAAGGGAAACTACAGCGCCAAACCCCGACATCTCACCTCATCTCGAACAGTTCCTGATGGAAACGTTCGTCGGTATCCATTCCCTTGCTGGCGAAATCGGTGCGCAGGCTATTGCCGAAGCCGCCTGGGCCGCAGAACCACAGGCTGGCATTGGGCCAGTCGGGGACGGTCTCGCGGATGCGCTCTCCGCCTAAGAAGCCGTCGCGCGCGTCGATCAGCACATGCAGCCGAACATTCGCGGCGCGAGCATCGGCCGCGAGGCGTTCCAGTGCACCGTCGTCGACCTCCCGCGTCGAATGGAAAAGGTCGATCTCGGGACGGTCGGAGGCGGGTTCGGCAGTGGCCATCTCCTTCAGCCGCGCGATGAACGGCGTGATGCCGATGCCCGCGCCGATCCAGATCTGGCGCGGTAAGCCATCGTCGAAGGTGAAGCAGCCATAGGGGCCCTCGACTGTCACTTCCTGCCCGACTTTCAGCTTCTCGGCGAGTTTCGAGGTGTGGTCGCCCAACTCCTTCGTCACAAAGGTGATCTTCGGATCCTCAGGGTTCCAGGCCGAGGCGATCGTGTAGGGATGCGCGCCTTCGAAACGGTTCGAGGTGACGAAGGCGAACTGTCCGGCTTCGTGACCGGGCCATCCCGCGCCAAGCCGGATCTTGGTCTCCAGAGAGCGCACCCCCGGATAGCGATGCATAGAGGCGATCTCGCCAGGAACCCGTCGACCTCGACCAATGGCCCCAAACAGCGATACCAGCGCGGCATAGCTGCCTGCGAGCAGCAGGAGAGCCAGAACCAGGCCGAGCGGCGTGAACCACATATCGTAGTCGAACAGCACCACCGCATGGAAGACGAGAAGCAGATAGGCCGCCGGCACGACGCGATGGGAATAGCGGAACCAGCGATAGGGGATCAACTTCACCAGTGCGATCACCAGCAGGATCACCACCCCATAGAAGGCCCATTCGCCCAAGCCTTCCGCGGTGCCGCGCAGCGAACCGAGATAGGCGCGCACTGGATCGGTGATCTCTGGGCGTGGCCCGCGTTCCGGACGGGCAATCAGGCCTGCGCCCACCGCCCATTTCGGGGCCTCGGACCAGAGCCAGTGAAAGACCGAGAGCCCCAGTGCTCCGATGCCGAGCCACTTGTGAAGACGGTATATCTTGTCGAGCCCGCCGAGCCGAACCTCCGGCCAGCGCGGCCGCAGCGACAGAACCATCGCCACGCTCATCGCCGCGATGGCAAGTACACCAGTCCATTGCATGAAGAATTCGCGCAAGGCGAATAGGTTCGCTGAAGAGAAGATATCGAGGTTCAGCACAAGCCAGAGCGCGCTGAGCGCAATCCAAAAGCCCCAAAATAATCGTAAGTTCGTCCGCGTCATGATGTGTCCTTTCCCGTTTGCCTGACGGCTTCGTGTGGCGGCGGCTTCACACGAGAAGGCAATTTGATTTATGCAACATCGAATTATACGTGTGCGTTCGGATGTTTCGTCGCTTCATGCTCAATTTCTTTCGTCTAATTCGGATGGTAGTTGTATCTCGGCGCTGAAGCCGCTCGTCGTTCCCGGTACCGGGGAAGCGAGGGCGAGGGCGCTGCCGATCCTCTCGGCGATCTTTGCTACGATCGCCAGACCCAGCCCGCTGCCTGCGACGTTTGCCGAGCCGCGTTCGAAACGATGGGTCAGGCGGTTCAACGCCTCAGGCGGCACGACAGGAGACTCGTTGGTCACCGTCAGACGGCCTCCACCACTCAGAGTGATCCGGATCGGGCTGCCTGGCTGACCGTGGCGCAACGCGTTGTCGATCAGGTTCCGCAGAATGATCCCGAGGGCGTCGGGATCAAGGTCCGATAGAACCGGCAGGTCGGGCAGCGTCAGATCCAGGGACGTTTCGGGTGCCTGCCGAGCCAAGTCCTGGACGATCAGATTTACGAGCGGGCGAAGGTCCGATGGCTGATCGCTACGCAGCCGCCCACCTTCGGCCCGGGCCATCTGCATCAACCGTTCCGAAACCCGGGTCAGCCGCTTCAGCGTTGCTTCGATATCGTCGGCGCGGCCTCTAGCCGCCGGATCTGCGGTCTCTGCCTTCAGTCTCTGTGCCTGGGCGATGGCACCTGCAAGCGGCGTTCTGAGTTCATGCGCGGCATTGGCGGCGAAGCCGCGTTCGGCGTCGAAGGCCGCCTTGAGACGGGTCAACAGATCGTTCAGAGTCTCGGCAATCGGTGCGATCTCAGCCGGAAGGTCTGGCGCCGGCACTGGCGAAAGGTCTCGGGCATTGCGCACCTCCAGTGCACCGCGAAACCGCCGCAGCGGGGCGAGGCTGGTGCGTACGGCGAAGGCGACACCGATCAGCGCGACCGGAATTGCAATCAGCAGTGGCAGGCCCAGCCCCATCAGCAATTCCGACGCTACGGCCGCCCGGTGGTCCAGCGGTTCTGCTACGGTAATGCGGATGCTGCCTTGCAGAGCATCGTCGTTGTAGAGCTTGTGGGTCGCTGTCTGCCGGAAGCCGGGCCCGTCATAGGCAGGAAACACTGTCGGATCGGCGTTATGGGATTGCAGCAGGATGCGGCCTTGATCGTCGCGCACAAGGTAGGTGAAAAATTCGTCATGCGCCCGGATTGCGCCCAGGTGCTGGGTCACGCCCTCATCCTCGCGCCCCACGATCTCCGTCACCGCAAGCGGAAGCAGCCGTTGCGCGGTTTCCTGCAGGGTCGAGTCGAACACCGTGTCCATCTCGCTCCGCAGTACCAGAGCGGTGACCGAGGCTGCAGCGATCCAGAACAGCGTCAGCAACAGCCCGATGCCGAGTGCCAGCCGCATTTGAAGACTGCGCGGCACCCTCATCCCGCGCCCAGCCGGTAGCCCAGCCCTCGCTCGGTCTCGATCACCCCGGCGCCGAGTTTCTTGCGCAGGCGGCTGACATGTACTTCGATCGTGTTGCTCTCCACCTCGTCGCCGAAGGCATAGAGCTTGTCTTCCAGTTGCGCCTTGGACAGCAATTGGCCGGGCCGCTGCAAAAACGCCTCGAATAGTGCCCATTCTCGCGCCGTAAGCTGCACCGGCCGGCCGTCGCACAGGATCGAGCGTGCGGCCAGATCGACCTCCAGCGGACCATGGGTGATGATGGGGTTGGGATTGCCCGAGTAGCGCCGTGCCACGGCACCGATCCGGGCGGACAGTTCGGCCAGATCGAACGGCTTGACCAGATAGTCGTCGGCGCCCGCATTCAACCCCTCGATCCGGTCCGAAACCTGATCGAGTGCTGTGAGGATGATCACCGGGGTGACATCGCCCTTCGTGCGCCGTGCCTTTAGGAAGGGAACGCCGCGCCCGTCGGGCAACATCAGGTCCAGCAGGATCAAATCATATCCGGCTCCGCCCAGCGCATCGGTGGCGGCATCGAGCCGGGTGACCCAGTCGACGGAGTGGCCGTCACTCACCGTTTGGTCGCGCACGGCCGCGCCCAGAACGGTGTCATCCTCGATCAGCAGAATGCGCATATGGTCCCCGGCCTCCATTTCTTTTCTTGATCTCTGTATGAAGCGGCCCCCTGACGCGACACTGACGGGAGCGGCGGAATCTCTTCAGGATCCCGTCAGTTTCATCCCGCATTGAACGATTGAAGATACCCGCAGGACGGAGCTTGGCCCATGAAAAGGATGCTTGCAATTCTGGCGTTTACTACTGTGAGCCTTTCGGCCGGTGGCGCGCTGGCCGAGGATGACTGTTACGTGCCGATGGCGGACTGGCAGCCACGCGCAGCGGTGGCGCAATTGGCCGAGGACAATGGCTGGACCGTACGACGGATCAAGATTGACGACGGCTGTTACGAGATCAGGGGTCAGGATGCCGAGGGCCGTCGGATCGAAGTGAAGGTGCATCCCGCAACGCTAGAGGTGCTTGAGATTGAGTATGAAGATGACAACCACCATCGCAGTGACCACCGCATCGACGACTGACATTCAACGCCCACGCCCACGCCCATGACATTCCTGGTGTCGCCTGGACGCCGCCCCGCCACATGGCGGGGCTTTTCGTATGCGGTGGTCAGAGGCTGCCAGGCTGGCCGTTCCTGACGTCAAGCTGAAGCAGAAACCGCAGCACTGTCAGGAAACTCTCAACTCGCATTCGCACAATGATTATGCCGGCGGCATGGAAATTCGCTTCGCAAAGTAGAGTTCCCAGTCTGTCCGGTAACGAGCAAAGGAGAAGATCATGAAAGCCTTGTTTACTGCTGCCGCTGTCGTGTGCGCCATTGCCACGACGGCTTCCGCAGCCCCTTCCGCAACACCGTACGTTTTAAGTGCCGCTCACGAGGATTTCGTCATGCAACTCGATGATGCCGCCAACGTACCAGGACAAATCGGAACCGCGGCTCGCACCGCGGCTGATCTTCTGCGCCGGCATAACGAGACTGAAGAGGCCGTTGTCTTGCCGCTTCTGGGGCTTGCCGAAACGGCCATGTCGAGCACGATGACCACTTGGCCCGCGCGGGGAACGACGGACCTGCGAGCGCGACTTCCTGGAATCTTGGACGGCCAAGAAGAGGTCGTAATCGCACTGGTCGAGCTTTTCGCCGCGGCGGAAGAACAGGGTCGGCCCGATATTTCGCGCCTCGCGGAGCGGATCGTCTGGCACGAAACCGAAGATGCCGAAATACTCTATCCGGCAGCCGTTCTCGTCAGTTCCGGCATTGAGGCGAACACGGACGAAGCGAGGCCGTCCGACGGTGACAGTGAGGCCGAGGACACCCTTCGGCGGTGATCGGGTCACTTGAATATGGGGGCGGGCAACCGCACGCCCTCATCCGTCTGCGCGTTGTCAGCGGACATGCGGGAAGTTTTCCGCGCCAAGCCACCTGACCGTAGAGCACAGCAATGACTTCGCAAGTTCGGAAGAAGGCCGGCTACCGCAGCCGGCCTTTCGGTTCGTGCGGATATCCGCAGGCATTTCCGATCCCGGTATCCTTCAGCGGAACCTTTCTGTCCCTGACGGCAAACTGAAGCGAAAGCCGCGTCTCTGTCAGGAAAGCCTCAGGTGGTGAGGCCAGATTGCTGCCAACAGACGAAAGGAGACCCTGCCATGAAAAGAACCCTCACCCTTCTTGTTGCCTCGACGGCACTGACAGCGGCCATCGGGTTGCCCGCATGGGGTGCCATGCGCGCAATGACCGACGGCATCACCGGGCCCATCTCGGCGACAGCAGATGCTGAGAGGGAAGCCGTGCCGCTCATGTTCGTCAGCGATGACAACGACGATGACGACGATCGCGAATACCGACGCACGTTCTTCTTCGGCGGTGATGACGATGATGAGGAGGATGACGAAGATGATTGCGACGATGACGATTGCGGCAACTCCGCGCGCAATCCGGCGCCGGCAGGCACTGTATCGCCGCCGCAGAACGGTCTCTTCGGCAGCGGCACGCCGCCGAAAGTTCAGGTGAACTGACGCAGGCCCGACACTCCAGTTTTCCGGAAAAGGAACGATCTCATGAAATCCCTACTGGCCGCTCTCGCGCTCACGACGGCGCTCACGATACCCGGCATTGCCATGGCGCGCCCGGTTACGCTGACAACCACGCTCAACAACTATGGCGGCGACGGTGCCTATCTCGCCCTTTATGTCACCGACCCTTCCGGCGCGTATGCCGGCAGTCTCTGGATGGCGGGCGGCAAATCCAAATACTATGAGCACCTCACCGACTGGTACCGCGCGACAGGCGGCGATCCGGCACAGATCAACGGCATCACCGGCGCCAGCGTCGGAGCCGGGCGGACGCTCGAGATCACTCTGGATCTCGCGGATGCGCTTTTTGATGCCGGTTACACACTGCACGTCGATGCGGCGGTCGAGGACATGCGCGACAGCCCGAACGAGGTGGCCGTGCCGCTTACCTCGGAAGGTGCGGACAATCCGGTGAGCGGGCGCCGCTACGTCGCCAGCTTCGGCTACAGCATGTGATGGAGACGAGGCCATGATCCGTGCCTTTCACCGCTGGCCGGGGCTTTTCGCCCTGGCTCTCGTTACCGTACTGGCGCTTAGCGGCGCGGCGCTTTCCGTTTTTCCGGCGGCGGAGCGCCTTGGTGCGCCACAGGCGGAGAAGGGATTGAGCGTGGCCGAACTCGCCACCCGCATCCAGGCCGCATATCCCGGTGTCGAGCAGATCCGGCGGGGCCCCTCGGGGCGGATCACCGCCTATTGGTTCGATGGTGGCGCGCCCGGCTCAGCTGTGATCGATCCCGCGACGGGCCAGGGTGTGGCTTCCGCCGACCCCAATCAGATCGAGCGCTGGCTCACGAACCTCCACCGCTCGCTTTTCCTCGGAGATGGAGGCCGTATCGCAATGGCGGCGGGGGCCGCGGCGATGCTCGTCCTGTCGTTGTCCGGGACGGCGCTGGTTGCGCGGCGTGCAGGAGGCTGGCGGCACTGGTTCGCGCGGCTGCGCGGGCCGCTGTCGGGCCGGCTGCATGTCGAAATCGCCCGGATCGCGGTGTTCGGCCTTTTCCTGTCGTCAGCCACCGCATTGTGGATGACAGCCTCCACCTTCGATCTGCTGCCCGATGGAAGCGCCGCACCGGCCTTCCCGACTGCGGTGAGCGGTGAGATGGGCGTGGGCCTCGCCGATTTGGCGGTGCTCGGCGACACGCCCGTAGCAGAACTTCGCGAGTTGAGCTTTCCCTATCCCAGCGACGCCACCGATGTCTTCACTCTGAAGACGGACCAAGGCACCGGCTATCTGGATCAGGGCACGGGCGTGCTTCTGAACTGGACCGACATGACCGGGTGGGAGCGCGTCTCGGAAACCATCTACATGCTGCACACGGGCCAGGGCGCCGCAACGCTCGGGCTGGTTTTGGGGATCATGGCGCTCGGCGTTCCCGCGATGGGCGCAACGGGCGCATTGGTCTGGTTGTCTGCGCGGCGCGGACGCCCGCGCATTCGCGGAAACCAGCCGGCCGGTCGGGCCGAGACGATCCTGCTCGTCGGCAGCGAGGGCGGCAGTACCTGGGGCTTCGCCGCAACGCTTCATGCCGCGCTGACCGGTGCTGGACAGAGCGTCCACGTCGCGCCTATGTCCGGTTTCGCGCCCGCGCGTTATGCTCGCGCCGAACGGATCATCGTGCTGGCGGCTACCTATGGCGATGGCGACGCGCCGGCATCGGCCAAGGGTTTCCTCGACCGACTGTCCACGCTCGACCGCGCGCCCGATGCGGCCATGGCCGTGCTCGGTTTCGGCGATCGAAGCTTCCCCGCCTACTGCGCCTTCGCGCAAGACGTCGCTGCGGCGGCCGAGGCGAAGGGCTGGGCGGAACTCTTGCCATTCGACACGATCGACCGCCAGTCGCCGCAGGACTTCGCGCGCTGGGGGCGCGCCCTTGGGGAGGCGCTGGGGATCGATCTGGAACTCGCCCATCAGCCCGTTCCGCCCGCAACCGAGACGCTTACCCTGATCTCCCGCCGCGACTACGGTGCCGAGGTGCAGGCGCCGACCGCGATCCTGCGCTTTGCTCTGCCGCGCGCCACGATCTGGCAGCGGCTGACCGGAACGGGCTTCGCGCGCTTCGCCGCAGGCGACCTGATAGGCATTATGCCCGAGGGATCGCCCGTGCCGCGCCTCTACTCGCTCGCCTCGGCGCGCCGCGACGGATTTGTCGAAATCGTAGTCAGGAAGCATCCGGGGGGCCTCTGCTCCGGTCAACTGACCGCGCTGGCACCCGGCGACACGGTGACCGCTTTCCTGCGCCGCAATCCGGGTTTCCAGCCGGGACGGAGCCGCACGCCGCTCATCCTGATCGGCGCCGGTACGGGTGTCGGGCCGCTGGCGGGATTCGTGCGCGGCAATGCGCGGCGGCGTCCCATCCATCTCTACTTCGGTATGCGCCATCCGGACAGTGATTTCTTCTACGGTGAGGAGATGCCCGTCTGGCAGGAAGACGGTCGCCTTGCCCGGCTCGTCACGGCGGTCTCGCGCGGCGCGCGACCCCACTACGTCCAGGACGCACTGCGCGGCGACACGGCCGAACTCGCCCGGCTGATCCGCGACGGCGCGCGCGTCATGGTCTGCGGTGGGCGCGACATGGCCGCAGGGGTCGCCGACGCGCTGGCCGAGATCCTTGCGCCCGTCGGGCTGACGCCCGCGGTGCTCAAGGCGGAGGGGCGGTATGTCGAAGATGTCTACTGAGCCGGTCCGTCACGCGCTGAACGGCCCGACCATGGGAACGCGATGGTCGGCCCTGTTCTTTGCGCAGACGGGTTTCGATCCGGAGCCGGTCCGCGCCGCGATGCAGGCAGCCGTCGACGAGGTGGACGGGCAGATGTCCACCTGGAATCCCGATAGCGACCTGATGCGCCTCAACGCAGCGCCGGTTGGCGTATGGGTGGCGGCACCGGACCGGCTGAGGGAGGTTCTGCAACTCGGGCTCGAGATCGGGCGCGCCTCGGGCGGAGCCTTCGACATTGGCATGGGCGACGCTGTGACCGCCTGGGGCTTCGGGCCGGAAGCCGCGGCACCGGACCGCATTCACGCTGCGATGACCGCAGGTCGGGTGCCCGCGCACGAGGCGTTCGAAATCGGCGAGACCAGCGTCCGCAAACTTGTGCCCGTCGACATCGATCTGAACGGGATCGCCAAGGGCTACGGCGTTGACCGGCTGGCCAATACACTGCGGTGCCATGGGATCAAGGCTGGCCTTGTCGGGATTGACGGCGAGATGCGTGCGCTTGGGCTTCGGCCAGGTCAGAAAGCATGGACGATTGCGGTAGAGGCTCCGGACTCCGAGCGCCGCGTACCCCATTCCATCCTCACCCTTCAGGACGCAGCCGTGGCCACTTCGGGCGACTATCGCCACTGGGTCGAGGTGCAGGGTCGCCGCCTGTCGCACACCATGGATCCGGGCCGCGGCGCGCCCATGCTCACCTCGCCGGCATCGGTCACCGTCGTTGCACGGAGTTGTGTCGAGGCCGATGCCTGGGCGACCGCGCTCATGGTGCTCGGAGCTGACAGAGGGGCACCACTTGCAAGAAAACACGGGCTCGACGCCCTGTTCCTGCTGCGCGATGATGACGGGAGCACAAGGGGCGTGGGAGTCGGACGACTTTTCTCAGAAGAGCCAGCGGCAATCGCCTCCGCCGGGGAAAGATGAGCCGCATGGAAACCACCCGCACCGATCGCCTAAAGACCGTCATTCTGCTGCTGGCCGTGACCGGTCTAATCGCGGGACTTGCATTCTACTTTGGCGGCCAACCCAACATAGCGAATATCACCTGGATCGCCGGGGTCGTTCCCGCGCTGATCGCGCTCGTAATCGAGATCCTCCGCAGCATCGGCCGCGGCGAGGTCGGGCTGGATATAGTTGCAGCGCTGTCCATGTCTGCGGCGCTCGTCTTCGGCGAGACGCTCGCGGCGGCGGTCGTTGCGGTGATGTATTCCGGTGGCACCTTTCTCGAAGCTTTCGCCGAGGGTCGTGCGCGGCGCGAGATGCACGACCTCCTGTCCCGCGTGCCCAGGACGGCAACCCGACATCGAAATGGCGGGCTGGAGGATGTGCCGCTCGATGAGATCGCCCCCGGCGATCGCCTGCTGATCCGGCAGGGCGACGTCGTGCCGGTGGACGGCACGGTGGCGTCCGAAACGGCCTTCGTCGATACATCGGCGCTTACGGGCGAGTCCCTGCCGGTCCGGCTGGCACGCGGAGCCGAGGCCATGAGCGGTTCGACCAACGCGGGCGAGACCTTCGACCTCTCGGCAACGCGCTCCGCGAAGGACAGTACCTATGCCGGGATTGTCCGGTTGGTCGAGGAGGCGCAGCGCTCGAAGGCGCCAATGTCGCGGTTGGCCGACCGCTGGTCGCTGGGCTTCCTCGCGGTCACGATCAGCATCGCTTTCGCCGCCTGGTCGTTCACCGGCGATCCTATCCGGGCCGTCGCCGTGCTGGTCGTGGCCACGCCCTGTCCGCTGATTCTCGCCGTACCGGTCGCCCTTGTTGCGGGCCTGTCCCGGGCCGCGCATTTCGGCGTGTTGATCAAGGGCGCTGGGCCGCTCGAGACCATGGCCCGCATCCGCACGCTGATCCTCGACAAGACCGGCACGCTGACGGACGGCCGCCCTCAGATCGTCTCGATCGACAGCCACGACGGCATGGGCGAAGACGATATCCTGCGGCTCGCCGCCGCGCTCGACCAGGCTTCGAAGCATCCTGTGGCGCAGGCCATCGTCGCCGCCGCGAAGGCGCGGGGCTTCTCGCTGCCCGTTCCGTCAGAGGTGGCAGAGATCCCGGGCGAAGGCGTCGTGGGCCACGTCGAGGGCCGCAAGGTCATCGTCGGCGGCGACGGCTTCGTGGCGTCCCGCGTTGGACGGCGGCCGGGCGATCATCCAGCCATGGCCGCCGGTTCGGTCCTCGTCGCGGTTGCAGTCGACGGCCATTTGGCGGGGCACCTCATCATGTCAGATCCGCTCCGCGAGGGCGCGGGCGCCATGCTTGACGGGCTGCGCCGTGAAGGCATTTCGCGCATTCTGCTCGCCACCGGCGATCGCGTGGACGTGGCAGAGCGCGTGACCGAGGGCCTCGGTCTCGACGGTCTGCGGGCCGGCCTGACACCCGATCAGAAGGTTCTGCTGGTTCTTACCGAGCGCAAGAACGGGCCTGTCATGATGGTGGGCGACGGGGTAAACGACGCGCCCGCTCTGGCGGCTGCTGATGTGGGGGTCGCCATGGGTGCGCGGGGTGCCGCCGCTTCGGCCGAGGCGGCCGACGTCGTGCTCCTCGTCGACCGGATCGACAGACTTAGTCCGGGAATCGAGATCGCACGGACCTCGCGCCGTATCGCCGCCGAAAGCGTCGTTGCGGGGATCGGTCTCTCCGTTCTCGGTATGATTGCCGCTGCCTACGGCTACCTCACTCCGGTGCAGGGCGCGCTCTTGCAGGAGGTGATCGATGTCGCCGTGATCCTGAACGCCCTGCGTGCCCTGCGCATCGCGCCCAATGAACCTGCAGCATCGAAACCGCAGTCTGTCTCCTCGGGGCAGGCCGACATCCCCGAAGGAGCCACGCCTTGAGCCGCCTCTCGCATTCAGAAATTCACATGGTGCATCGCATCGGCTGGCTACGGGCAGCCGTTCTCGGAGCCAACGACGGTCTCGTCTCAACCTCGAGCCTCGTCGTCGGCGTCGCAGCGGCGGGGTCCGGAAAGCCCGAGGTGTTGATCGCGGGGCTTGCAGGGCTTGTAGCGGGAGCAATGTCCATGGCAGCGGGCGAATACGTCTCAGTCAGTTCGCAGACGGATGCAGAACGGGCGGACATTGCCCGCGAGACCCGCGAACTCGCGGAAACGCCTGAGGCAGAACTCGAGGAACTGACCCGGATCTATGTCGATCGGGGGCTCGACCGCGACCTGGCCGAGAAGGTGGCAGTCCAGTTAACCGAACGCGACGCGCTTGGATCGCACGCGCGCGACGAACTCGGCATCTCCGAGACCGTGACGGCTCGCCCGATCCAGGCAGCGCTGGTTTCGGCGCTCACCTTCGCCATCGGCGCAGTTGTTCCGCTGATCGTCACTCTGTTCGTGCCGGAAAGCAGAATCGCGCTTCTGGTGGCGGCATCGACGATCCTTGGTCTCGCGGTACTCGGTGGACTAGGCGCCTCCGCCGGCGGCGCCGGCGTCATGCGTGGCGCGACGAGGGTCACCCTTTGGGGAGCACTCGCGATGGCCGCGACAGCGGCGGTCGGGGCGCTGTTCGGGGTCACCGTGGGATAGCAGTGCTTGGGTCGCTGGGTGGAGAACGTTGGATCCCAAGCCCTTTCCCTCCACCTATTGAGTGTCCGTATTAGGTCAGCTTACTCAACTTCTTCGCTGAAAAACGGATGGTCCGCCCACGGCCCGAAACACGACATATAATGATCGGTTTACAAAAACGACTCATGGTGCGAGGCCGTCATAAAGGAACAATCAGCGAATGTCGGTATCGGTGGTTGCGCACCCCCGCAACCAAAGATTACGCCGTCAAGTCAGTGACTTGGCGGCGTTTTTCGTGCCCTGCTCAGGCCTCCAAGAACGCGCGCCGGAATCACATCGGAATCATCCGGCCGGAAACTCTAGCGAAGTACCGGCGGCGGAAAAGGCAACGTAAAGCGCTCATGCGGGCGCGCGGCCGGGCCTCAGCGCTCGATCGGCGCCGGCGAGCCGTAGCGCCCCGATGACGTAATTCCGCGATCTCTCCGTCGGATGTTCGACGCTATGGCGTCGCGAGAATCTCGGTGGCGTGAAAGAATGGTCGCCCGCTGTCCCAGGGACAGGTTGTCGGCGGTCTGGTGGCGAGCGTCGAGATAAGCGACCACTCGGGCCTCCGGCACTGTAAGAGGGCGTACCGCTCGGGCGTCTGTCTCATTCAGCACCAGTCGTTCATCGCGGGACGTAGCTCGTGGTGGAAGGCGCCCGAAGCGCCAGAATGCCGTGTCCGTCTGTCCGTCCTGCACTGATTGCGATTTCCGATGCTGCTTGCCGCCCTGACACCGTTGCTTGCTGTCTTCGGGCTCCTGGTGATCCTGCGGCTGCCGGCGGCCACTGCCATGCCAATGAGCCTGGTGCTCACGGCCGGCGTGAGCATCACCGTCTGGAAGGTTCCGGTCCGGCAGGTGCTTGCGGCATCGATCGAGGGCGTCGCCATCGCGGCGTCGATCCTGTGGATCGTGTTCGGCGCCATCCTCCTCTTGAAGGTTCTGACCGAAAGCGGCGCGATGGCGGCGATCCGCAGCGGGTTCACGCGCATCACGCCGGATCCGCGGGCGCAGGTCATTCTGATCGCCTGGCTGTTCGGCGCCTTCCTCGAAGGCGCGGCCGGCTTCGGGACACCGGCGGCGATCACCGCGCCCCTCTTGGTGGCGCTGGGCTTCACGCCGATGGCGGCCGTCGTCCTCGCCCTGATCGCGGACAGCAGCCCCGTCTCCTTCGGCGCCATCGGCACGCCGGTCGTGGTCGGTCTCGCCCAGGGCCTGCAGGAGGGCAGCGACCTCGCGCCGGCCGTGGTCGCTGCACTCGGCGACGTGCCCGCGGCCGACTTCCTTCAGGGCGCCGCCGTGCAAGCGGTCATGATCGACCTGTTCGTCGGAACGACGATACCGCTGATCATGGTCGTCGTGCTCACCCGCTTCTTCGACCCCGGGCGGAACTGGCGGGACGGTTTGCGCGCCTGGCGCTTCGCTCTGTTCGCCGGCCTCGCCTTCACCGTGCCGGCCCTGGGTGTCGCGGTTCTGCTCGGGCCCGAATTCCCCTCGCTGATCGGCGCCCTCGTCGGTTTGGCGCTGGTGACCCCGGTGGCGCGCAAGGGATGGCTGCTGCCCCGGGACGGCCTGTCACAGGGCAAGGGCGAACAGGTGAGCGGCCCGCCGGTCCCTGCGGCAATGCCGCTTGCCCGCGCCTGGACGCCATATCTGCTGCTGGCGGCGCTGCTGGTGGCGACGCGCCTGGACGTCCTGCCGCTGAAGGGATGGCTGCAGGCGGTCACGATATCCGCCACGGGCATCCTGGGAACCGACATCGGCGTCTCCGTCGCGCCGCTCTATCTTCCCGGAGCCGGCTTCGTCGCCGTCGCCTTGGCCGCGATCGTGTTCTTCCGGATGGGTGCCGGCCAAGCGGGCAGCGCCCTGCGCGACGCCGGCCGCGTCCTCATCGGCAGCGCCTTGGCGCTGGGCGCGGCCGTGCCCATGGTGCGCGTCTTCATCCAGTCGGGGGTGAACGACGCGGGCCTTGCCAGCATGCCGATGGAGCTCGCGATCGTCGCCGCCGATTCCGTCGGCGGCGCCTGGCCGCTGGTGGCCCCCCTGGTCGGCGCCATGGGCGCCTTTCTGTCGGGCAGCGCCACCTTCAGCAACATGATGTTCGCGTTGCTCCAGTTCAGCGCCGCCGACAGGGCTGGACTCTCGGAGACGACGGTGCTGGCCGCACAGATGCTCGGGGCGAACGCGGGCAACATGGTGTCGGTGGTCAATGTCGTCGCCGCGGCCGCCGTCGTCGGCTTGCTCCGCCAGGAGGGCGCCATCATCCGTTTCACGCTCCTGCCGATGCTCTATTACACCACCGCGGCCGGGCTGCTGGCGCTTGCATTCGTGGCGGCCTCGTAAGCCATGGAGCATGCTCTTCATCTCTTGCTTCTGCTGGTCGTCACGCGGCTGTTCGGCGAACTGTCCGAACGGCTGGGCCAGCCTGCCTCGATGGGCGAGATCGTCGCCGGCGTGGCGATCGCGCTCGTCGCCGCCGCATCGCTGCCGATCCCCCTTCTCGCGAGCCTGGCAGAAAGCCCGTTCCTCGAGGTCGCCGCCGAGTTCGGCATCTTCTTCCTGCTGCTGCTTGCCGGCATCGAGATGCGCCCGCGGGAGATCGCCGAGCATTCGGGCGGTTCCCTCGCGGTTGCTCTCGGCGGCGTGCTCGTTCCGCTCGGCGCCGGGTTCGCACTGGCCTGGTCTGTTCTACCGGAGACGCCGCTGAAGTTCGCGCAGGCGCTTCTGGTCGGGGTGGCGCTGTCGATCTCGGCAGTCCCCGTGGCAGTGAGCATTTTCAGGGAGCTGGGCTTGCTGCACACCCGCGTCGGTCGGACGGTGGTCTCGGCGGCGATCTTTGACGACGTGATCGGGCTGATGCTGCTCGCGGTGGTGACCGGGGTGATCGAGACGGGCGCCACTCCGGATTTATTCGCAATGCTGGCGCTGCTCGGGAGGGCCGGCTTGTTTTTCGTGATTGCCGTGGCCGTGGGCCTGTTCCTCTATCCACGCCTTTCGCGGGCGGTCGTCCGGATGCGCATCCCGGCAGCGCACTTCAGCACGCTCATGGCGCTGGCGCTTGGTTTCGCCGTGTTGGCGGAGGCCCTGGGCATGGACTTCATCTTGGGCCCGTTCATGGCCGGTCTGTTCTTTGATCCGGGGACCGTCGGGGCCAAAATCTACGACGGCATCAAGCGAAGCGTCGGAGATTTTACGGACGGATTGCTGGCGCCGCTCTTCTTCGCCTCGATCGGCGTTCGGGTCGAACTCGGCGCCGTAACCGCAGTTCCGGGTTTCCTGCTCGCGCTCGTAGGCGTGGCATTTCTGGGCAAGTTGCTTGGCGCAGGACTGCCGGCACGGCTCGCTGGACTGTCGTCGCGAGAGTCGCTCGCGGTCGGCATCGGCATGAGCGGGCGCGGCGCGGTCGAGCTGATCATTGCCAGCATCGCACTCGAAGCCGGCTTGTTCGATCAGCCCGATCCCATCGTCGCCAACCTCTTCTCCGCTCTCGTGATCATGGCCGTGGTGACGACGCTGATGATGCCGTTCGGGTTGCGACGCGTTCTGCGGTGATCGACCCGGCGGTTGCAAGGGCGCCGCGTCGGTGCTCGATCTCCAGTACATATGAAGGCCCCGGCGTTTTCGCCGTGTAATGTACAGGCGGCGGAGCCGTCTGTGAGCGTGTGGCCGCTCGCTCGAAACGCCGGACTGCAGGAAGGCGAAAGGGACGTGATCCAGATCGGCGGCGGCAGCGCGAGGCAGGCCGAACACGCAACGGACGAAGGAAGACCGATGAGCCATGCCGATCGCCAGGAGCGCACCATCGACGCCGTTATCTTCGACCTGGACGGCGTGGTGACGCGGACCGCGCGTCTGCACGCTGCGGCCTGGAAGCGGCTGTTCGACGATTATCTCGCGCAGCGCGCGGCGCAGCGGGGCGACGAGCCGTTCCAGCCCTTCGACGCGGATGAGGACTATCGGCGCTTCGTCGACGGCAAGCCGCGCTACGAGGGGGTGCGGAGCTTTCTCGAATCCCGCGGCATCGCGCTGCCCTGGGGCGACCCCGCCGATCCGCCCGAGGCAAAGACGGTCTGCGGCCTCGGCAATGCCAAGAACGCGCTGTTCCAGCAGCTGCTGGCAAGCGGCGGCGTCGAGGTGTTCGAGAGCTCGGTGGCCTTCATCCGCGCCCTGAAGGAGAACGGCATAAAGGTGGCGCTCGTCTCCTCCAGCAAGAATACCGCGGCGGTGCTCGCCTCTGCGGGACTTGGGAACCTGCTCGAGGTCCGGGTGGACGGGGTGGAGGCGGCGCGCCTCGGCCTTGAAGGCAAGCCGCACCCCGACACCTTCCTCGAGGCGGCGCGGCGCCTGGGCGTCGAGCCGGCGCGGGCAGCGGTTGTGGAGGAAGCGATCGCCGGCGTCGCGGCCGGCCGGGCCGGCAATTTCGGCCTGGTGATCGGCGTCGTCCGGTCGGGCGACGGCATCGAGTTGCGAGCCGGCGGCGCCGATATCGTCGTCAGCGATCTGAAGGAACTCAACGACGGGGCGGCGCTGTGGGCGAGGCCCCGCATGGACGCCGCCGCCCTCCCGAACGCGCTGGACCGCGCCGCCGAGTTCCGGGCGCGTCTTGCCAGAAAACGACCAGCCGTCTTCCTCGACTATGACGGCACGCTGACGCCGATCGTCGATCGGCCCGAGCTGGCGGTGCTCTCCGAAGACATGCGTGCGGTGGTCCGGGGTCTCGCCGAGCGCTGCCCGGTCGCCATCGTCAGCGGCCGCGACCGTGCCGATGTCGAACGGCTGGTCGCGCTCGACGGTCTCGTCTATGCCGGCAGCCACGGCTTCGACATCGCGGGCCCCGGCGGCCTGCGCAAGGAGCACGAGCGCGCCGCCGCGTTTCTGCCGGCGCTCGACCGGGCCGAAGAGCGGCTGCGGCGGGAGGTCGCCGGTATCGACGGCGCGCTGGTCGAGCGCAAGAAGTTCGCCATCGCCGTCCATTACAGGCTGGTGGCCGACGATCAGGTCGCACGCGTCGAGAGTGCCGTGGAGGCGGTCGCCGCCGAGATCACCGACCTCCGCCGCACCGCCGCCAAGAAGGTGTTCGCCCTGCGACCGCGCGTCGACTGGGACAAGGGTCGGGCCGTGCTCTGGCTGCTGACGGCGCTGGGGCTCGACCGGGAAAATGTCCTGCCCCTTTATCTCGGCGATGACGACACCGACGAGGACGCGTTCGCGGCGCTGAACGGCCGCGGCCTCGGCATCTTGGTGACCGAGGCGGAGCATCCCACTGCGGCCGACTACGTGCTGGCGAATACGGAGGAGGTCGGCCGGTTCCTGGGCGAACTCGTCGCCATTCTGGGAGACCCCACGCGATGACGGACTGGACGCTTTCCTATGAGGGGTTCGAGCCGGCCCAAGAGGGGCTGCGCGAGGCGCTGTGCACGCTCGGCAACGGCTATTTCGCCGCCCGCGGCGCCGCCGAGGAAGCCGAGGCCGACGATACGCATTATCCCGGGACCTACCTCGCCGGCGGCTATAATCGCCTCGCCACCGAGGTCGCCGGGAGGGTTATCGAGAACGAGGACCTCGTCAATCTGCCGAACTGGCTGCCGCTCACCTTCCGGCCGGAGGGCGGCGACTGGCTCAACCTGTTGGCGGTCGAGGTCCTGTCCTACCGCCAGGAGCTGGACCTGAAGCAGGGGGTACTGAAGCGCGCGATGCGCCTGCGCGACCGGACGGGGCGGGAGACGACGCTGGAGAGCCGGCGCCTCGTGCATATGGGCGCGCCGCATCTGGCGGCCATCGAATGGACGCTCACGCCCGAGAACTGGTTGGGGCGGGTCGAGGTCCTCTCCGCCCTGGACGGACGGGTGATCAACGCCGGGGTGCCGCGCTACCGCCAGCTCAACGGCAAGCACCTCGTCCCCCTGGCTTCGCGAGAGATCGGCGAGGACGGCGTCCTCCTTCTCGCCGAGACCAGCCAGTCGCATATCCGTATCGCCGAGGCCGCCCGCACCCAGGTGTTCCAGGACGGCGAGGGGCTGGCGGTAGAACGCCGTTTCGTCACGGAGGAGGGCTATGTCGCCCATGCCCTCTCTTTCCCGGTTGCCGAAGGCACTCCGGTCACGATCGAGAAGGTCGTCGCGCTGCACACCTCCCGCGACCGGGCGATCTCCAGCCCGGCGTTGGCGGCAGAGGAGACGCTGCGCGAGGCGGGACGCTTCGGGACGCTCCTGGAGGATCACGCGCGCGCCTGGTCGCATCTGTGGCGGCGCTGCGACCTCACCCTGGAGGGCCGGCATCGGACGCAGATGATCCTGCGACTGCACGTCTTCCACCTGCTCCAGACCGTCTCGCCGCACAGCGTCGACCTCGATGTCGGCGTGCCGGCGCGCGGCCTGCACGGCGAGGCCTATCGCGGCCACATCTTCTGGGACGAGCTGTTCATCTTCCCCTTCCTCAACCTGCGCATCCCCGAGATCACCCGCGCGCTGCTGCGCTACCGCCACCGGAGGCTGCCGGCGGCGCGGCGGCTGGCGCGCGCGGCCGGCTATCGCGGCGCCATGTATCCCTGGCAGAGCGGCAGCGACGGGCGCGAGGAGACGCAGGTGCTCCATCTCAACCCGAAGTCCGGCCGCTGGCTGCCCGACAACACCCACCTGCAACGGCACGTCAACGTCGCCATCGCCTACAATGTCTGGCGCCATTACGAGGCGACGGGCGATGCCGAGTTCCTGTCGGTCTACGGCGCCGAGATGCTGGTCGAGATCGCCCGCTTCTGGGCCAGTATCGCCAGCTTCAACGCTGAGCGCGGCCGCTACGAGATCCGCGGCGTGATGGGACCGGACGAGTTCCATGACCGCTACCCCTGGGCAGAGAAGCCCGGCCTCGACAACAACGCCTACACCAACGTGATGGCGGTCTGGGTGCTGCTCCGCGCGCTCGATGCGCGCATGCTTCTCGACTCGGAGCGGCGGGTCGAACTCGACGAGAGGCTCGGACTTGCCGCCGATGAGGTCGCCGGCTGGGACGAGATCAGCCGCAAGATGTTCGTGCCGTTCCATGACGGCGTCATCAGCCAGTTCGAGGGCTATGAGCGGCTGGAGGAGTTCGATTGGGTAGGCTATTGCACCAAGTACGGCGACATCCATCGCCTTGACCGACTGCTCGAAGCCGAGGGCGACACGGTCAACCGATACAAGGCCTCCAAGCAGGCCGACGCCCTGATGCTGTTCTATCTCTTCTCTACCGAAGAACTGGGAGACCTGTTCGCTCGGCTCGGATACCCGTTCGAGGGGGAGCTGATCCCGCGCACCGTCGACTACTACCTGCGACGCACGTCTAACGGCTCGACGCTGAGCGGCATCGTCCATTCCTGGGTGCTGGCGCGTGCCGACCGGGCCGGCTCCTGGACGCAGCTCAGGGCCGCGCTGGAGAGCGACATCGCCGACGTGCAGGGTGGGACGACGCCAGAAGGCATCCATCTCGGCGCCATGGCCGGCACCGTCGACCTCGTCCAGCGCGGCCAGACCGGACTCGAGATCCGCGACGATATGCTCCGCCTCAATCCCTGCCTGCCGGAGGAGCTGCGCGGCTTGCGCTTTCGTATCCGCCATCGCGGCCACTGGCTCGACATCGACATCGGCTGCGAGCGTCTGACCATCTCAGCCCCGGACGGTTGGGACGGGCCGGAGCGCATCGTCATCCGCGACGAGACCTATGCCTTCCACGCAGGCGAGCGCCTGGAAGTCCCCTGCCACCTCGAAGACGGCGGTTGGCGACCGGCCCCGCGCGCCGGCGACATGAACGGAGGGGCCGAAGGCGGTTGATGTTTCAGTCCGTCCAGTGCGGCGCCGATCACGTTATCGCAAATCACGCATCATCACAAACCAAGAGGTGTTTAAATGTCAAACTACATTCGTCTTTCCTTGATGATCGGCACATCCGTCATTCTGATGTTTGGAATAACATATTTGGAGAGTTTCCAGATCATTGATCATGCGTATTTTAGTGAAACACGCGTGTTCGTGGCATTGCTGATGGGCACCACGATGGTCGTGGTCATGATGACCTACATGCTCGGGATGTATCCCAGCAAGACTGCTAACATCTCAATATTTTTTGGCGCAGTTCTTGTCTTCGCAGGATTGCTTTATCTGCTTCGCAGCCAGATCACGGTCGATGATGTCGACTATATGGAGGCGATGATCCCGCATCATTCGATCGCCATCTTGACAAGCGAACGGGCCCAGATCACCGATCCGCGGGTTCGCAAGCTGGCTGACGAGATCATCAAGGCGCAACGGCTCGAAATCGCCGAGATGAAGGCGTTGATCGCCGATCTCGAGGGCGGTCCCCCGGCCACACCGGAAATCGACGGCAACTAAACCGGAATTGAGCGGTAGCCGGCTGGGGCTGAACGGCAATTGTGGCGCCAACCGCACGACACGAACGGGCCGCTTGGCTGGGAATCGAGATGCCCGACCGCAAGCGGCGTGCTCCTCACATGCGATGCGGCCGGTATGCGATCCCATTGGCCAGTTGCAACTCGCGTACATAGCGAACGATCGAAGCTATGTCCTCACCGCTCATCTGCGGCTGCGCCGGCATGTTGCCAAAGGGCCAGTGGTGCTGCGGCACGCCTCGTCTTGCGGCGGCGAGAAATGCGGCATCCCCGTGGTGGCCGGGGTTGTAGATGTCATGGACCAGGGGCGGCCCTTTGTCGGTTCCGGCGGCGTTGCGGCCGTGACACAGCGCACAGTTTGCGTCGAACGCCGTCTTGCCTGCGATGGCGATGGGCGAAAGCTTCGGCACGGTGACCTCGATTGTCGTGTCGGGTGACGGAGGCGCCAGGGCTTTCCAACCGACGAAGGCCACCCCGGCGACGACGACGCCCACAACCAGGAACGTCGGCAGATTGGGACGACCCCAGCTTCCGGGACCGGTGCGCTTACGTTTTCCTGTCACGGCTCACTTCTTTCGGCAAAAAATGGTCTAGCACAACCCCGCATCCCGCACCGCCACTTCGAGGGACAGCGCGGGGTCATCCGCCTGCGCCCTGGACCATTTGATGGCCCTTGCCGCCGATCGGGATCTCTCCGAGAATTTCGAGATTCCGCTGGTCCATCACCCAGATCTTGGGCTGATCAGCGCTGGAGACGTAGAGCTTGCCCGTCCCGGACACTACGGCCAAGTGATAGGGGGCCGGAGCCAGGGAAGCGCTGCGATCGGCACCGGTACCGAGATCGACGGCGACCACCTTGTCGTCGCCGAGGGCGGCGACAAAGAGCGTTCGGCCGTCGTCGGACAGATCGATCCCGTGGAGGGTCGAGCCAATCGGAATCGTCTTCACGACCTTCCGGTCGCCGACGTCGAGGACCGAGATCGTGCCGTCCTCCACGTTGTTGACGTAGAGAGTGGCGCCGTCGTCGGCCAATACGACATGCTCGGGGCTGCTGCCGACCACGGCGTTCGACCGGACGATCCACCGCGTCGTGTCGACCTCGCTGACCGTGTCGTTGCCGGCATTGCTGACGAAGAGCCGGTCACCGTTGGGGCCAAAGGTCGCGTAATTGGGCAGCGGCCCGGTCGCGACGGTAGCGACCAGCTCATAAGATTCCAGGTCGATGGCGCTGATTGCACCGTCATTGGGGTGGGTGACGACGGCGAACCGGCCGTCGGGGCTGACCGCAACGTGATGGACGGCACCGGGCACGTCGATGCGCCGGACCACGGACCCGTCAGCGGTCTGGATCACCGAGACAGTGCTGACGCCCGCCTCGGCTTTCGCATTGGCCGGCGCGGCGCCGTGGTGCGCAGCGTGCTCGTCTTCGGAGACGCCCGCCGGCTTCGCCACCGCTTCGCCGTCCCGCGCGCGCGTCTCGAAGCTGCCGGCGATCAGGAACCGACCGTCAGGCGTTCCGGCGAGACCGTGAACGGCGGCGAGACCGCTTATCGTGTCGACGATCTCGTTCTTCGCGGCATCGATGGCGACGATTTTGTTCTCGCCACCGAGAGGTACATAGACGAGGGGCTCGGCCATGGCGGCTTGCGCTCCCAGCACCAGCGGCATCAGCAGCCCCGTCCACGCGGTCGTCCGAAGGATTGATATGGCTTTCATGGCTTTAGGTTCTCCATTTCGAGAGAGAATCGGTGACCTTCCCTAGATCTTGACCGAACGCAGGCGCAGCGCGTTGCCGACAACGGACACGGACGACAGGCTCATCGCCGCGGCCGCAAAGATCGGCGAGATCAGGATGCCGAAGAACGGGAACAGCACGCCCGCCGCCACCGGCACGCCAGCGGCGTTGTAGACCAGGGCAAAGAACAGGTTCTGCTTGATGTTGCGCATGGTCGCGCGCGCAAGCCGCCGCGCCCGGACGATGCCGTTTAGGTCGCCCTTCACCAAAGTGAATCCGGCGCTCTCGATCGCCACGTCGGCGCCGGTGCCCATGGCGATCCCGACATCGGCCTGCGCGAGCGCGGGCGCGTCGTTTACGCCGTCGCCCGCCATGGCGACCTTGCGGCCCTCGGCCTGCATCTCCTCGATTATGCGTGCCTTGTCTTCGGGCAGCACGTCGGCGCGGATCTCGTCGATGCCGAGGCGCACCGCCACCGCCTTGGCTGTGCGCGCGTTGTCGCCGGTCGCCATGACGATGCGGAAGCCTTGTTCATGCAGCGCCTTCAGCGCAGCCGGGGTCGTCTCCTTGACCGGATCGGCGACCGACACGAGGCCGGCGATTTCCGAGCCGACGATGACGAACATCACCGTCTCGCCCTCGTCGCGCCGGGCATTCGCGGACTCCGAGAGCTCGCCGCCGTCGACGCCGAGGTCGGCGAGCAGCTTCGCGTTGCCGAGCGCCACCGGCTTGCCGTTGACGACGCCCTTCACCCCCTTGCCAGTGACCGCCTCGAATTCGTCGGCCTTGGCCAGGGAGATCCCGCGCTCCTCGGCTCCCGTGACGATCGCCTCGGCGAGCGGGTGCTCCGAGCCCCGTTCCAGGCTTGCCGCCAGGCGCAGCACCTCATCCTCGTCATACCCGCTTTCCGGAAGGACGGCGACGAGCTTCGGCTTGCCAACCGTCAGGGTGCCGGTCTTGTCGACGATCAGCGTATCGACCTTGGCGAAGCGCTCCAGCGCCTCGGCGTTCTTGATCAGCACGCCGGCCTGCGCGCCCCGGCCGGTCGCCGTCATGATCGACATCGGCGTGGCCAGGCCCAGCGCGCAGGGGCAGGCGATGATCAGGACTGCCACCGCCGATACCAGCGCGTAGGCGAGCGCCGGCGCCGGCCCCCAGGTCGCCCAGACGACGAAGGCGACGATCGCGATCGCGATCACGGCCGGCACGAACATGCCGGCCACTGAGTCGGCGAGCTTCTGGATCGGCGCGCGCGAGCGTTGCGCATTCGCCACCATCTCGACGATCTGGCTGAGCATGGTGTCGGCGCCGACGCGTTCGGCCTCGATGACCAGGCTACCGGTGCCGTTGATCGTGGCGCCGGTCACCTTCTCGCCCTCGACCTTCTCGACCGGCACCGGCTCGCCGGAGATCATCGATTCGTCAACCGAGGAGCGACCCTCTATGACGACGCCGTCGACCGGGACCTTGTCGCCCGGGCGCACGCGCAGCCGGTCGCCGACCTCGACCTCCTCGAGCGGGATCTCTTCCTCCCGCCCGTCCTCCCGGATCACGCGGGCGGTCTTCGCGGCGAGGTCCAGCAGTGCCCGGATCGCCGAGCCGGTGCGCTCGCGCGCGCGCAGCTCCATCACCTGGCCGAGCAGGACCAGGACAACGATCACCGCGCCGGCCTCGAAATAGACGCCGACATGGCCTTCGGCGTCGCGAAAGCCGGCGGGAAAGATGCCTGGCGCGAGCACGGCGACCACACTGAAGAGATAGGCCGCGCCGACGCCCATGCCGATCAGCGTGAACATGTTGAGGCTGCGGTTGATCACGGACTTGACGCCGCGCACGAAGAACGGCCAGCCGGCCCACAGGATGACCGGTGTGCCCAGGATGAGCTCGATCCAGAGCGTCGTGCGCTCGCCGAGGACGTCGCGGACGACGCCGAGCCCAACGAAGGGACCCATCGTCAGCACCAGAAGAGGCAAGGTGAGCACGGCGCCGACCCAGAACCGCCGCGTGAAATCGACGAGCTCGGGGTTTGGTCCCTCGTCGGCGGCGGGGATCCCCATCGGCTCCAGCGCCATCCCGCAGATCGGGCAGTCGCCCGGCCCGTCGCGCACGATCTCAGGATGCATCGGGCAGGTGTACTTCGTGCCCGGCGGGACGCTTTCGACCGGCGCGCTCGCCGGCTCCAGGTATCTCGCCGGATCGGCCGCGAACTTGTCGTGGCACCTCTGCGAGCAGAAATGGTAGGTCTCGCCCTCATACTGCCGGGTCGGCTTGCCTGCGTTCAACTTAACCGTCATTCCGCAAACCGGATCTTTTGCGGTTCCACTTGCGACAAGGTCGGGCACATCGCGGTGATGGTGGCTGTGATCATGATACTGGGGCTTATTCATCGCCTCGTCCCGGTTTATCGGCTGTGTTGACTTTGAAGTGCAGCGGCTGCGGGGAGCTGAAATAGCGCTTGGTCGGCTTTCGTTTCACGGCGAAGCGGCACTCTCAATCAGACAACAGGCGCCTGCGCTTCTCGAACTCCTCCTGATCGATCTCGCCGCGGGCGAAACGCTCTTGAAGGATATCGAGCGGCCGCCTGACTGAAGGCGATCCGGCGCCGTGGGACGTCCCGCCACCCAGCCACCGGACCGCGAGCAGGATCACCAGAATCAACCCGCCCCAGAAAAGGATCATCATGAGGGAGCCGAAAAACATGTGTCCCCATCCCCAGTCCCAGCCGGAATGCCAATAGGTCGGCCGATCGGCCGCGGCCTGTGCCAGCGCCGGCAGCGGCGCCCAGGCTGCCGCCGCTGCCGGCCCAACCGCTTTGAGTCGTTTCATCCTCAAACCCTCCATCGCGCGACCGTGACGGGCACGTTCCGATCTTAGAAACGAGTTCATCTGCTCAGACGCGCCGGACTTGGACGCATTACAGTGCTGCGCTCTCTCGAGTCTGAAGCGTCAGCCTCATGCAGCCGCGGCGGCGGCCGCGGGGCCGTTTCGCCGATCATGATGAGGCTGACGGTGACCGTCGAAGCCGGCTGAGCCCGCTGTTCACGCAGCCATGGAGAGAGGCGCTTTCGCTGGCGAGGTCATGCCCGCTCTCTTCGGCCGCTGCGCGCGGCGAAGAAGTTGTAGAGTGGGCCGAAGACCAGGGCCACGTACCAGCCGTAGGCGAAACTCTCGGCCAGCCCGAGAAGGAAGCTCGGCCAGCTGAGCCAGGTGAAGCCCGGCAGCAGCCGCAGCCAACTCTCATACATCGCCTTCCCGGGGAACAGGAGGTCGAACCCGACGCAGAGGACGAAAGTGACCGCGAGGAACAGACCCAGGCTCATGCCGAGCGCGATCACCGGGATCCGGGGCGTGGCCTGGACTGGCAGGGGCGTACCCGAGCGCAGCGCGATGCTCGGAGAAGTTTTTGCATCAGCCATGGCTATTCTCCAGCCGCAGTTGCGGCCCTTGAGCCGCCGGCCCGACGTACTGCTCGGGTGCGGCTTCGAATATCTCCCGGCAGTCGCGTGAGCAGAAGTAGTAGACGCTGCCCGCATGGACGCTCGGCTTCGCCGCAGCGGTGCTGACGGTCTTGCCGCAGACGGGATCCACGTCCTCGGCTGGAGGAATCCACCGCAAGGTCCCGGCTTCCCGGCGCTGCGGGTCTCCACCGTCCCGCTCGGCCTTGCCGTGGCCGTGTCCCATGACATGGGCACCGCAACCGAAGCGCAGCATCACGAAGATGACCGCCGCCCAGATCAGAAAATAGAGAAGCTCGCTCATGAAACTACATCCGACATTCTCGGCTTCCTCGGAGGATCGAGAACGGGTGGCGACGCCGTACTCACTTTTGACCCTGCAGCCCGTATAGACGGTGCGATACGGCGATCGTTACAGTCGGCCGCGTGTGTCCGTTCGAATTGGGCGGGCTTCCAGTCCGCGGCGCTAACCGATCCGGACGGCGGTATCGGTGACGAACTCATAGGGCGGGACTTCCAGATTGAGCGGGGCCGGGCCGCGACGGACGCGCCCCGCGGTATCGTAATGGGAGCCGTGACAGGGGCAGAACCAGCCATCCCAGTTTCCGACCGGGTCGCCGTGCCGCTGGCCGAGCGGAACGCATCCGAGATGCGTGCAGATCCCGACGACGATCAGCCACTCCTCCCGCACCACGCGGTCGCCGTCGGTCTGGGGGTCGATCAACTCATTCAGATCGATTGCGCGGGCCTCGGCGATTCGCTCCGGTGGTCGGTGATCGATGAACACCGGCTTGCCGCGCCATTTTACGGTCACGCGCTGGCCGGGTTCGATCGGTGCCAGGTCGACCTCGACGGAGGACACGGCGAGGACGTCGGCAGCGGGATTCATGCTGTCGATGAACGGCCAGAGGGCAGCGGCGCTTCCGACCGCGGCCACGGCGCCCGTGGCCAGGTACAGGAAATGGCCAGGTACAGGAAATCGCGGCGGGTGCCGGCGCCGTCCGCCGACCCGTCGTAATAGCGGCTGGAAGCGACAGTCTCGGCCATTGCCCTTCCTCCTGTCGGTGCCATGGTGGCGGCCGACCTCACGGATAAAGACGCGGCTCGAAGCACCTTCTTACGGCGGGTCCTCCCACCGCCCCGGAGCCGCGCGTCGACCCGCCGGAACCAAGGAACCGCGTCGGCAATGCGTGCGTGGGTGGGAAGGACGCAAGCCCCAGCTGTAATGCGTCGACCTCGGCGACGTCAGTTAGAGACGGTGAAGGCAATCTGGCCTGTCCGGAGAAACCGGCATGCGCTGAAGTGCATGCGGCAACGGGCTCGGCAGGCTTTCCGTGCCGGAAACCGTCGGAGGCCGTCGCCCGGCATCACTCCGGCTCTTCGGGTGGATATCCGAGGGGAAACGTCCCGGCGGATCCACGACGAAGTCATCAGAGGAGCATCGGCGATCCTCGCCTCGCCGATTTGAATGGAGGAAAGACACCATGCATACGTCTCGACTTGTCGCTTTAGCCTTCGTCGCCGCCGCCGGCGCTCCGCTGGCGGTCCGTGCGGCCGATGTGGAGAGCCTGCCGGATGGAGCCTCTCAACAGGGGCAGGTGGCGCAGCAATGTCTGGCAGACCTGCGGGCGTTCGAGGATGAGCTTGCAGGTGTGGGGTTCGGCGTCTTGGCGCCAACCGGATACGGCACAGGGTACGGCAGCTACGGTATGGGCTATGGCATGTCCGGAACGCCGCGGCAGAAGATGCAGTCGCTCCGCGACGCCGCCTATGTCTATGCCTTCGACGGCGACGAGCAATCCTGCCAGACAGTGCTCGCGTCAATGCGCCAGGTCTATCAGGAGCACCAGAAGCTGGTCGGCCCCGAGAGCGACGACCCGGATGCGCGGAGGACTTGGCGTCGCGCGCACCTGGCGCAGGCGACCCCCGTCACGGAGATGGACAGCCTGATGCGTGCGGATATCGTCATCGGCGCCGACATCCGCACGCCCCAGGACCAGGAGCTGGGGGAGATCGAAGACGTCGTCTTGGATCCGGCTCGGCAGACGATCGCCTACGTCCTGGCCTCGCGTGGCGGCTTCCTCGGTTTGGGTGGAGAGCTTGTCGCCGTTCGCTGGTCCGATCTTCGCGCCACGACAGACCATGAGATCTATGTGCTCGATGCGTCCCCTGAAGCGTTCGCAGCAGCGCCGAAGGTCGAACGGGGGAGCTTCGATCAGACGTCGGGCGACAACTGGCGCAGCAATCTGGATCAGTACTGGGCTGGTGTCGTTGGGAAGCGGTGAGGCGACGCCGCTCTGGGGCAGGCGGCGTCCACCACCTATCAGGCAGGAGCGATCTCGCGCTCCAGTTCGGGATCGCCTCCAGGATGTCGCGATTCGAATAGCGCAGGATCGCCGTCGCGCTTCCTGCCCCTTCACTACGGTGGGAGGGACCGCCCTTCTCGGCCGTCCCGGTCGCGCGGGCCGTTCCTTAGGCTGAACGGCTGCATTCTGCCGATGACGTCCGCCGTCGGGTAAGTTTCCTTCCCGTCGAGGCGGCGGCGAATCTGATCGATGCCGGCCCGGTCCGGTGTTCCCACGCCACAAATTAGCCGAACGTGCGGAGTTTCACGCTTCAGTGATCGGCGTGCGGCTTCCCGGCAGTCCAGCGTGATAGGAAGATTCGCTCATACGCGAAGACCGCGGTGATGGCCACGACAGCGATGACCACGATGAGCGGGTCGGATTGCAGTTTCGTGGCGCCGAAGACGCCGAGCACCAGCGTGTCGAGGGCGATGGCCGTGACCAGCACCCAGCCACTCGCGCCGATCTCCTGGCGCAGCCGGCGGAACACGCCCCAGTGGATCAGGATGTCCATCACCAGATAGAAGAAGGCGCCGAGCGAGGCGATGCGGCTGAGGTCGAAGAACACCGTCAGCAGCCCCGCGATCACCACCGTGTAGACCAACGTGTGCTCGCGGATCGGACCGGACATGCCGAAATGGCTGTGCGGAATCATCTCCATCTCGGTCAGCATCGCCAGCATGCGCGAGACCGCGAAGACGCTGGCGAGCAGACCCGAGGCGGTGGCGACGACCGCGAGCGCGATGGTGAAGTAGAACCCGTAAGGACCGAGCGCCGGCTCCGCCGCCTCTGCCAGCGAATAGTCCTTGGCGGCGACGATCTCGTCCAGCGAGAGGCTCGAGCCGACCGCGAACGCGACGAGCAGGTAGACGACCACGCAGATCGCGATGGAGAAGACGATCGTGCGGCCGACATTGCGGTGCGGATCGACGATCTCGGCGCCGCTGTTGGTGATCGTGGTGAAGCCTTTGAACGCGAGGATCGAAAGCGCGATCGACGCCATAAAGCCCGCGATCGGGATGGTTTCCGGCGAACCGGATGCCGGCGCGAACGCAAACCCGCTGGCCGCGAGCGCCGCGATGCCGAAGACCGCGATGCCGCCGATCTTCAGGAACGCCATGACCACCGAGAACAGGCCGACGGAGCGGTTGCCCGATCTGTTGACCAGGTAGGCGAAGACGATCAGCCCGACGCCGAGCACTGGTACAAGGATACTACCGGCATCCAGATTGAATGGCCTGAGGACATAGGTGCCGAAGGTGCGGGCGACGAGGCTCTCGTTGATCACCATGGAGAGCGCCATCAGCAGCGATGCCGCCGCCGCGACCGCGCCGGGCCCATAGGCCTTCTGCAGGATCATCGCGATCCCGCCGGCTGACGGGAAAGCATTCGACATCTTGACATAGGTATAGGCGCTGAACCCGGTGACGATCCCGCCGGCGACGAAGGAGAGCGGGAACCAGGGTCCCGCCAGTTCCGCGATCTGCCCGGTGAGCGCGAAGATGCCGGCGCCGATCATGACGCCGGTTCCCATCGAGACGGCGCCGGTGAGGGTGATGCTGTTCGCCTGGTAATCGGATTTCATCGTGTGCCCGTCTGTCTCGGTTCCGGCGTGGCCCGGAAAGGTGTCATGGATGTCATGGCGCATTTCCGCCGGGCTTCCTATCCGCAGCGAGGCCGCCCGGCTCGGTGCAAGGCTGCCAGGGCCAGAGATGCCCCATGGCGATATAGATGAAAGAGCCCGACCAGGCGATCAACAGGAGACCGTTCAAGGCCTCGACACCGGTGATGAATCGAAGGTGGCCGCTGGGAAAGACGTCGCCGAGTCCCAGCGAGGTATAGCTCACGATCGAAAAATAGAAATAGTCGAGCGGATCGGCGATGGTCCGACCGCCGAAGTCGCCGAGGGCGAGCGCACCACTGGCGAGCGCATAGGCACCCGCGTACACAGCCACCTCGACGAAGTGGGTCATCAGCGCCACCAGGACGATGACCAGAATACGCACGCCGGCGGTCATCGCGATGCGCGCCATCCCTCCGGAAAGCCAGCGCAGCACGGCGTAGTGAAAAAGGAATGTCGCGACGACGAGCGACACCGCCATGATTACTGCAACGATCATCTCGGACTCCGGTTGATCTGAATAGGTCGGATTCTTCGCGCCGTCTTCAGCGGCTTAGCGTATGGAAGCAAGGGCAATGCAGAGCTGACGTTTTTGATCGCGCCGTCTCCCTGTATCCGATGCAGCAGGCGCCCTCCGGTCGGACCTTTCAGAGCAGCCGATGAATTTCTGTGACCGGCGGGCGCCCTCGCGGCTCCCGGAGCGTCGCGGCGCCGCTGTAAGGCACGACGCCCAGTCGCGTCATTGAAAGAGAAGCCGACCTGCCACCGATCAGGACCGAAAGCGCCCAGTTCGCTCAAGGCCGAAGTGGGGCGGCACGGAGGCGGCGCAGGATCTCGGCCCGATCACGAGGAGCACAGCGATGACCGAACAACGCACAGCCTGGTTCGACACCCTGACCGTACGCGATGTCCCGCGCGTCGGCGGCAAGAACGCGTCGCTTGGCGAAATGGTCCGTACGCTGAAGGACAAGGGCGTGCGGGTTCCCGACGGCTTCGCCACCACGGCCGCCGCCTTCCGTGAATACGTCGCGGCCAACGGCCTCGAGGCGGAGCTGCGCGCGCGCATCGAGGCGCTGAAGAGCGGCAAGGCTTCGCTGCACGAGACCGGCGAGGCGATCCGCAGGCTGTTCCTCGACGCCGAATTCCCGGAGCCGATCGCCGAGGCAATCAAGGAGGCCTATCGAGAGCTGTCGCGACGCGGCGAGCAGAGCGAGGTCAGCGTCGCCGTGCGCTCCAGCGCCACCGCCGAGGATCTGCCGCAGGCGAGCTTCGCCGGTCAGCAGGAGACCTTCCTCAACGTGCGCGGCGAGCGCGCCCTGCTCGACGCCTGCCGGCGCTGCTACGCCTCGCTGTTCACCGACCGCGCCATCAGCTACCGCGAGACCCAGGGCTTCGACCATCTGGAAGTGGCGCTGTCGATCGGCGTCCAGCGGATGGTCCGCTCCGACCTTGCCGGATCGGGCGTCATGTTCTCGATCGACACCGAGACCGGTTTTCCCGGCGTCGCGGTGATCAGCGCCGCCTGGGGTCTCGGCGAGACCGTGGTCCAGGGCGCCGTCGACCCGGACAAGTACCTGGTGTTCAAGCCCCTGCTCGGCGACGGCCGCCATACGCCGATCATTGAGAAGACGCTGGGCGCCAAGGAGACCAAGATGATCTACGCGACCGGCGGCAGCACCCGCACCGCGACGGTCGCGACCACTCAGAAGGAGCGGCAGACCTTCGTCCTCGCCGAGGCGGAGATCCTCGAGCTCGGCCGATGGGCGGCGATCATCGAGGACCACTACGGCCGCCCGATGGACATGGAATGGGCCAAGGACGGCGAGACGGGCGAGCTCTACATGGTCCAGGCGCGGCCGGAGACGGTGCAGTCCTCCCGGCAGACCGGCCAGTTCAGGACCTATCGGCTGAAAGAGAAGGGCATGCCGATCCTTACCGGCTCGGCGATCGGCGAGGCGATCGCCGCCGGTCCCGTCTGCGCCATCCGCAGCGCCGCCGACATCGACCGCTTCCGCGACGGCGCCATCCTTGTCACCGGGATGACCGATCCGGACTGGGTTCCGATCATGAAGAGGGCGGCCGGGATCATCACCGACCATGGCGGCACGACCAGCCACGCCGCCATCGTCAGCCGCGAGCTCGGCGTCCCCGCCATCGTCGGCACCGGCCACGGCACCGAGCTGCTGCGCGACGGCCAGGAAATCACGCTGTCCTGCGCCGAGGGAGACCGGGGCGTGGTCTATGACGGCATCCTGCCGTTCGAAGCGACCGAGGTAGACCTCTCCGACCTGCCAGCGACCCGCACGGCGATGCTGGTGAACATTGCCAGCCCCGCCGCGGCCTTCCGCTGGTGGCGCCTGCCGGCCAGGGGCGTCGGGCTGGCGCGGATGGAGTTCATCATCAACAACCTGATCAAGATCCATCCGATGGCGCTGGTCCATCCGGAGCGGGTGGAGGATCCGGCGGCGCGGCGCGAGATCCGCGACCTCACGCGCGGCTACGACGATCCGAAGGACTATTTCGTCGAGACGCTGGCGCTCGGCATCGCCAAGCTGGCGGCGCCCTATCATCCGCATCCGGTGATCGTGCGGCTCAGCGACTTCAAGACCAACGAGTATGCCCATCTCCTCGGCGGCGCCGCCTTCGAACCCGAGGAGGAGAACCCGATGCTCGGCTGGCGCGGCGCCTCGCGCTATTACGACGAGCGCTACCGCGATGGCTTCGCCCTCGAATGCCGCGCACTCAAAAAGGTGCGGGAGACGATCGGGCTGACCAATGTCATCGTCATGGTGCCGTTCTGCCGGACGCCCGAGGAGGCGGACCGCGTGCTGGCAGTCATGGCCGAGAACGGGCTGTCGCGCGGCGAGAACGGCCTCGAAATCTACATGATGTGCGAGATTCCGTCGAACGTGTTCCTGGCGGAGGAGTTCGCGGAACGCTTCGACGGCTTCTCGATTGGCTCGAACGACCTGACCCAGCTCGTGCTCGGGGTGGACCGTGACTCGGGCGAGCTCGCGCCGCTGTTCGACGAGTGCAACGAGGCGGTCAAGCGCGCGGTGCGGGAGGCGATCGCCAAGGCGCACGCAGCCGGCATCAAGATCGGCATCTGCGGCCAGGCGCCGAGCAACTATCCCGACTTCGCCGCCTTCCTGGTCGAGGAGGGGATCGATTCAATCTCGCTTAATCCCGACAGCTTCGTCGCCACCGTGCGCCGCGTGGCAGAAGAGGAGGAGCGGCTCGGCGCGGCGACGGCACCCCGCGCGGGCGAGGCTGTACGATGAAGGTTGTCGTCTTCGAGACCGAGGAATGGGAGCACCAGGCCTGCCTGCGGCTGAAGCCGGCGCACGAGCTGAGCTGCACGCGCGAGCCCCTCGATGCTCGCACGGCCGCAGCTCACGCGGACGCCGAGATCGTCAGCACCTTCGTTAACTCGAAGCTCGGCGCCGACGTGCTGGCGCAGTTCCCTTCGCTCAAGCTGATCGCGACCCGCTCGACCGGTTACGACCATATCGACCTCGGCTGGTGTGCCGCGCACGGTGTGGCGGTGGCGAATGTGCCCGACTACGGCGATTCAACCGTGGCGGAGCATGCCTTTGCGCTGCTCCTCGCCGTGGCGCGGAGCCTGGTCGAGGCGGTCGAGCGGACCCGCCGCGGCAACTTCTCGCAGGCCGGGCTGCGCGGCTTCGAGTTGCGCGGGAAGACGCTCGGCGTGATCGGCACGGGGCGGATCGGGCGGCGCGCGATCGAGATCGCCCGCGGCTTCGGCATGACGGTCATCGCTCACGATCTCTACCCAGACGCTGACGCGGCGAGCCGTTTCGGCTTCTGCTATGCCGACCTCGACGAGGTGCTGGCTGCGGCGGACGCGCTGACGCTCCACGTGCCGGCGACGCCGGGCTCCGCGAGCCTGATCTCCGACCGCGAGTTCGGCCTGATGAAGCCGGGCGCGATCCTGATCAACACGGCGCGCGGCAATGTCGTCGACGTGCCGGCGTTGGTCCGGGCGCTTTCCGACGGGAGGCTGCGGGCCGCCGGGCTCGACGTCCTGCCGCAGGAGCCGCTGATCCGCGAGGAGGCGCAGATCTTCCGTGAGGCGTGGACCGAAGGCCACGACCTGAAGGCGCTCGTCGCCAACCACGTGCTGCTGCGCTTCCCGAACGTGATCGTCACGCCGCACAACGCCTACAACACGGAAAGCGCGGTGCGACGCATCATCGAGACCACGCTGGAGAACATCGAGGCCTTCGTCCGTGGCGAGCCGCGCAATTTGGTCACCCATGGCTGACGACAAGGCCGCCGGAGCGCCCGTCGGTGTCCATGGGAGGCGTCAGGCGCCGCCTCCATCACACGAACCGGCACAGGCAGCTTCCACACCGGCGGAGCCGGACAGCGGCCCCGTCCGGATCGACCGCGGTGAGCCGCTGCCGCTCGGGCTGCACGATTGCCGCGACGGCTTGAACATCGCGGTGTTCAGCCGGCACGCCACGGCCATGACCCTGCTTCTATACGAGACGGCCGCCGGGACCCAGCCGAGCGCCCGGTTCCCTCTCGATGCCCGGTGTCACCGGACCGGCGACATCTGGCATGCCAGCTTGACGGGAGATCTTCGCGGGAAGCTCTATGCTCTGCAGGCCGACGGGCCTCGTTCGCGGGCTGGCGGAGACGACATCGATCCGCATCAAACGCTGCTCGATCCCTACGCCGCCGCCGTTACAGACCTGTCCGGCGGTTCGCGTGGCCGCTGCGTCATCGCCGACCAGCGCTTCGACTGGGCCGACGACGCACCGCTCCGCCATCCCTGGAACGAGACCATCCTCTACGAGACCCATGTGCGCGGGCTCACGATCGACCCGTCCTCCGGGGTCCGCCGACCGGGGGAATATCTCGGCGTCGTCGAGAAGATCCCCTATTTCCGGGAACTCGGCATCACCGCCCTCGAACTGATGCCGGTCCAGGCCTTCGACCCGGAGGCGGCCGAAGGGCTCAACCCGCTGAGCGGCGAGCGGCTGCGCGACTACTGGGGCTACAATCCAGTCGCCCTGTTCGCGCCGATGCCGGGCTATGCCGGCGATGTCGCGCCGGGTGGCGATCTCATCGCCTTCAAGACCATGGTCCGCGAGCTTCACCGGGCAGGCATCGAGATCATCCTCGACGTCGTCTTCAACCACACGGCGGAAGGGGGAAGGAACGGTCCGACCTACAGCTTCCGGGGGCTCGACGACGCGATCTACTACATCCTGACGCCCAATGGGGAATACGTGGACTATACCGGCTGCGGCAACACGCTGAACTGCAACCATCCGGTGGTGCGCAGCATGGTCGTCGACTGCCTGCGGCACTGGGTGATCCACTGCCACGTCGACGGCTTCCGCTTCGACCTCGCCTCGGTGCTCGGGCGGGATGAGCAAGGCAACCTGCTGGCGAACCCGCCTCTGCTCGAACAGATCGCCGAGGACCCGATCCTGCGCGACGTCAAGCTGATCGCCGAAGCCTGGGACGCCGGAGGCGCCTTCCAGGTCGGCCGCTTCCCCGGCCGACGCTGGGCCGAGTGGAACTGTCACTTTCGCGACGATGTCCGCCGCTTCTGGCGCGGCGACCCGGGCATGACCGGGGCGTTGGCGACCCGTCTCGCTGGCAGCAGCGATCTCTATCAGCCGGGCGGCGAAAGCCCGCTCAACAGCATCAACTTCATCACCAGCCACGACGGCTTCACGCTCAACGACCTCGTCAGCTACGCGCGCAAGCACAACGAGGCGAACGGTGAGGACAACCGTGACGGCCTCGACGAGAACTACAGCGACAACAACGGCGCCGAAGGACCGACCGACGATCCGCACATCGAAGCGATGCGGCTGCACCGGATCAGGAACCTGCTCGCCACGCTCCTGCTCTCGCGCGGCGTGCCGATGCTGCTCGGCGGCGACGAGTTCCGCCGCACGCAGGCGGGCAACAACAACGCCTATTGCCAGGACAATGCGATCTCCTGGTACGACTGGTCGCTGGCGGAGCGGAATGGCGAACTCGTGCAGTTCGTCCGGCGGCTGATCGCGCTGCGCAAGGCGCATCCGGTCCTGCGCTCCGAAACTTTCTACACGGACGGGGAGATCAACTGGTTCGGACCAGCAGGGCAAGAGCCCGACTGGAACGGGGCCGACAACCGGCTCGGCTGTCTCGTGCGGGGCAGCGACGTGGCACTCTGCCTGCTCTTCAACGGCTCTCCTGCCCGATGCCGGTTCGTCGTGCCGGCGCCGCCAGGGGGAGGATGGGAGGTGGTGATCGACACGTCGAAGGAGCAAACCACCGCCGACGCTTCGTTCGGCGCCGGACACCGGATGAATGCTGCGGGCGAGATCTGGCTCGAGGCGCGCACGACAGTCGTCGCTGTCAGCCGCTCCAAGGAAGCGTAGCTCAGAAACCTGAGGCGGGTTCTCGGCCCGCCGGAATCGACCAGAGAGGAGTCTAAAAGATGAGCAGAGTGCGAGACAAGGTGGCGATCGTGACAGGAGCCGCGCTGGGGCTGGGCGAGGCCTCGGCGCGGATGCTGGCGCGGGAGGGCGCAAAGGTGGTCGTCACCGACATCAAGGAGGAGGAAGGCGAGCGGGTGGCGCAGGGCGTCGCCGCGGCCGGTGGCGAGGCAATCTATCTCCATCACGACGTCGCCGACGAGAGCGCGTGGCAGCGAATGATCCAGGCCACCCTCGACCACTTCGGACGGCTCGACGTGCTGGTCAACAATGCCGGCGTCGGCTGGGGTGGGCCGCCCGAGGAGGAGACGCTGGAGCGCTGGCGCCGGCTGATGAGCGTCAATCTCGACGGCGTGTTCCTCGGCACCAAGCATGCGATCCTGGCGATGAAGCGGAACAACCCGCCGGGCGGCTCGATCATCAACCTGTCCTCGATCGAGGGTCTGGTCGGCGACCCCAATCTCGGCGCCTACAATGCGTCTAAGGGCGGCGTGCGAATGTACACCAAGTCGGTGGCGCTCTATTGCGCCAAGGCGGGGTTGAACATCCGGGTGAACTCGATCCATCCTGGCTACATCTGGACGCCGATGGTCGAGAACTACCTTGCCGAGAACGGCGACGTCGAGGAGGGCCGGCAGGCCCTTAACGCCCTGCACCCGATCGGTCATGTCGGCGAACCGGACGACATCGCCTTCGGCGTGCTCTATCTCGCCTCCGATGAGTCGAAGTTTGTGACCGGCACCGAGTTGGTCATCGACGGCGGTTACACCGCCCAATAGGCGGCCTTCGCCCGCGCAGCCCGTTCACTCGCCTGCTTCAGGGCCCCGCGCCGCCTTCGGCGCCGAGGGATGCGATGACCGACCTTATCCAGCAGCAACCGGCCGTCACAAATTCCGCTAGGCCCTGGCACGCCGTCCCCGTCGAGGAGGCTCTGCAGGCGCTCGCGACCGGTGACGACGGCCTGGACGGGCAGGAAGCTTCCCGGCGGCTGGCCGGGCATGGCCGCAACCGCCTTCCGGTGGCCAAGCCGCGCGGCGCGTTCCGCCGCTTCCTTGCGCAGTTCGACAACCTGCTGATCTACGTGCTGCTCGCCTCCGCCGCGATCACGCTGGCGCTCGGCCACGGCACCGACGCGGCGGTGATCGCGGCCGTCGTGCTCCTCAACGCCGCGATCGGCTTCGTGCAGGAGGGCCGCGCCGAGCGGGCGCTCAGTGCCATCCGCGGCATGCTGGCGCCGCACGCCTCGGTCATGCGCGGCGGGCATCGCCTCACCGTCGAGGCGGAGACGCTGGTCCCGGGCGACCTCGTGCTGCTCGATCCCGGCGACCGGGTCCCGGCCGACCTCCGTTTCCTTCGAACCCGCAACCTGCGGATCGAGGAGGCGGCGCTGACCGGTGAATCGATCCCGGTCGACAAGTCACCGGCGCCGGTCGGGCCCGAAGCGCCGCTCGGCGACCGCAGCTCCGTCGCCTTCTCGGGCACGCTCGTCGCCGCCGGCCGGGGCGCCGGCGTGGTCGTCGCCACCGGTGCCGACACCGAGATCGGGCGCGTCAGCGCGCTGGTCGGTGCGGTCGAGACGCTGAGAACGCCGCTGCTGCGCCAGATGGACGGCTTCGCAAGGCGCCTCACTTTCGTCGTCCTCGGCCTCTCGGCGGCGATCTTCGCATTCGCCCTCCTCGCCCGCGGCTACGCCGCAGAGGACGCCTTCCTCGTCGTCGTCGGTATTGCGGTGGCCGCCATTCCCGAGGGCCTGCCGGCGGTGATGACGATCGCGCTCGCCATCGGCGTGCGGCGCATGGCGGCGCGGAACGCCATTGTCCGGCGCCTGCCTGCGGTCGAGACGCTGGGCTCGGTCGCGATCATCTGTACCGACAAGACGGGCACGCTGACGCGCAACGAGATGACGGTCGCGGCGGCAGTGACGTCCGCCGCCACCTTCGCCGTCAGCGGCGAAGGCTACGACCCGAGCGGCGCTGTGCAACATGGCGAGGAGGAGATTGATCCGGCCAAGCACCCGGTGCTGGGCGAGCTGGCGCGCGCGGCGCTGCTCTGCAACGACGCCGCGCTGCGCCGAAGTGACGCCGGCTGGGTGGTGGACGGCGACCCGATGGAGGGCGCCCTGGTCGCCTTCGCAAACAAGGTGGGGTTCGACACGCAGACCCTGCGCCCACAGTTGCCGCGAAGCGACGAGATCCCCTTCGACGCCCAGCACCGCTTCATGGCGACGCTGCACCACGATCACGCTGTCGGGGCCTTCCTCTGCCTCAAGGGCGCGCCGGAGCAGGTGCTGGCGATGTCCGGCCGTCAGCGTGGTCCCGCGGGCGACGAGCCCCTCGACCCAGTCGCGTGGCGGGAGCGGGTGGAGGCGCTGGCGGCGCTCGGGCAACGGGTGCTCGCGGTCGCCACCAAGCCGATGCCGCCGGAAACGCGCGAGCTCGCCTTCGCGGACGCCGAAAGCGGTCTGACGCTGTTGGGCCTGCTCGGTCTGATCGACCCGCCGCGCGAAGAGGGGGTGGCGGCGGTGCGCGACTGTCAGGCTGCCGGGATCCGGGTCAAGATGATCACCGGAGACCATGCCGCGACCGCCGTCGCCATCGCCCGGCAGCTGGGGATCGAGAACCCCCACGCCGTCGCCACAGGGGCGGAGCTCGATGGGCTCGACGACGCGGCGCTGCGCCGCGCGGCGCGCGACACCGACGTCTTCGCCCGCACCGCTCCGGAGCACAAGCTGCGCCTGGTCGAGGCGCTACAGGCCGACGGCGCAGTGCTGGCGATGACCGGCGACGGGGTGAACGACGCGCCGGCGCTGAAGCGCGCCGATATCGGCGTCGCCATGGGTCGCAAGGGCACCGAAGCCGCGAAGGAGGCGGCCGAGATGGTGCTGGCCGACGACAATTTCGCCTCCATCGTCGCGGCCGTGCGTGAGGGCCGGACGGTCTACGACAACTTGAAAAAGGTCATCGCCTGGACCCTGCCGACCAATGGCGGTGAGGCGCTGACCATCATCGGCGCCATCCTCATCGGGCTGACGCTGCCGATAACGGCGGTGCAGATCCTGTGGATCAACATGGTGACCGCCGTGGCGCTCGGCCTCACCCTGGCGTTCGAGCCGAGCGAGCCGGGCGCTATGCACCGACCGCCCCGCGCGACCGACGAGCCGCTGCTGTCGGGATTCGTGATCTGGCGGATCATCTTCGTGTCGATTCTGTTCGTGATCGGCACGTTCGGGATGTTCTTCTGGGCCGAAAGCCGCGGTCTGTCGTTGGAGGAAGCACGCACGCTGGTGGTCAACACCATCGTGGTGATGGAAATCTTCTATCTGTTCAGCGTGCGCTTTCAGCACGGCCCCTCGCTCACCTGGAGCGGCGTGTTGGGCACGCCGGCGGTGTTGATCGGCGTGGGCCTGGTCATCTTGCTCCAGCTCGCTTTCACCTATGCGCCGCCCCTGCAGGCCCTGTTCGACACGCGGCCGGTGGGCCTCTCGGATGGGGTGGCGGTGGTCGGCGCAGGCGTCATCCTGCTAGCGGTTCTCGAGTTCGAGAAGCTGATACGGCGACGCCTCGGACGTTGGCGCTTTCGTCATGAGGCCGCATGAGAAGATGCACCGAACCCGGACGTCTACTGCCGGTTCGATCGCACGCCGAATGAGCGTAGCGGGTCGGCTGTCGGCCGGCTCGGCCACCGTAGCCTGCTTCTTCTACTCCTGTCGTCTTCGCTGCTCGCATCATCGGAGATAGGCCTCGCTCGCATAGCGGCGCATCATGCGCTGGCTGTTGAAGCGAGAGCCGATCTTGCTGATCGAGTCCTTCATCATCCGGATCCAGCGACCGCGGTCGGCGTGATAGAGCGGCAGGACCGTTCGTTCGAGCTTGTCGTAGAGGTCCTGGGCATCGTCCTCGTGGCGCTGGTCGTCGTGGCCGATCGCCCAGCCGGTCACCCCCTCGACCCAGGCCTCGATCCACCAGCCGTCGAGGACGCTCAGGTTCAGGACACCGTTCAGCGCCGCCTTCATCCCGCTGGTGCCCGAGGCCTCGTAGGGTGGTAGCGGCGTGTTGAGCCACACGTCGGCGCCGGCGACGAGCGTCTTCGCGAGCGCCATGTCGTAGTTCGGCAGAAACGCCATGGGGATGTCGCCCGCCAGGTTGCGCATGTGGGCGTAGATTGCGGCGATCAGCGCCTTGCCGCCCTCGTCGCGCGGATGCGCCTTGCCGGCCGTCACGAGCTGGAACGGCTGGCCGCGGTTGATCGCCCGCAGCCGCTCCAGGTCCGTGAACAGCAGGTCGGGGCGCTTGTAGCCGGTCATTCGGCGGGCGAAGGCGATCACCGGCACGTCCGGCCGCATCGCCACGCCGGTCAGACGCTGGACCTCGGCGAGCAGGTCGCCTTTGGCTTCCTGATGCGCCGTCCAGACGGCGTTGTCCGAAAGCTGGTCCGCCCCGGACAGTTCCTCCGGATCGTGCCCCCAGTCAGGGGCGATCTCCTGAAACAGCCGGGCAAAGGCCGGGTGCGTCCAGGTCGGGGCATGAACACCGTTGGTCACGGCCCGGATCCCGTAGCCAGGAAACATGCGCCGGGCCGTCTCGGCGTGGCGGAGCGCCACCCCGTTCACATAGCCGCTGAGGTTGAGCGCCAGGCGGGTCATGTTCAGGCGGTCGGGTCCGGCCAGCAGCTTCATCTGGTCCAGCGGTAGAAAGTCGCCGAGCAGCCGCCCCGCGTCTTCGTAGTCGAAGCGGTCGTGGCCGGCCTCGACGGGCGTGTGGGTGGTGAAGACGCAGCGGTCGCGCACCCTGTCCGCATCGTAGCGCAGCGCGCCGTCGCTCGGCCGGTCGGTCGGATGCGGATGCTCGCGCAATAGCCCGGCCGCGAGCAGCGCGGCGTGGCCCTCGTTGAGGTGATAGGTCTCGATGTCGAAGCCGAGCGCGTGCAGGAGTCGCATGCCGCCGACGCCGAGCACGATCTCCTGCTTGAGACGGTAGGCTTCGTCGCCGCCGTAGAGGCGATCGGTGATCGCGCGGTCGGCGGGATCGTTGTGATCGAGCCTTGTGTCGAGCAGGAGGACCGGGATCGCATGTCCGATCGGGCAGGTCAGCACGTACAGCCACGGCCGTACCCAAACGGCACGCCCTTCGATCCGAACGGCCACCATGGCGTCGAGCGGTATCGCCCAATCCGCCAGATCCCACGGATCGGCGTGATCGACCTGCCGGCCGTCGCCATCGATCTCCTGGCGCAGATAACCCTCCCGGCTGGCGAGGGTCAGGAACACCATCGGCAGTTCGAGGTCGGCGCAGGAGCGGGCGGTGTCGCCGGCGAGCATGCCGAGCCCGCCGGAATAGGTGTGCATCTCCGGCCGGAGCGCGATCTCCATCGAGAAATAGGCGATCCGCCTGCGCGGGAGAAAGGGGTCGATCGGCGACATCTTGTGGCTCCAATGGCCGGAGACGGGTTCCTGACTAGGTCCACATGCCGTAGGCGGGAATGCTGCTAACGTTGAGCTCCACGCCCTTCACGCCGGGCACGTTCCCGGCAGCGACCCGCAGCGCCTCGCCCTGTTCATGCGAATCGACGACTCCCCAGAACTGGACGATGCCGTCCACGACCACGACGCTTACGCCGTAGGTCGGTGCCCAGTCGGCCGTCCGTATCTCCTCGAGGATCTGCTTTCGGATCGTCTCGTCCTCGATGGACGCGGTGTCGGCCGGAGCATGGCGTTGCGCCGCAAGGCCGCGCAGCAGGTCGGCGCGGCTGACGATGCCGACGACCTTTCCGTTGCGCAGGACCGGCACCCGCTTGATCCGCTTGGTCTCCAGGAGATGGGCGACGTCGCCGGCCGGCATGTCTTCCGTGACGGTGACCACGTCGCGGGTCATGACGTCGGCGGCGGAGCGGCCATGCGTCTTCACGTAGTCCGCCGCGTTCTCGCCGGATCCCGCGAAAAGCCGCAGCCACCAGGAGCCGTGCCGATGGCTGCCGTCTTCCGCGCGACGCAGGAAGTCGCCTTCGCTCACCATCCCGACCAGCCTGCCGGTGCTATCGATCACCGGTACGGCGCTGACGTGCCGTTCGAGGAGAAGCCGCGCCACGTCCGACACGCCGGTCTCCGGCGCGACCGAGACGACGGGCGTCGTCATGATGTCCTTCGTCTGCATCATCATCGTCCTCCCAGCGCATCGACGACCGCGCCGATCCCCAGGGCGGCGTTCGTCTTGGCAATAGATTCGTGAGGGTCGCGCACCTGCCCGACCAGAGCCCGGATCGCATCCACCGTCTCGGGAATGACGATCGCCTGGTTGTCGACCATGTAGCCGTAGAAGAGCTCGTCACCCTCGACCTTCAGCATGTCGGCCCACAGCGCCACCTCGTAGAGGTTGTCGTGCGGGCGGCCGAGATCGGCCATCAGCTCCTTGACCGCGTTGATCGCCGTCAGCCCGTCCGCCATGCGGATGAGCGCGATGCGCGGCGACGCGCGGAAGGCGTCCAGCACCTCCTCCTTGTCGGCCGGCCGCGTCAGCTGCACCGCCCAGTAGTGCAGGTGCGCCAAGGTCTCCGGCACCTTCACGGCCATGGTGATTACGTCGAGGTCGGGATCGACGCTCCGGGCGTCGGGTCCCTGGTGGCTCGGGATCCCGGGCTCGGGCACCAGCGTGTTCATGATGCCGCCCAGATGGCTCTCCCACGGGTCAGTGGCGCGGCGCAGCAGCGTCCCGCGTGCGCGGCGCAGCAGCCCGGCATGCTTCAGCGCCGTGAGGGTGCGCACGATCGAGGTGGTGTTGCAGGAGACGACGCGCGTGCTGTCCCGGCCGAGCGCGCTCTCATAGCTGGCCTCGGCGACGAAGGAGTGGCCGGTCACTTCGTGCTTTTCGCCGCCCTGGACGATGAACTTGATGCCCCTCTGGCGGTAGATCTCCACGTTCTTCGCCGCCACGCGCTTCGGCGTGCAGTCGACGACGACATCCGACGCGCCGAGAAGGTCGTCGAGCGTGCCGGCGACGTCGAGCCCGGCATCGCGCATCGCCTGTGCATGCTCGCTCGCGGCGCCGAAGAGGCGGTAGCCCTTCTGGGTCACCATCCGCGCCCGCCAGTCGGCGCTGATGTCCGACACGCCCGCAAGCTCCATGTCGTCCTGTCGCGCCACCGCGTCGGCCACGCGCTTGCCGATCACGCCATAGCCGTTGACGGCGATCCTGGTCCTGCTGCTTGCATTCATCTCTTTCTCCTCGGGTAAGCGTCGATACTGTTCGTTGGCTCCGGGGCGGTTGGGCGGCTCCTGTGCATCGCTACAGTCGTCCCGAACGGGCGACCGCCCGCACCAGCCGGAACGACAGCCAAAGCGCGAGCGCGTAGCCGAACAACGCGAGCAGCGGCAAATCGCCGAACACGCGTGGCCCGGCGCTGTGCAGCATGAGCAGCGAGGCCGCGACATAGATGCCGAGCGCGATCATGGCCAAGGCGAGGCGGTTGCCGGTGCGGTCGAGATGCGCCTCCAGGCTCTCCAAGCCCTCGCGCCGCATGAGCAGGAGGGGCCCGCCGCCCTCGCGCTGCGCTCGGTGCAACCAGGTCGCGATCATCCCCGGCAGATCCTGCGCGGTCAGAGCGGCTTCGGTCTTCAGCCGGGTGAAGGCCGAGGCGGCCGCATCGCCGCGCAGGACGCCCTCCATCATTTCGCCGCCCCGCGCCAACAATGTGTCCAGGACCTTGAATTCGGGGTCGAGCGTTCGCAGCGCGCTCTCGACCAGGTACAGTGCCCGCATGAGCACCACGAGGTTGTGCGGAACGACGAAATTCTCGCCCGAGCCCAGCCGGGCGACGCGCAGCACGGCCTCGGCGAGCGACCAGTCCTTGAGCGGCAGCGCGGCATAGTCGGATAGGATCTCCTCGATACCGCGGATGAAGGCGGGACGGTCGATCGGCTCGCCGAGCAGGCCCAGATCGACGGCCGCGTCGAGCATCCACGCCGCGTCCTTGTTCACGAACGCCTGAAGGTAGAGCGCGAGGGAGCGGCGGGTGCGGCCGTCGAGATACCCGACCAGCCCGAAATCATGGAAGCAGAGGCGTCCGTCCGGCATGACGAAGAGGTTGCCTGGATGGGGATCGCCGTGGAAGAAGCCGACCACGAAGAACTGATGGAGATAGGCGTCGATCAGAACCTGCGCGAGCCGCGGGCCGTCAATAGAGGGGTGGCCGATGCCCAGCCCGCCGCTCATCTCCTGCACCAGCACGGCCTCGGCATAGAGATCGTCGATCACGTCCGGAATGTTGAGCCCCGGCCATCCGCGGAAGGCTTCGCCGAATCGGCGGATGCTGCGTGCCTCCTGCCGAAAGTCCGCTTCCTTGCGGAGATTGGCCCAGATCTCGTCGACGATGCGGAGCGGCTGGTAGCGCTGGAGGCGTGGTGCCAGCACCAGGATGAGGCGGCCTATGCCGACGAGCGCGTGCATGTCGCGATCGATCTGGACCCGGATGCCGGGGCGACGGATCTTGACGATGACGGCGCGCCCGTCCGGCAGGCGAGCCCGGTGCACCTGGGCGATCGAGGCCGCTGCCATCGGTTCCGTCTCGAACGCCCCGAAGACCTGCTCGACCGGTCGGCCGAGCGCGACCTCGACCGCATGCCGCGCTTCCGCGCCAGGGAAGGGCGCGACGTGGTCCTGCAGCCGGCGGAGTTCGGCGAGCCAAGTATCGGGCAGCAGGTCGCGGCGCAAGCTGAGCGTCTGCCCGAACTTCACGAAGGTCGGGCCAAGCCGCTCGAGCGTGATGCGAAGCCGGCGCGGCAATTGAGACCCCTCGGCCGGCGTGCCGCGCAGGCGCTCGACCGTCGCCGCGCCGAGCAGGCTGGCGGCGCCCGCGCCGATTCGGAGGAGCCGGCCGCCGATCATGAGGCGAACGCTCGCTGGGCGGTCCTCATGGCGCGACGTCCTCCGCCCTGACGTCCCGGCGCTCCCAGTCGGTGATGTAGTCGCGTGTCAGCGGCACTGCGTCGCGCCGGCGCGCGAGCTGGAGCTGGAACACCATCATCGGGCCGTTGCGGAACGCGGCCTCGCAGGCGGCAAGGTAGAACTCCCACATGCGACAGAAGCGCTCGTCGTAGATGGCTTTCGCGCGGTCGCGGTTGGCCTGGAAGCGCTCGAACCAGTGCCGCAGCGTCTCGGCATAGTGTAGCCGCAGGATCTCGATGTCGGTGACCCAGAGTCCCGAGCGCTCGACGGCCGCCAGCACCTCCGACAGCGCCGGGCAGTAGCCGCCCGGAAAGATGTACTTGCGCAGCCAGGGATCGGTGGATCCAGGCGGATCGGCCCGTCCGATCGCATGCACGAGGGCGATGCCTTCCGGGTTCAGGCGTTGGCGCAGCGTGTCGAAATAGGTGCGGTAGTGCGCCACCCCGACATGCTCGAACATGCCGACGGAGACGATCCGGTCATAGGTTCCCTGATCCTCCCGATAGTTGCGCATGACGAAACGCACACGGGAGGAGAGGCCGGCGGTGACGGCACGTTCAGTTGCAACGGCGAGCTGCTCCTGCGAGAGCGTGAGGCCGGTGACATCCGCCCCTGCCGTCTGCGCCATCTCCAGCGCGAGCCCGCCCCAGCCCGAGCCGACGCCCAGCACGCGCATGCCGGGCTCGAGCAGGAGCTTCGCCATGATGTGGTGTTTCTTTTTCTCCTGCGCGTCTTCGAGCGACTCGGCGCCGGTCTGGAAATAGGCGCAGGAATATTGCCGGTCACGGTCGAGGAACAGATCGTAGAGCGCACCAGACAGATCGTAGTGATGCGCGATGTTGGCGCGCGCCCGCGCGAGGCGATTGTCCTGCTGAAGCCTGCGTAGCAGGCGGTCGAGTTCGCCTCGCAGCGCGCCGATCGGATGCTGGTCGAGGGCTTCGAGATTGCTGGTGCAAAGGTGTAGGAGGTCGCGCAGCGTCCCTTTCTCGATCGAGATCGTACCGTCCATGTAGGCTTCGCCCAAGGCGAGCGACGGGCGAAGAAGGATACGCAGCGGCAGCAGCGGATCGCAAAGTCTGACCGTGACGTCTGGACCGCTGTCGCCGGGGCCGAAGGGGTGGAGCCGGCCGGTCGCATCGATAACTGTCAACCGACCGGTCCGGATCACCTCGGTGAGAAGTCGAGAGAAGAACGGCAAAGGAGAGCGGGCGGCTCCCTCGGGGTACGCGGCCGGAACATCTGTCTGGGGCTGAGTGGACATTTCTTCGCTTCCGCGGACATCATTGTGTCTTCCCGCGCGATCACTGCGCAGGTCGAGGTGACTTCCCGGCTTCGCCATGGGGCGGAGCTCGCTCATGACGCGACGCGGCATAGTGGTCTGGCGCGGCCAGGAATGCGGCGCGGCAAGCGGCGGAGCAGAAGAAATATGCCCAGCCGCGATGCTCGATCGGCTCGGCCTCTCCGAGATCGACTGTCTTCCCACAGACCGGATCGGTTACCTCCATTCCGTGACCTCCTCTCTGAAGAACCATGCCTTTGCCAACGACGCGCTCGTTCGCCTGGGAGCGAACGCGCACCGGAGCATCAACACCACCAAGACGTTTCTCGCACCTACCCGTCGTGAACAGGCGTCGTTCTCCCGGAAAGACGCGGAAGCTCTGAAGTCCTTACAGTGGAACCTCGCGCAGACGCGGCTGCCGTCCTTCTGGTCACTCGGAAAGCGCTTCCGAGGCCCCGGAGTGCCCCTTCATGCTCCAGGCAAGCGGGAGCCTACCCGTGCTCTCCAGGCTTCGGTCGGGGCTCGCCCTGGGCCAGGTGTCCATCATCCGTGCTGGACAGCAGTGGCTGCGGCCATGCGGACGCCGGACGGGGTGTCGGTCCCGCCACCCGCATCGCGTTCGACGGATCGGCCGATCGTCTCCAGGTCTCCGGACGAAAGCGTTTCCTGATTCAACAGGCTCTCCGCCGCACGGCCAAGCAGGTCGCGGTTCGTCGAAAGTATCGACACCGCGCGCTGGAACGCCGCGTCGACCAGCTCGCGGACGGCGGTATCGATCGCCGAGGCCGTTTCCTCGCCGTAACGCCGCGGCTGCCAGCTCGCGCCGCCGGCTCCGCCCAGGAAGGGCGCGGCGTCCGTCTCGTAGGCGACCTGCCCCAGCTTGGGGTCCATCCCGAACCGCGCCACCATCCCCCGCGCGATCTCGGTGGCTTTGACGAGGTCGTCGGCCGCGCCAGTCGACACCTCGTCAAAGACGAGACTCTCGGCGGCCCGCCCGCCGAGGAGGACGGCCATGCGGTTCATCAGCTCCTTCCGGTCCATCAGAAAGCGATCCTCGAGCGGGCGCTGGATGGTGTAACCGAGGGCCGCGACACCGCGCGGAATGATCGACACCTTCTGCACCGGATCGACGCCCGGCAGCGCCATCGCGACCAGGGCGTGCCCCATCTCGTGATGGGCGACCACGTCGCGCTCGTGCGGGTTCAGGAGGCGGTTCTTCTTCTCGAGACCGGCGACGATGCGCTCGATCGCCTGCGTGAAGTCGTCCAAGGTGATGCTCTCGGCGTCGCGGCGGGTCGCCAGCAGCGCCGCCTCGTTGACCAGGTTCGCCAGGTCGGCCCCGGTGAAGCCGGGCGTGAGCGCCGCCAGATCTTGGACCGGCAGGTCAGGGGCCAGCTTCACCTTCTGCAGGTGGACTTTCAGGATTTCGCTGCGGCCTTGCTTGTCGGGCCGGTCGACCAGCACCTGGCGGTCGAAGCGGCCGGCGCGCAGCAGGGCCGGATCGAGCACTTCCGGGCGGTTCGTCGCCGCCAGCAGGACGGTGCCGGCGCTCGGGTCGAAGCCGTCCATTTCGGAGAGTAGCTGGTTAAGCGTCTGCTCCTTCTCGTCGTGGCCGCCGCCCGGCATCATCGCGCCGCGGGCCCGCCCGAGCGCATCGAGCTCGTCGACGAAGATGATGGCGGGCGCCTGCTTGCGCGCCTGCTCGAACAGGTCGCGGACGCGGGCGGCGCCGACGCCGACGAACATTTCGACGAACTCGGAGCCGGAGATCGAGAAGAAGCGCACGCCAGCTTCGCCCGCCACCGCCCGCGCGAGCAGGGTCTTGCCGGTCCCCGGCGGTCCCACCAGCAGCACCCCCTTCGGCATGCGCGCGCCGAGCCGGCCGTAGCCCTGGGGGTCCTTGAGGAAGGCGACGATCTCCCGCAGCTCGTCCTTCGCTTCGTCAACACCGGCCACGTCGGCGAAAGTCACCTTGGTGTCCTTCTCGACATACACCTTGGCCTTGGACTTGCCGATGGCCATCAGGCCGCCCCCTTGCCCCATCGCCATCGGCCTGATCAGGAACATCCAGAGCAGGACGAAGAGGAGCATCGGCATGAGCCAGCTCAGGACGCTTTGCAGAAGACCGGGGCCCGGCTCGCCGGAGAAGGTGATCCCCTTGCTGGCCAGGGACTCGGCCAGATCCTGCGGGACGCGCTCCACCGTGAAGTGCTGCGGCTGGCCCTCCTGCATCGCGCTCTGACCATCCGTAGTCTTGTAGGCGCCGGTGATCCGGTCGGGGCCGACCACCAGGTCGGTGACATTGCCCTGGTCGACGAGCTGCTGGAACTCGCTATAGGGGATCGTCTCGATGTGGGTCGGCTGGAACAGCAGTTGCTGGATCCAGATCACCGCGAGAGTTGCGGCGATAACGTACCAGAAATTGATCTGATGCTCGCGTTTCATGGTTCGGCTTCATGGTGCTGTGTATTGCGGTGCGGCGCGCAGCCGGCGAGAGCGGATAGTTCCGAAATGGACCCCGGAACCTCAGCCGTATATCGGCGGTGGACATTTCCGAACTCGTCCAGCGCCGCGCGCGCCGCCGCAAGGGCGCCGAAATTTCCGAAAGGTCTCCGCATCATCTCCTCCAGGTTTCCCGGCCCCGGCGGGGTCGATCCTTGGCTTCGGCCGCCGTCAGCCGCATGCCGTGGCGCCCGCGATCCCGAGAGCCCTTTTCGGCCTCATGCGATTCGTTCCGCGAAGCGGTTCCAGCGCGCGAGGCTGCGCTTCGAACGCCGCATGTAAAGGGCGCCGAAAAGGCCGCCGAGAAGGCCGCCCAGCCCGTCCACGATCAGATCCCACATGGTATCATCGAGCGGCGCCATCACAGGCGATCCCTGCGCACCGGCGCCCAGGGTGGCGTCCGCCCCGAATTCGGCGATCTCCCAGAGCGCCCCCGCGCCGAGGGTCAGCAGGAAGATCGCAGTGAGGTTCAGGACGAAGCCAGTCCGTATTCGACAGGTCATTCTCAGCGCATAGATTGCCAGGAACGAGATGATCGCCAGCAGGCCGGAATTGCCGAAGTGGATCAGCTTGTCATAGAACGGCAGCGTTCCGTAGAGGTCGAGAAGTCGGCCGAGTGTCATGTCGGTGACCAGCCACCAGAGGACGAACAGTTCGATCTCGACGGGAATGGTCAGCCTGCTCGAGCGCGCGAGCAGGGAAGGCGCAAGGATGAGCGTCAGCGCGCCGAAACAGAGAAGTCCGTAGAGAACCGCGCCCTCCAGAAGGTGGAAGGCGGCCGTCGCCAGAATGAGGGCGCGCAGCAGCCAGGCGAGCCGGATCTCCCACGGCGTGGCCACGCCCGGCTCGTCGCGTTCGGCCTCCGCCGGGCCGGAACCGTGCCGCGGCGCCGCCTCCGTCTCCCGACGAGGCCCCGATGCGTGCGCAAGGCCGCGGAGGCTCACGACGGCCTCCGCGCCGACAGTCGGCCCAGCCTCGGGATGAACCCGGGCACGTCGGCCATGTAGCGGCGGTAGTCCTCACCGAACTCGGCCAGCGCCGCCCGCTCCTCGCCCTTCGCCAGGCGCACATACATGAAGACGAGCACCGGTAACATCGCGAGCGTCAGCAGCGTCGGCCATTGCAGCAGGAAGCCGAACATAACGAGGATGAAGCCGACATATTGCGGGTGGCGCACATAGGCATAGGCGCCGGTTGTCGCGAGCGTGCGGCGGCGCTGCGCATCATAGAGCACCTTCCAGCCGGCCGAGATCAGCACGAAGCCGCCGCCGATGAAAGCAAAGCTCAGCAGGTGGAACGGACCGAAATGCGGGTTGGCCTCCCAGCCGAACAGCATCTCGAGGAGATGCCCGGCATCGTGCGATAGCCAGTCTACGCCAGGATAGTTGCTCTGCAACCAGCCCGAGAGCAGGTAGATGGTCAGCGGGAAGCCGTACATCTCCGTGAACAGCGCCACCAGGAAAGCGCTGAATGCGCCGAAGGAGCGCCAGTCGCGGCCCGTCCTCGGCTTGAAGAAGCTGAAGGCGAAGAGGATGAAGATCGCCGAGTTCAATACGACCAGGAACCAGAGGCCGTAGGCGGGGGCGCTTTCGGTCATCGCAATACGTCCGTTCCGTAGGTTCAGTGGCGATGGTCGCCGGGTTCCCGGCCGCCTCCCGGCGGAGGGCCGTTTTCGTCGCTGCCAGACCCGTGACCCCCATGACCCCCATGCATGAAGAAATGCATGCCAATGCAGAGACCGAGGAGGAGCAGCAGCGGCCCGACACCGATAAGGTGCGCCCAGTGTTCGGAGACGAGGTAGAAGCCGCCCACGGCGAGGAAGACCAGCAGGACCATGTTTGCGCGCGAGGCGAAGAATCCGCGCCGGTACTCTCCATGATCCATGCTATCCTCCCACGCTGCACGCAGCGTCGCTGCGCAATCTGAAGATCGTCGCCGCGTCCCGGCAGCTCATCCGACCGCCTCCGCAGGGCGGGCACTTACCGCCGCGTCGGGCCCGCCGCGATCAATGCCCTCCAATCGCGTGCGCTTGAGTAGCAGGGCGTTGACCGCGACCAGCGCCGAGCTGCCCGACATGGCGAGCGCCGCGACCTCGGGGCTGACGACGAGGGGATAGAACACACCGGCGGCCATCGGAAAGGCGACGACGTTGTAGGCGACCGCCCAAAACAGGTTCTGATGCATCTTGCGCAAGGTCGCGCGCGACAGCTCGATCGCGCCGACGATGTCGTAGGGGTCGCTCCTCATCAGCACGACGTCGGCGCTCTCCATCGCGACGTCGGTGCCGGCGCCGATGGCGAAGCCGACGTCCGCCTGGGTCAGCGCCGGCGCGTCGTTCACGCCGTCGCCGACCATGCCGACCCGCTTGCCCTGGGCCTGCAGCTCCTTGACCTTGTCGGCCTTCTGGCCCGGCAGTACGTCGGCGAGCACGATCTCGATGCCGAGCTCTGACGCGATACGCTTGGCGGTGCCCTCATTGTCGCCGGTCAGCATCGCCACTTCGACGCCGCGCTCACGCAGCTTGGTGACCGCCGCCTTGGCGCTCGGGCGTGGCGCGTCGGCGATGGCGACGAGGCCGAGGATGCGGCCGCCGCGGGCGACATGCACCACCGTGCGACCGGCGCCCTTGAGCCGCTCCGCTTCCTCCGCGAGCGCGCCGAGCTCGATCTTCTCTTCATCCATGAGCCGGCGGTTGCCGAGGAACACCGTCTCGCCTTCAATCTCGGCTCGCGCGCCCTTGCCCTCCAGATTGAGGAAGGCGCGCGTCTCCGGCACGTCGAACCCCTCGGCCCGCTCTACGATCGCCAAAGCGAGCGGGTGGTCGGAGCCGCGCTCGACCGCTGCCGCCGTCCACAGAACCTCGTCCTCCGTCCGGCCTGCGGCCGCGACGACCTCGACGACGCGCGGTTGGCCCATGGTCAGCGTGCCGGTCTTGTCGAAGACGATGACATCGAGCTTGGTCGCGTCCTCGAGAGCGCCTGCGTTCTTGAACAGGATGCCGTGCGTGGCGCCGAGCCCGGTGCCGACCATGACGGCCATCGGTGTCGCCAGCCCGAGCGCGTCCGGGCAGGCGATGACGAAGACGGTGATCGTCAGGGTGAGGGCGAACAGCAGCGGCGAGCCGATCCACCAGAACCAGGTCGCGAAGGTCGCGAGTCCGATCAGGATGGCGATCAGCACCAGCCATTGCGAGGCGCGGTCGGCGAGGAGCTGGGCTGGCGCCTTGGAGTTCTGCGCCTCCTGCACCAGCTTGACGATCTGCGCCAGCGCCGTGTCGGCGCCGACCTTGGTCGCCCGGTACTTGAAGCTGCCGCTCTTGTTGATGGTGGCGCCGATGACCTGATCGCCCGGCCCCTTGTTCACCGGCATCGATTCGCCGGTGAGCATGGATTCATCGACCAGCGATTCCCCTTCGACCACCTCGCCGTCCACCGGGATCTTGTTGCCCGGCCGGATGATCACGGTCTCGCCGGCCTGGACCTCCGAGGTCGGGACTTCGACCTCGCGTCCGTCGCGCACGACCGTTGCCATCGGCGGGGCGAGATCGAGCAGCGCCCGGATCGCCGCCGAGGCGCCGGCGCGCGCCCGCATCTCCAGCCAGTGGCCGAGCAGGATGAAGACGAGCAGCACCGCCACGGCCTCGTAGAACTGCACGCCCGGGAAGAAGAAGGTCGAGCCGACGCTGAAGACGTAGCCGGTGCCGACGGAGAGCACGACGAGCACCGCCATGTTGAGCACCCCGTTCCTGAGCGCCCGCCAGGCGGCAGTGAAGAACGGCCAACTCGGATAGACGATCGCGATGCTACCGAGGAAGAAGAGCCACAGATCGAGGTCCAGGCCGAAGGGTGGCGCAGGCGGTGTGAATATGCCGCCCATCGGCGAATAGATGAAGATGGGTATGGTGAAGACGAGCGCGATCCAGAACCGGTTGCGCATGTCGCGCACCATGGCGGCCATGTCCATGCCGGACCCATGGCCCATCTCGTGCGCCATCTCGTCCTGCGCCGGCGTTCCTCCGCCGTGGCCCCGGTGGCTCGTCGGCGCGGGCCTCACCTCCGCTGGCGCCGCCGGCTCGCACACATGCCGCGGCGTCACGCTCCCGCGGCAGCGAAAGCCGCAAGAGTTCACCTTGCGCCGCAGCCTCTCGACGCTCGTGATTGTCTCGTCGTAATCGACGGTGACGCTGCCGGAGGCAGGGTTCGCCGAGGCCCGACGAACACCCTTCTCGGCGCTCAACTGCTTTTCGAGGCCGAGATGATCGAGCTCTTCGAAGAGGCCGCCCACCTCAAGTGTTACCGTGCTCAACACCAACCTCCCAGGACCCGCGGCTCATGATGCATCGTAGATCGACAGGCGCCGCGACGAGCGGCACCTGTCTTCTGCCTGATCCCTGGATCTCAGCTGCCGCAGCAGCAGCCCTTCGACTTGCCTTGCGCCGCCTCTCGCGTCTTCGCCCGCTGGTCCGCCGAAGACTGTTCGGGTGCGGCCGAGGGCATTGCAGTCGAGGGCTTCGCCGAGTGGGCTGGCGAGGGCTCTCCATGACCGCAGCAGGAACCCTCGGCCCGAGTCGCCGAATCGACGTTCGAAACCTTTGTATCTTTGTGCATCGCCATCATCCTTTCACATGCGTCCGCGCCTTGATCGCGGCCGGACCGCCCTTCAGTCCTAAAGACGCGACGACGTACCCGGCATTACAGTTCATTGTTGTCCGTCAGCCTCTCGCGGCGCCGTCGTGCACGTTCGGCCTCTTCGCAGCGGCAGTCGAGGAAGCCGTGGATCGGGCAGGTCAGGCACATCTCCTCCAGCCGCTTCTTCAGCGCCTGGCGGCCGCGGTGGAGCCTCACCGTGACGTTGTTCAAGGTGACTCCGAGGCTGGCCGCCACCCGTTCCCGCGGCTCTCCCAGCAGGTCCACGCGCCAGATCACCTCGGCGTAGTCCGGCTTGAGCGTGGGCAGGAGCTTGTAGAGACAGTTGCACACCGCCTCGTCGAGCTCCTCGTCAGCCTCGATCTTCAAGGCTTCAATGTCGTTCGGATTCATCACCGCCTCCCGCTGCCGCCGCCTGGTGGACCGACGCTGATGGTCGACGATGGTCGTGGCGAGGATCCGGCTCAGCCAGCCACGGACCGACCGCACGTCGCGCAACTGGGTCGACCGCTCGATTGCCCGCAGCATGAATGCCTGCAAGACGTCCTCGGCGGCTTCGGAGTTGCCCAGTCGCCGTTGCAGAAAGCTCAGGATCTGCCGACGACTCTCCACGAGCGCCTGACGCACGGCAGCATCAGCCGCCTTAGTTGCCGCGTCGCGCTCATCGTCGGCGCTTAAGCGGTCGTCCGGATCGTCGCCAGTCATCGTCCACCTCCTATCCTTCAGACGCCCAGCCTACCGACGCCTTACACCGGTGGCGTCTAACGAAGGGACGAGCTTTGACGCCGGGCCTCGGTGGTCGCAGCAATGTTGGAGCAGGGGGCGCAAGGCACGCCCTAACGGAGCATGCGGAACGGCGGGGACCAAGATCAGGAGGATGCCAACGCTCCGGACAGGCGCGCAGGATGTGGACGGCACTGCGAACGGATCGCCAGAACGATATACGCCGAGCCGAGTGAAACGAGAATCGCGTTGTCACAGATCGTTCAGCCAAGGCTGCTTGTCGAGACGGTCTGCGCCGTCAGCATGGATAGGTGGTGCAGCCCTGGAACGCCCGTCCCTCGGCCGCGGCGGTGGCTTCGCCACGGCGGTGGGCCCAGGCCACCAGGGCGATCGCCGCGAGCACCAGGGCGAATCCGACGAGGTGGACCCAGTGGAAGGCCTCGCCGAGCCAGACGTACGACACCAGCAGACCGCTGGCCGGCATAGCGCCCATGAAGCCCGACGCCGTGCTCGCCTGGACCGACTTGAGGCCGTAGAACCACAGCATCGTGCCGATCCCGAAGGGGCCGACTCCCCACCAGGCGAGAGCGATCCACTGCTCGGTGCTGGGGGTTGCGAAGTCAAACTGCGCGGCCTGAAAGAGGCCGGGCCCCGCGAACAGGGCCGCGGCGGTCCAAGCGGCCAGCGGAATCAGCAGGACCGGCCGCACCTCCTTGGTGACGCGCTTGGCGAGGAGGGAGTAGGCCGTCGCGCTGGCTACTGCCCCTAGCACGAGCAGACTGCCGATGACCGACCCCCAGACGCCCTGGCTGCCCAGCTCGGCGCCCCAGGTGTTGATGATAACGACTCCGGCGATCGACAGGCCGACCGCCCCGATCTTGGCCGGACCAAGTTCTTCTCCCAGGAACCAGGCCGCGCCCAGGGCGACGGCGGCGGGGCTGGTGCTCATCACCACGGCGCCGATGACCCCGCTGACGAGAGTCATGCCGCTGAGCAAAAACAGGCTAAAGGCGACGAGACCGATGGCGCCGATTCCCCCTATCAGCAGCCAGTCGCGCCGGCTGATGCTGCGCAGCTCGCGTCGGTAGACAATCAGTAGCGGTGTGGTGAGCAGGGCCGCCAGCGATAGCCGCAGGAACGGCGCCAGGAAAATTGGGAACCCGTCAGTCACGACCTTGGCCGTCGGCGTTCCGCTCCCGAAGACGGCCATTCCGAAGAACAGCGCCGCAAAGACCCCGACCTCTCGCATTCACTGATCTCCCTTGCTCTCCGATCATCTTGGTAGCCAATTCAGCGGCGGAAGATTTTTGCATTGCGACATGAATATTATAAGACCACGAACAACGGGATCAGAATCCAGAGTAGACCCATGGTGCCCATGCCTTACATTCCCTCATATACTTCCATCATCGTGTCTCTCCTTTCCGCGAGCTTTCCTGTGACCGAGCACGGCTGGCGGTCTCCCGCGCCGTAACGTCTGACGGCTGTCCGGCGCTCAACAAGCGCTTCAAGGCCGATCGGTAGCGCGCCGGGATAACTTTCCACCCGACGGGCAGCAGCGTGATGAACCCGAGCACCAAGACGGTGACGCCGGCGCGCCACAAGTCGCCGGAAGCGAGCTCGTCGCCGAAATGCGCGAGCAGAAAGCTCGCTGGAATAATGCCGAGGAAGGTTGCGACGGCGAAGCGCCAGGTTCTGAGCGGCGTCAGACCGGCGGCGTAGCTGATGATGTCGAAGGACAGGAACGGCATCAGCCGCGTCGCGAATACGACGGCCATCAAGGCAGTTTGCGACCCTACGAAGCGGTGCAGCGCGCCTGTGGGCAGGCGTGCGCCGAGCCATGCCCTGAGCGCGTCATACCCGATGAGGCGGGAAATGCCGAAGGCGACCAGGGCGCCCGTTTCGGAACCTATGGCGACATAGAGCGCGCCCCAGAAATGCCCGTAGGCCGCGCCGGAAGCAAGTGCGATCGGGGCGCTCGGGATCGGGCTCATGACGATGGCCACGGTCATCAGGCCGATGATCAGAAGCGGGCCCAGGGGGCCGAGCCGCATCACCGCCTGCTCGAGCGCCTCGCCATCGAGCAGGCGGTCCAGCATGCCGGTTCGCCACAATAAGAGAGACGTGACTAGAAAGATGGCGAACACCGCCAGCCCGGCGATGATGCGTGTCCAGGACAGACTGGATCTAGCGGCCTGCGTCTCGCTCACACGGGACCTTGGTGACTTCGGTCAGGGAGCCGTTTCCATCGAACGGACTCGACCCTGACGTCTTCGACTCCGAACTCCCTGGGCCGGGTGATGCGGCCGGCGGTGTCCATCCGTGGCGGATGTCGCAACCGAAAAGATGGAGATGCCGCTCCCTCCCGTCTGGTCCCGGTCCATCTCCTCCCGAATACACCGCCCACCGTACAGGCTGGGCACCGCTGGACTTTCGAGCCCCGGGCCATCGTCTGGCTGAAGCGCCCGTCATCGCCAGCGTCGAACTGGACCACGCTCATGGAATCACCTTGGCTTCTTGGCGGCCACTCGCGACGTCAGAGTCTCTCGATGACCAGCTTGAGCTTGTCGCGGACGGCTTCGGCGATGCGGGCCAACTCAGGATTGTCGACGGCCTGCATAGACGCCGCCGGGTCGACCGCGGCTACCTCGACACCACCGTCCTCGGTCGCCTGGACGATGACGTTGCAGGGCAGCATGGTGCCGATCTTGTCCTCCGCCTGGAGTGCCTGATGCGCCAGTGATGGATTGCAGGCCCCCAGAATGCGGTAGTCGCGGAAATCCTTGTCGAGCTTCTTCTTTATCGTAGTCCGAACGTCGATCTCCGTCAGGATACCAAAGCCCTCGTCCTTCAGAGCGTCGGTTACCTGGGCGACCACCTGATCGAAGCCCTTCCCTGACAGGGTCTTTGCGAAATAATATGTCATCGGTCGTCCGCCCTTCTATGTGCAAGATGCTCCATATTCTACTTGGGAGCGGCAACCACATGTCTGATGCGACCGCCGCTTTCCAAGCGTTATTGTTGCTCGTTCATCTCCATCATCATCTTCTGCTGTTCGAGCATCTGCTCCATCATCTGCTGCATCATGCCCAAATGCTCGCGCATACGGGTCATCATCTCAGGCGCCGCCGCACCCATCATCTCCTGCATCTGTCCGGACTGGTCTCCCGACATGCCCATAGACTGACCGCTTGACATCCGGCCACCGCCCATCTGGCCCTGCATGGGCATGTCGCCCATCATGCCGCGCATCGCCTGCATCTGCTCGCCCATCATCTCGATGTGCTCACGCATGAGCTGGCGGCGCTCGGCGGGGTCCTTCGTCTCACGGGCCTGCTGCATCAATTCCTGCATGCGCTCGAAGGCAGGCCCCGGCATCTGCTGTGTCTGGCCCTGCTGCGGCTTTGTCTCGTGCTGGGCTGCCCATGCGCCGGTTGCGGCGAGGGCGGTGACACCAACGGCCACGGCCAGGGCTTTCAGGCCCGGCAAACGCAAGCCATTCGAATGGGTCGAAGTGGAGTGTAGGGTCATGATCGCTCTCCTTTTGGTCTGGTCGGAAGACGCTGCGCCGGGGGATGCCTCTACGCGCCCGGCTCTGCATCGAATCCTTCAGACGCCCGTCCCGCCGCCTCGTTACACCGGTGGCGCTGAGTACCAACGGCGAGCTTCGAGACTGGGCCTCTGTGGCCGCAACAATGTCGGAGTAGGAGGTGTAAGGCGCGCCCAGTTCGAACGTCTCTAGTTGGTGACACGCTGTCCGCTCAGGTCGCTCGACCGATAGGCAGCACCAATGGTTCAAACGGTAGGCCTCGGGTGCCCCTGCGGGCCGCCGCCGGAGTGTCTCCAGAAGGGCCGATGGGGTTTCTCATGCGTATCTTGTTCGTCACCTCCGAATGTCATCCCCTGATAAAGACGGGCGGGCTGGCCGACGTTTCGGCCGCCCTCCCGGCCGCCTTGGCCGAGCGCGGAATCGACATTCGCGTGATGATGCCCGGCTACCCTGACGCGTTGGACCGGGTCGACCATGTCGGGCCGGCGATACCGCTCGGCGACCTGCCGGGCGAGGATCGCGCCCGTCTTTTGCCTGCGCGATCTCCGGATTCCGGCATGCCGCTTTGGCTGCTCGACTGTCCCAGGCTCTATCGTAGGAATGCCGGCCCCTATCAGGATTTGGATGGCCGCGACTGGCCGGACAACGGTCTCCGATTCGCCGCGCTGTGCCATGCGGCTGTGCGCGTCGCGTGCAACGCAGCGGGACTCGGTTGGCGGCCGGAACTGATCCACACGAATGACTGGCATACCGGACTGGTGCCGCTGCTCTTGGCTGACTCCGCAAGATCGCGTCCGCCCGTCGTCTTCACGATCCACAACCTGGCCTTCCAGGGCCTCTTCGCTGCCGATGCATTGCCGCTTCTGGGCCTCCCCGGCGACACCTTCTCGCCTGAAGGAGTCGAGTTCTATGGTCGGATCTCCTTCTTGAAGGCGGGGCTTCGCTATGCCGATCGCCTGACCACGGTCAGTCGGACGTACGCACGTGAAATACAAACGCCGGAGTTCGGCTGCGGTCTGGACGGACTGCTCCGCCAGCGCTCGCGGCATCTCCTGGGAATACCCAACGGCGCCGACTACGGTCTCTGGGATCCAGCGGAGGACTCAAGCCTGCCGCGTCGGTACAGTCTGGCCGAAATCGGTCGCAAGCGAGATTGCAAGGCCGTCTTGCAATGCGAACTCGGTCTGGACGTGGAGCCGGAAACGCCTCTCTTCGCCTTCCTCAGCCGCCTGACCGAGCAGAAGATGGCCGACACTGTCGCAGAGGCTGTGCCCTGGCTCATCGCGGCGGGTGCCCAGTTTGCCCTGCATGGACAAGGCGACCGCGCCCTGGAAGAGCGATTCAAGGCATTGGCAGAGCAGTATCCGGGGCGCGTTTCCGTGCAGGTAGGCTACGAAGAGCGATCCGCGCGCCGTCTTCTGGCGGGCGCTGATGTTCTGCTCCATCCGTCGCGTTTCGAGCCCTTCGGCCTGGTGCCAATCTATGCTCTGCGCTACGGCACCCTGCCCCTCGTGCGGAAGGTCGGCGGGCTGGCCGATAGCGTTGTCGACGGTTCCACGTCGAATGTCGATGGGGAAGCGACGGGGTTCGCGTTTTCGGGTGACACCCTTGAAGACCTGCTCGGCTGCCTGAGACGCGCCCTCGACACGTTCGGGCAGCCGGTGGCGTGGCGCCGGATGCAGCGTCACGCGATGCGGCAGGATTTCGGCTGGCGAGGACCGGCCGAAGAATATCTTGATCTCTATCGGACGCTCACCGAATCTCGCGCAGAGCAAGACTTCGCCGAGCCCGGGCCCGGGCGTGGCCTGTGGTCCGACCGGAGCTTCCTGCCATCTCCCCCGCCGATGCGAGCACGCACAGCGAAGGGCTGAAGTTGGTACCCACTCATAAAAGGAGACACATCATGAGTGACGATCTGAATGCGAAAGTCCGGGAGCGCGCCTATGCCATCTGGGAACGGGAGAACCGGCCCGAAGGCAAACACCTCGATCACTGGCTCTGCGCGCAGGCGGAGATCGAAGCCGAGCAATCGCCCGTAGGGGACCAGCCGGCGTCTATGCAGACCGAGTCGATAGACGCGGCTGAATCCGCATCTGGAGGAGGCGGCGGGGCCAAGAAGCGATCCAGCTGAGCCCGGTGTAGGTCCGTCCGGTCGCTCTGGAAAGCTTGCTTCTTCTTCGTCGACATCAACGCGGACGAGTATGAGACGGGTCCGGAGTGACTGGACCTTTGGGAATTTTCGGCCGCGGCCTACACAGCGACTTTTTCGGCTGATCTCGTTCCGTGGCGCGAGACCAGACCGACCGCGAGGATGACGAAGACAATACCGGCGAGTTGCGGCCACTCCAAGGTTTCGTCAAAGAACAGAGTGCCGATCGTCAGACCAAAAATCGGGATTAGAAAGCTGAAGGCATTGGCCCTGTTGAGCGGCGCCTTCTCGAGCACCGAGAACCACAGCCAGTAGACGAGCGCCGTGCCGAGCAGGCTGAGCGCGAGGAGGATGCCGACGAACGTAAACGACCATCTGACCGTTGCCGGCTCCTCCGTGGCCCAGGCGATAAGAACGAGGGGGATACTGCCGATCAGCATCTGCAGTCCCATGGCCATGAGGGGATCGACCTTGCCCGCGATGCGCTTGATCACGACGTTGCTGACGGTGACGCCCAACGCGGCAAGGATGATATAGGCAACGCCGAAAATGTAGCTCTGCTGCCCCGGGGCTACAAATTGGGGCGCGGCGATGCTGAGAATGCCGATGAAGCCCAGGACCAGCCCCGTGATCCCCCGTGCCGTGAGTCGTTCATCGAGGATCAGGCCTGCCAGCATCGCCGCCAGCAATGGCTGGGTGTTGGCGATCACCGTGGCGATGCCGGGCGAGACGAACTCCGCAGCATGAAACATCCCCAGGAAGCCCAGGCTCGTCGCTCCCAAGCCTACGATGGCCAACATCGCCCAGTGCGGCAAACCCTTGGGCAGCGGCCGATGCAGCGCGAGGGCGAGCATAGTCAGCGTAAGGCCTGCCAGGAGCGCGCGCATCGCAGCGAAGGTCAGGTGCGGAGCGAGGTCCAGACCGGCGGTGATCAGGGGGAAGCAGGCAGCCCAAAGCAGCATGACCAGAATGATCTGCGCGATCGTTACGGCAGTCATCTCTGAAGGATCTCCTTTTCTGGCCGTCCGCCAAGAAACTGTTCGGCGATACAATCCGCGGCGATCATGATTCCGTGACCGGAACTTCGCGGATAGGCGACAAGCACGACGGTTCCGAATACTCCGCAGCGCTCGTCGACGCCCGTCTGATCTCTGGCCTTCGTGCGATTTGCATTGACCACCGCTGCTCGCTGACGGGGCGCCCAACTTGTATTGAATGCGGCGCGGCGACGCTCCTTTCCGCAGGACCAAGGCGACAACACGCGTCTCCCGCGGACACTCAGGTGACGGACGATGCGGTTGATCACACCATCTTTTCCCGCGGCGTCATGACCTTCGATCAGGACGAGGACCTTGTCGCGCAGCGGATGAAGTGCTTCCGAGCTTTGCCAGTTCGAACGTTCGAACTACAGACTGTGGAGAACGGCTCGGTAGTCGCCCTCCACGGTCTGGTTGTCGGCAGCCGATGGTGCATCCGGCGACGCGCTCTTGAAGTTTTCTTGGCCATGCGAATTACTGATGGGCCGGGCAACGCAGCGCGGAACCTCCCGCCTGATGGAAGCGGCCCGCGCCAGATATCAATCAAAGAGACGCTTCGGTGATGGCGGCATTACACGCTGGTGCATCTCGTCCGCCCCGATGGCGCCCGTGGGACTCCGGCGCGCAATCGCAGTTCCCGAATCCGCCAACACAGCACGCCCCACAGCGCTCCTCGATCTTCTCCTTCAGGGCCCGGCGCGCCCGATGCAGCCGGACACCGATATTGTTGGTGGTGAGACCGAGGTCGACCGCGATCCGCTCGCGCGACTCCTCCTCGAGATCGGCCCGGCGAATGATCTCGGCATAGTCTGGCCGGAGTGTTGGAACGATGTTCCGGACGCAGCTGCATGGATTTTCAAGCTGGACCGTTCCCGGTTGAACCACCGGTTCTGGAGCCTCCGCTTCGTATGCGGCCTCGGCCCGCTGCCGCGCCGCCCGGCGCCGATAATAATCGGTCAGCGTGTTGCGCAAGACCCGACTGAGCCAAGCGTCGATCTTGCCGGTGGTCTTAGGCTTCTCCGTGGCTCGCACCACTTTGAGGCAGAAGTCCTGGAAGGCATCTTCGGCATCCTCCTGACGGCTCAGGCGCCGTCGGAAAAAGCGCACGAATTCCGATCGGCACTCCGTCAGACGCTGAAGGGTAGCAGCGTCGGGAGCGACGCTTTGGGATGGGACAGGATCAGGGCGTGAAAGGGCTGTCATTGTGATGACTCCATGCGCAGAGGATGGTCGAGCGGTATCGCGACGCGCAGGGAGTATCGAAGCCCGCGGGCGCGTCGGTCAGACGTGCACAGGGAGACGGGGCGGGCGGAATTGACGATCGCTGATCGTGGATCGCTGGTAACGCGGCGGTTGGGGAATCCAACCGCCGGATTGCGGTGCGTGGAAGACGGTAGAAGAGCCCACCGGGAGAAAAGCGCAGGACGCCGGCGAGTGGCAGTGGGATACCGTAGGCGATGTGCCGAGCGTTGCGTCACTGGGCGGATCGGAGACGAGTAACACACCGCTCGCTACGGCCGTCTCCGTCCCGGCGGCCGAAGGATCGGCGTGGGCCATGTGGAAACTCAGACCGGCTATAATCAGCAGGGACAGGAGGAACATCACCCAAGCTCGGGGCGCGCTCCTTCTGAATCGCTCTCGATTGTAGTGGTACATCGAACTTCGCACAGACCATCCATCTTCGGCAAGCTTATGCCACAAAGATAGCTTCGTTATTGATCGAGATCAAACGGCGGTGCGAGACGGGCTTCCTGAGACCTTTGAAGACCTCTACAACACGGTCGGGCTTTCTTGCAGGTTCGTCACGATTCTGTCGCAATCGCTCGCACCTGGCTGCGCATTCCCTCATAGAGTCGTTCGACGTCCTCCCGCCGACACAATCCCGTACCGGCTGATAGGACGGCGGCAGCGCCGGCGGCCATGCCATAGGCGAATGCGTCTTCGGAATCGCGCCCTTGAGCCAAGCCTAAGGTCATGGCCGCGGTAAAGCTGTCGCCGGCACCGACGGCACTTTTTGCAACTACGTCGGGCGCGGCCAGGCGCAGCATGCCTTGGCTGGTCGCGAGCAGCGCACCATCACGGCCCAAGGTCAGCGCGACCAGTTCGGCCACGCCCGAGCCGATCAGCTCTCGCGCCGCTTGCTCCTGCGACGCCTGGTCGGGAAGCTTCCGATCGACCAGGGTCTCGAGTTCACCGAGACTGGGTTTCACCAGATGGACGCCGCGTGCGAGCCCGGCACGAAGCGCGCTTCCCGAGGTATCGAGCATAAGCTTGGCGCCCTTGCGGCGGGCGAGGTCCGCCACGGCGACGTAGAAATCATCGGGGACGCCGCGCGGCAGGCTGCCGCTCGCGACGAAGTAGTCGCAGTCAAGATCCTCCAGCGATTCCAGGAACACTCGCCATTCCGATTCCCCGACCAAGGGGCCAGTGGGCACGAAGCGGTATTCCTGGCCGCTCGATCGCTCATAGACTGCGTGGCTGATGCGGGTGTGGTCCTGGATCGGGACGCGCCGCCGCGGGATGGCCGCGGCGTCGAGCAGGTCGTCGAGAACGCCGCCGGTGGCGCCGCCTGCGAGATAGATGGCGAGCGTCGGGCCGCCGAGTTCCTGGACGACCCGCGCGACGTTGATGCCGCCGCCACCCGGATCGTAGCGTTCGTCCGAGGTCCGGATCTTGTGGATAGGACGTACGACCTCCGCCTCGGCGGCGCCATCGACCGACGGGTTCAAGGTCAATGTGACGATGGCTTTCATCTCATAAATCCTCACGATCGTCGTGCTACAGGGTGGCGGCGCAGTTCAAGTGAATGGCGGCATGCAGGATTTCCCACCGAGATTGGCAAGACACATCTAAACCGACGCCACCACCCTGAGGCGGGTCGCGGCGATAGCTAGAAGGACGGCGCTCGTGCGTGTCCATTACGCCTCGGCATAATGACAAGCTCGGTTGCCCGGACGTACGAAGCGCTCTCAGGAGGGAGAAGCACGGCGGTCGTCCCAAAAACGTAGTCCCGGCCCTCCCGACTGTAAGACCGGCGCTACCTTTGGCGTCCTTATCTTCGACATGCGCGATCAACGGTGCGGCCAAGTTCCGATCCGACCTGCATTTGCAGTGGCGCTGCAAAGCCGTCTCAACCTGTTCCAGGATCTGGATCAGTTCGGCGACGCCGCGGTGATTATTAGCAACTGAGACGCTGTGAGCCTGAGGCAGAATGTGAACGTCGAGGCGGTCCTTAGAAACGTCGATCCCCACATAGCAACCGTTTTCCATATATGTGTCCCATCCTTGTAAGTTCGGGGTTGTTTCCCAAGCAACTGTTCGGGCTTCGGCATGGAACGACGCAGTCCCCTGCTAATCTTCGGGCTTGTGCGCCAAGGCTGTAGTCGGGCTCTGCGTCGAAGGCTTGGGGCCGCCCCGAAAGGACGGCCCCAGAGACCTTAGTCAGTTTTCCTAGCAGGTCGGCTCCACACAAGGCTGTAACCGCCGTCCTCGTCGTCGAAGAGGTTGGCGTAGATCGGAGCGGTGAAGCTCGGATCGTCCAGCTTGAGGCCCAGATAGGCGCGGCCCTCGTTCGACTGCTTGGACCAGGCTGCCCCGATTTCGGCGCGGCCGACCAGGACGCGGTGGCTCGGAGCGTTCTCGCTGGTCTGGTTGACTTCGGGGACGATGCGGACGTTCTTGGCCTGCACGTTGAGGGTGACGATTTCGCCGGCGTATTCATTGCCGGACTTCTTGAAGGTGCCGATGGTTGCCATGGTAGTTCTCCTTGATCACTAGTTTCGAGCCCGCACCATTGCGGTCTCGATGGCGATCGGAGGGGCCGGAGGCGATCGACGGCGCATCGCTTGCGACCGCAGCGTCAGCGGAGGATGGCGATCCGGCGGGTTTCTTGGCTCGCGAGGAATGGCGGCGCAGCCGTCAGGGGAAGAAACCTGACGGGCGTCATTGCGCCATAGGCGATCGAGGCGCAGCCGGCCTTCGGCCAGATCAGCCCATTGAAGAGGCCGTTTGGAGCGGTCGGCTTACAGGGATCGTTCAAGGAGATAGTGGCGACACCGTGCGCTCAAGCTTCTGTCCGGCGAAGGAACGACAATCGTCTACTGCCATGCCGGCCAGCTCGCTTCGTTTCCGGCGATACCACCGGACGCGGACCCCAGCCATTCCCAGTGCTTCCCCGGCAGCGCTGGTCGGGGCGGCTTGTGCCATTCAGCCTGCGGGCGCCGATCCTCGACCGAACCTCGTCGGTCCGGCACTCACCGAGTGTCCGCCTCGCTCAGCCTTCGATAAGGGCGTGATGAAAAAACTCAGCCTCCCGTCCTGGCCCGCGACGGCGTTCAGACGCTGGCGGGGGTTTGCCCGGCGGGTTCGGGCGCGGCCATGGAGGTCACGCGCACGAACGCCGTGATGCCGACCGCCACCGCGCCGATCACGGAGAAGACGGTCTGCCAGGTTTCCGACGGCATGAGATGTTTGACGATGCCATGGGTTGCATGGAAGCCGGCGATCGCTGCCGGGGTAACGAAGGCGAGCGCGACGGCGAGTTTCATCCACATGGGTTGTGCGAACAGGATGAGGAACTGTCCGACGCTGAGCACCAGGCCGGCGCCGACAAGTCCGACAAGGACGCTGCCCGGCAGTCCTGCGCCGGTCTGATAGGCCCACATTCCGGCTGCCACCCCGCCGAGCGCGGGTAGAGCATAGGTGGCAAGCGTGAACAGCAGCCAGCAGACGGCGCCGATTGCAGCGATGGACCCGAGAATTGCAATGATCATGGTGGCGTCTCCGTAAGATGAGGTTCGAACGGTCGCGCCTCCACCACCATGGCGCAGTCAGAAGTATATCACAGTCACGATTTACCTTCGAGCGTAGAAGGACCGCTTCGAGCCCAATGTGCAGCAGGCTGCGGCGGTAATCGGACTTGTGTGCGTTACAGACTGACTGTGAGCAAGCGCACGCCCTGGAAAGGAGTAACGGTCATGATTGTCACGGTAGCTAAAGTGACCGACCTTGATCGGTTTCTGGAGATTTTTCGAACCGTGGGTGCTGACAAGCGTAGGAAGCACGGATGTCGGAGCGCCCGCGTCTACATCGACCCGGACGATGCTCGCCGGGTTTGGTCGATCTTCGACTGGGACGACAAGGACTACGCTGGATTTCTTGCGGACCCAGAGATCCCGGCTATCGCGCGACAGCTGCGGCTTCAGGAGCCGCCGGTTCACGCTGATGCTGCGATCGAACTTGATGCATGATCGCGACGCTGGGTGAGATTTTGACTTGGCAGGTCACCCTATCGCGGCTCCACCGCTAGATTTTGACAATCGGCGAGAATGCCGTGCTTTGGAGGCTGTCGACTCGATGAGCACCCGCGCTCGATGGTCAGAGTTCAATCATTCGAGCTGTGAACCCGTATGACGGCTTCAGCTCCGCTAAGTTTCCAGATCTAGCGGTTCATGTGAACCGCCAGACCGGAAGGCCGAGTTTTTTCGCCTTGTCGGCAAGGTTCTCCTGGATGCCGGTGCCGGGAAAGATCATGACGCCGATCGGTAAAACGTCGAGCATCTGGTCGTTGCGCTTGAAAGGTGCGGCGCGGCCATGCTTCGTCCAGTCGGGCGCGAAACCGATCTGGGGCACGTTGCGGTGATCGGCCCAGCGAGCGGCGATCTTTTCGGCGCCTTTCGGCGATTTGCCGTGCATCAACACCATGTCCGGGTGCTTGGCATGCACTTGGTCGAGCTTGTCCCAGATCAGCTTGTGATCGTTGTAGTCAGCGCCTCCGGAGACGGCGACCTTTGGACCCATCGGCAGGAGCACTTCGCGGTCTGCACGCTTGCGCTCTGCAATGAAGTCCCGGCTGTCGATCATGGCCGACGTGAGCGCCCGGCGGTTGACCTGCGAGCCGGTGCGCGGCGACCATGGCGACCCGGTGGTGCGCAGATAAAGGTCGGCGGCGCTATCGCGGAAGACTTCCAGGCTGTCGCGGCGTTCGATGAGACCTTGTCCGCTCTCGATGAGGCGTTCGAGCTCGACCGCCTTGATTTCGGAGCCGTCCTGCTCGCGCTGCCCGCGCTTCTGGGCCTGCTCGTTGTCGTCCAGTTTGCGTTCGAGCCGGTCGGCAGCGCGGTGAAACATGTTGACGGTCGACCAGAGCAGATCGTCGAGTTCGCCATCGAGGGCAGTATCCGCCATGGTGGCGATCAGGGCGTCGAAGATATCGGAGACGGCGCCGGCGATGACGTTGTCCTCCGGGACGAGGCGCGGGTCCGGACCGTGGCCGTCATGGCGGTAGCCGTGGAGTTCCAGTTCGCTCAGCGCGTGCTCGGTCGGCGAGGATTCGTGATGGGGCTCGAAGGTATCGTCGTCTTCATGCGCCATGGGGATGCTCCCTTGTCGGTTGGCCGCGCCCGCCGCGGCCTTCATGGCGCCGCAAGACGGCGGGCGGGCCAGGCCTGCACCCGGACGCGCGAGCGGACGGGCCGGAGCGTGAGCGGAGGATGGCGGAGGCCGGCGATTTTGCTTCGCGATGGAAAGGCCCGTAGGGGCCGCCGGAAAATCGTCGGCCGCAGCCATTGCCGGCCCGGCCCGGCTGCCGTCCGGTCGCCCTCTGAAGAAGGCCGGGGCGCGGCCCTCTCCGGCATCGGGTGGGAGCATCCGCGCGTGACGACGGTGATCCCGACCCCCAACCATGCCGCTTCCCGTTCAGGCCAACTGCGCGGTCTTCAGAAAGCGTGCGACATCCTGCGGGGCGAGTTGGACCCGAACCGATGCCGTGAGCGCATCCAGTCCGCGCAGCCGCAGATCCTCGTTGAGATCGCCCAGCATCGGCGCGATGGTCAGCGTCTCGATTCCCTCGGCCTCGGCGCGTGCGCCCAGGCTGTTACGCGCCTCTTCGCCTGCTGGATCGTCATCGCACACGATATAGAGGCGGCGCAGCGAGACCGGGAGTGTGAGGGCGGCGAGATGGGCGGCGGAAAGCGCTGCCGCCATCGGCAGATCGGGCAGGACGCATCGCAGCGACAGCATGGTCTCGATGCCTTCGCCGGCTGCCATCACCTCGCCCGCCACGCCGAAGCGCACGGCATTGCCGAGGAGGTCGCCCATTGCCCGTCGCGGCGTGTCGATCGGCGCCTTGCCGAGCCTCGCCTCGCTGAACCCGTTCGGATCGAGCCAGGTTCGATGGGCGCCGGTCTGGTGTCCGTCGAGATCGGTGACGGAGGCGATCAAGGCCGGCCAGGTCTGGGTCGGCTCATGCTCGTCGGGCCTGTAATAGCAACGAGGATGAAACTGAAGCGATCCTGTTCCGTGCAAAGCCGTAATGCCGCGATTACGGAAATACGATTCAGCAAGCGTGCCCGCGATCGGCTGAGCCATCGAAAACAGCCGCTTCGCAGCGAGTGGTGAACTCGTCGGTGCGGGCGCCTTCCGTTTATATCGTGATGCGGACTCCGGTTCGGGATGCGGTAGAGCGAGGAAGCGCCATGCCTCGTCGGCCACGTCCTTGAAATCGACAAGGCCGCAGCTCTCGCGAATGACATCGAGGAGATCGCCATGCTCGCCCGTCGCCGCATCGGTCCAATTGCCGGCAGGGCCTTTCAGCGAGTCTTTCAACCTGACGAACATCGAGCGACCAGGGGTGTTGCGGACATCGCCGACGATCCAGTAGCGGCCGCTTCTTCGTCCGCTCGACAGATACTCGCGGCAGGCCGCTTCTGCGTTTTGGGCGAGCCGCCGTGCGAGGTCAGCAGTCGTTTCCGACATTCCGTGCCTCCTTCCAAGAAAAAGGCCCGCGTCGCCGCGGGCCAGTGTTGCCAGGTCGGATGTCGCGCTATTCGGCGGCGATCACCTGAGATGCCTCCTCGGCACCCTCATTCTCGTCGGGGACGTCATCGGTGCGCATGGCCGTTTCGCCGCCATCGGTCGCCGTTTTCTCGACGGTCGGGTCCGGCGCCGCCGGTTCGACGGTGTTCTTGCAGTCACCAGCATCCGCTTCCGCGTTCCCCGGCGTGCGCAGCGGCTCTGGCAGCCAGCCGGTGTCGGTGAGCAGGGTCTCGGCCTCGGCGGCCATGTCGCCCTTCTTGAGATGGGCGATGCGGTCGGCGGCGCGTTCGCCTTTCGCCTCGGTGACAGCCTGCAGGATGCGCGCCTTGGTGACACGGCCGAAATAGCTGTCGACCGTGGGATGCCAGCCTCCCGCGGCCATATCGAGGCCGACCGCTTGTGCCAGCACATCGGCATGGGCGAGGGCCCGGGGGCGCCGGTTCCAGGGTTCGGAGACGGCGTTTACCGAGAGGCTGACGATGTGGGCGAAGAGGCTGGCCTGTTCCTGGCCGTCCCATGCCTGAAGTGCTGCCCACAGATCGGCCGGCTCCTTCGGCAACCGCTTGATCCAGGCCTCGTGGCGGGCGCGGGCTGCCTCCGCGATCACGCTGTCGTTCAGGCCCTGGGTCTGGGCGCTGAACCCGACGCTCTTCAGGCCGAGCTCGAGGCAGGTATCCGAGCCGTAGTGGTAGAAGACCGTCAGGGTCAGGGCGTGCAATGCCGCAACGAAGGCGATGTCGGGCCGTTCGGCGAGCGCGTTGCGCAGTCCAAGCGTGCGGTGGGCGGTGAGTTCCGACATCAGCCGGTCGGAGATTGGCGACAGGCCCTCGTCTTCGTCGGGCTCGGGCGGCTCGGAGGAACCGGTGCCTGCGGTGCCTTCCGTGTCAGGCTGCACCGCACTGTATTCATCGCTATCACCGCTGCCTGCGTCCGGTTCGGGCGCCACTTCGTCCTCAGGCCGGACGAAACCGCGCTCGACGCGCAAGCTGCCGTCGGGGGCGATGCTGACGAAGGCGCCGGCGCGGACGATCTCCTCGGGATCGAACCTGACCGGGCGGACCTCGAAAGCCTCGAGCGCCGTCTCGATCTCCCCGAGACGCTCGTCGACGTCGTCGGGCAACTCGTTGGCTTCGGCATATTTCTCTTCAAGCTGATCGTATTCAGCCTTCAGGGCATCGCGCGACGCTTCCTCCTCCGCGGTGAGCGGGATCCCCTCGCCCCGCAGTTGGCGGAGTCCGAAGGTGTGCCCGTAGGGGAAGTCGGGGGCGACGTCGATCCACTTCCAGCCCTCGGCGACGATGGACTCGGCTTCCCGCTTCAGCCTGTCGGTCACCATATCCTCGACGAGCGCGACCTCCTGGAGCCAGCCGCCATCGTCCGACTGGAACAGGTCGCGCAGCACAGTGCCCCCGGCCTCGACATAGGCATCGATGCCGATGAACTGGACACGCTTGTCGGAGGCCCGAACCGCGCCCTCGGTCAGCATGCGGCGGATGGCATAAGGCTGCTTGTCATAGGACTGCTGCAGGCGGTCGAATACCTGCTCCTGGCGCTCGTGGTCGCCGGACACGGTGAACGCCATCAACTGGTCGAGCGACATGCCGTCCTCGGCATAGATGTCGAGCAGTTTCGGCGAGACCGTCGCGAGTTTGAGCCTCTGCTTGACCACGTTGACGGAGACGAAGAAGGTCGCGGCGATCTCCTCCTCGGACTGGCCCTTCTCCTTCAAAGTGAGGAATGCACGGAACTGATCGAGAGGATGCAGCGGCGCACGCTGGACGTTCTCGGCGAGCGAGTCCTCCTCGGCGATGCCGTCCTCTCGCACGACGCACGGCACCGGTGCGGTCTTGCCTAGCCGCTTCTGCTTGACGAGAAGCTCGAGCGCCCGATAACGGCGGCCGCCGGCGGGGATCTCGAACATGCCGGTCTCGGTTCCGGCTTCGTCGGTGACGGGCCGAACGCTGAGGCCCTGCAAGAGACCGCGCCGGGCAATGTCCTCGGCGAGTTCCTCGATCGAGACGCCAGCTTTGACGCGGCGAACGTTCGCTTGGCTGAGCACGAGCTTGTTGAGGGGGATGTCGCACGACGACGACAGGATGATCTTCTTGGATGCGGTTGCCATGATGATTTACTCCGCGACGGGCGCCGAGAGCCTCTCTCTCGACTTCCGACCCGTCACGGAGCAGGGCACAGCCCTCTCACTTTCTCGTTCCAGATAGGGCGGAGGGTGGCCCGGGCGGGCGAGACGTCATCGGCGTTCCCGCAATGCCGCAGCGGCGGCTTGAAGGAGCCGTTCGCTCTCCACAATACTCCCCGCCTGTCGTGCCGCTTCGGCATAGACCGACAGCGGGAACGCGGCCTCGAACAAGATGTCGCGTTCGATGGCCATGCCGAAGGGTAGGCGCACCAACCCCAGCTCAGACAGGCTGAAAGAGCCGAGCTCCGGGCTGCCGAAGCCGAGATCGGCCAGTCCGAACAGGGTATCGCCATCCGCATCCAGCTCCGTGGCGAGCCACGTGCCGCCGCCGACGGGGTTGAAGAACTTGACCATTGGCACGTGGTCGACGTCGCACTGTCCGCCATTGGCAAGCAGGCGATCGCGCAGGTCGTCGGTCAGGAGGATCATGCCACCCTCCTGTCGCAAGCGCATTCGTCCTGGCCGGTCTGCCGTTCGTTGTCCGGCACGAACGCCAGCAGCCAGTCGGCGGCCTTGCTCGCCTGGCTGGCGGCGCGCACGATGGCGCGGTTATCCTCGCGCAGCACCTCGAGCCAGGAGCCAATGTAGTCGGCATGCCGGACCGTCGGCACGATCCCGAGCGAAGCACAGCAGAAGGCAGCGCTGATCTCAGCGACCAGCTCCTCGAAGGCGTATTTCTTCGAGCCGAAGGAGCCCGAGAGGTCGCGACCGAGCCGGGAGGGATGGCCCGTCGCGTGCCCGAGCTCGTGGAGCGCCGTGCGGTGCCAGTTGATCGGCTCGAAATAGGCCTGCGGGGGCGGCACTTGCGCATAGTCGTGGGCCGGCACGTAGTAGGCCCGATTGCCGCCGATGCGGAAATCGATACCTGTCGCCTTGATCAGAGCCTCGATGGTGGGCTCGATCAACCCCTCCGGAACGGGCGGCGCGGATGTCGCTACGTCCTCCGGCAGGTTTTCGCACTGGTCGGTATTAAAGACGGTAAACCGCTTCAGGAACGGGATCGCCTGCGGGGCCTCGCCGGTCTCAGTCGCGCGTTGCTTCTCGTCCTCGGGTACGAAGCGGTCAGCATAGACAACGGTCGTGCCGCGCTCGCCCTTGCGGACATTGCCACCGAGCGAGAGTGCCTGGCGAAAGGTGAGCCAGCTCTGGCCGCCGAAGCCGCGCTCGATGACGGTGCCCCAGAGCAGGAGCACGTTGATTCCCGAATAACGCCGTCCGGTCGCGGCGTTCTGCGGCATGGCAAGCGGCGCCTTCGCCGCCGCCGTCCCCCAGGGCTGGACCCAGGGTACGCGGCCAGCCTCCAGTTCGGCGCCGATCTTGTCGGTGATTTCGGAATAAAGGTTGGTCCGGTCGCGCCTGGCGCCGGTGCTGTGCTTGTGTCTGGACATCGCGGTTCTCCGCGACGGGCGCCGAGAGCCTCTCCCTCGACTTCCAACCCGTCACGGCAAACCGGTCCGCACTCTTACTCTCGTCGCTCACAGCTCCGCAAAAGCGTCGAGGCTGAGAGATGCAGAGGCGGAAACGCACATTCCCGCGCCAGGGATGGATGCCCGGGAAGGGGGAAGACCCGTCAGGGGCTTCCGCGCAAGCCGACAGCCCGGCCCGAAGGGCGACGCTAACGACAGGAACTGGTGGCTCGGTCGCGCAGGCTTGCCCCTCATCAATAACTTCCCTTGCACGGCGCGGCTAAAGTAGACAAAATGGCTCAAACGGGGCGTTGGGATTCTCAATGAAAACAATGTCTGCCAAGGAAGCCAAGAACGGCTTCGGCTTGCTTCTGGACACAGCGCGGGCCGAACCCGTGACCATTGAGAAGCACGGCCGGCCTGTGGCCGTGGTTCTCTCGACGGAAGCGTATGAGCGCCTTTTGATCGGTGCGAGCCGGAAGAAGGCTCAGGCAGCTAGTGGTGACGATGATCGAGAAGGGGCATAGCCCATGCCGCGCAGGCGCTGATGAGCCAGTGACGGTAAACGAAGGACTTGCGGCGTTATGGTATCGACAGCCAGTAAGCTTCAAGAGGAAATGGGGGCACGGAAATGAAGCTCACTGACAACGAAATCAGAGATATCAACAAACATCTGGAGGCGGGCAAGCCGCTGCCAGACAAATACCGTTTCCTCTTGTTTGATGAGAAACGGGAGGTCGAGCTGGTCTGGAATGGCAAGACTGGCGAAGTCTGCAATGTCGTGCTTCCGTTTCAGACGATCGAGCAGGTGGATGAACCCCGCGCCGAGAAACCGTCTGAGGCCGCGCTACAAGGATCGCTGTTTGACCTAGATGCGCGAGGCCGTCAGCTCAAAGGCTGGACCAACAAGCTGATCTGGGGCGACAACAAGCTGATCCTGTCTTCCTTGAAGAATGGTCCGTTGCGCGATGAGATCGAGCGCCAGGGCGGTCTCAAGCTGATCTACATCGATCCACCTTTCGATGTCGGCGCAGATTTTTCCATGGACATCGAGATAGGTGGCGACACCTTCACCAAAAGGCCGAACATTCTCGAAGAGATTGCTTACCGTGATACATGGGGAGATGGGGCGGACAGTTTTATTTCTATGCTCTATGAACGTCTAATATTGATGAGAGATATTTTGGCGTCGGATGGAAGCATATACGTCCACATGGGTCCAGCTATTAGTCATTATATTCGCGCTGCATTAGACGACGTTTTTGGTAGAAAATATCATCGAAGAGAAATAATCTGGAAAAGAGTATCTTCAAGAAGTCATGGTAATTATTATCCAGCCACGCACGATCATATTCTTTTTTATTCTAAGACGGAAGATGTAATTTGGAATCAGCTATATGAGCCATTAGGGTCTGAATATGTAGATGCAAAGTACCGCCACGAAGACCCAGACGGCCGGCGCTATCGGAAGGATAACTGTCTAAATCAAAATCCTGATCGTCCAAATTTAACATTTGAATGGAATGGACATTTCAAAACCTGGCGGTGGACAAAAGAAAAAATGCAGGAGCTGCATGATCAAGGCCGTCTCATCTACACAAAAAGCGGCATGCCGGAATATAAGAGATACTTAGACGAATCAGAAGGAATCGCTCTGCAGTCGGTTTGGGCTGATATAAATCCAGTGAATTCACAGGCACGCGAGGACACTGAATACCCCACACAGAAGCCCGAATCCCTGCTTGAAAGAATCCTTAGTGCGAGCAGCAACGAAGGTGACCTCATCGCCGATTTTTTCTGTGGTTCCGGCACCACTGCCGCTGTTGCTGAGAAGCTTGGTCGCAAATGGATAGTTAGCGACCTTGGCAAATTCGGTATTCACACCACACGCAAGCGCATGATCGGTGTGCAGAGGCAACTAAAGGCCGAGGGCAAGGACTACCGGGCCTTTGAGATCCTCAATCTCGGCAAGTACGAGCGCCAGCATTTCATCGGCGTGAACCCCGATCTACGCGAAGAGCAGAAGCAGCAGCAGGCGGCCGCGAAGGAGGCGGCATTCCTGGAACTGATCCTGCGCGCCTACCGGGCTGAAAAGATCGAAGGCTTTGCCACCTTCCACGGCAAGCGGGCCGGACGGCTGGTCGCGATCGGCCCAGTCAACCTGCCGGTGACACGCCTGTTCGTCGAAGAGATCATACTGGAGTGCCGCAAGAAGCACATCACCAAGGTCGATATTCTCGGCTTTGAGTTCGAGATGGGTCTGTTTCCCAATGTTCTGGACGAGGCGCGGGCCAAGGGCATCGACATTGCGCCCAAATATATCCCGGCCGATGTCTTCGACAAGCGCGCGGTGGAGCGCAACCAGGTCGTGTTCCATGACGTGGCCTTCATCGAGGTCAGGCCGCATGTGAAGGGCGACACGGTGGCGGTCGAACTTACTGACTTTTCGGTTTTCTATTCGCAGGACTCCGTTGCGAATGCCGAGGCCAACCTGAAAAACAAGGCGAGCCGGATCGTTGTCGAGAAAGGCCAGATCGTGAAGGTCACCAAGGACAAGGACGGCATCGTCACCCGCGAGACGCTAACCGAGAACTGGACGGACTGGATCGACTACTGGTCGGTGGATTTCGACTTCGAGAACAAGCGGGAGATCATCCGCGTCCAGAATGCCGAGACGGGCGAATGGGAAGAGCAGTGGACGGGCGAGTACATCTTTGAGAACGAGTGGCAGAGCTTCCGCACCAAGAAGGACCGCTCGCTGGAGCTGACGAGCGTCGCTCACGAATGCGCGCCGGGCCGGCGCAAGGTTGCAGTCAAGGTCGTGGACATCTTCGGCAATGACACAATGACCATCGTCGAGGTTAATGTTGGGGGGAAAGGCTGATGGCGCTGCACCCGGACTTTCCCGATTCCCCGCACGCGATTCTCGACCCCGCGATCCGCTGGTTCCCAGCCGATGAGGCACTCCGCGAAACCGGCATGGACAAGCTCATGCCGCCGCTCGTTGCCCAGCTTCGCAAGAAGGTGAAGGAGTTTCGCGACGGCGGTTATGTCGGCGCATGCGACACCAGCAAGAGCCTGCTGAACTGGTGGTTCAAGGAACCGCATCTTTTGCCGCAGGCTGACGGCACGATGGCGGAGTTCCAGTATTTCTTCGCCCAGCGTGAGGCGCTGGAGACGATCATCTATCTCTATGACGTTGTCGGGGTGAAAGACAAATTCGACCTGATGCGCTTTGACAGTTCTGGCGCTGTGTCGGCAGGCATGTTCGATGAGACCTGGCGGCGCTTCGTCCTCAAAATGGCAACCGGCTCCGGCAAGACCAAGGTCATGAGTCTCGCGCTGGCGTGGAGCTTTTTTCACAAGCTCTATGAGCCGGACTCCAAGCTCTCGCGCAACTTCCTTGTCATTGCCCCGAACATCATTGTGCTCGATCGCATCTATCATGACTTTCAGGGGCTGCGTATCTTCTTCGACGACCCGGTGCTGCCCGACAACGGCTTTGACGGACGCAACTGGCGCGATGATTTTCAGCTCACCCTGCACAAGCAGGACGACGTGCGCGTCACCCAGCCCACTGGCAACATCTTCCTGACTAACATCCACCGCGTCTATTCGGGCGATGACATCCCGCCGTCGCCCGACGATGAGAACACGATGGATTATTTCTTCGGCAAGCGTCCGACGGGCGCGACGACGGATTCCAGCGTGGACCTCGGCATGATCGTGCGCGACATCGACGAGCTGATGGTGCTCAACGATGAGGCGCATCACATCCATGACTCGAAACTGGCCTGGTTCAAATCGATCGAGGACATCCACAACCGGCTATTGCAGAAGGGCGGCGAGCTTGCGTTGCAGGTGGATGTGACAGCCACGCCCAAGCACAACAACGGTGCCATCTTCGTGCAAACTGTTGCCGACTATCCTCTCGTCGAAGCGATCTCCCAGAACGTGGTCAAGCATCCGGTCCTGCCCGATGCCGCCAGCCGGGCCAAACTGTCCGAACGCCAGAGCGCCAAATATACCGAGAAGTACGCCGATTATATCGATCTCGGGGTGATCGAATGGCGCAAGGCTTATGCCGAGCATGAGAAGCTGGGCAAGAAGGCCATCCTGTTCGTCATGACCGACGACACCAAAAACTGCGACGACGTGGCAGAGTACCTGGAAGGTCGCTATCCTGATCTCAAAGATGCCGTGCTGGTCATTCACACCAAGAACAATGGCGAGATATCCGAGGCGCAGACCGGCAAGGCGAAGGAAGAACTGGATAAGCTGCGCGAGCAGTCCAACAGGATCGACGAGCCGGACAGCCCTTACAAGGCGATCGTGTCGGTGCTGATGCTTAAAGAGGGTTGGGACGTGCGAAACGTCACCACCATTGTCGGCCTGCGCGCATACTCGGCCAAGAGCAATATCCTGCCCGAACAGACGCTGGGGCGGGGCCTGCGCAAGATGTATCCCGGCGGCCTTGAGGAATATGTCAGCGTCGTCGGAACGGACGCGTTCATGGATTTCGTGGAATCGATCCAGGCCGAGGGCGTGGAGCTTGAACGCGCCGCGATGGGCGAAGGCGCGAAGCCGAAGACGCCGCTTGTCGTCGAGATCGACATTGAGAACGACAAGAAGGACATCGAGGCGCTGGATATTGAGATCCCGGTACTCACGCCCCGTATCTACCGCGAATACAAGAACCTTGCCGATCTGGATATCAGCGCTATGGCGCATCAGCGCGTGCCTTATCGGCAATTCAGCGAGGAAGAGCAGCGGGAGATCGTCTTCAAGGACATCACCACCGGCGAGGTGACCCACAAAACGATCCTCGATACGGCGGGCGCCGCCGATTATCGCAGCGTCATTGGCTATTTTGCCCAAACCGTGATGAAGGAACTGCGACTGGTCAGCGGCTACGATGTGCTCTTTGGCAAAATCAAGTCGTTCGTGCAGTCGGAACTATTCGACCAGGCCGTCGATCTTGAGCATCCCAACACGCTGCGCAACCTGTCAGAGCTGGCAGCCACCAAGACGCTGATTGAGACTTTCAAGAAAGCCATCAATGACCTGACCGTTCGGGACAAGGGCGATGCGGAAATCCGCGATAGCATCAAGCTGCGCCAGACGCGGCCTTTCGTTGTGAAGGACCAGGGCTATCTCATTCCGAAAAAGAGCGTGTTCAACCGTGTCATAGGCGACAGCCATCTTGAGCTTCAGTTCGCGAGCTTCCTGGAAAACTGCCCCGACGTGGTGTCCTACGCGAAGAACTATCTCGCGGTCCACTTCAAACTCGACTACGTAAACGCTGACGGCAATATCTCGAATTACTATCCCGACTTTCTCGTCAAGCTCGATGACAAAAACATCGTCATTGTCGAAACCAAGGGTCAGGAAGATCTCGACGTGCCTTTGAAGACCGCGCGCCTCAGGCAATGGTGTGAGGATATCAACCGGGTGCAGTCGGACGTGAACTATGACTTCGTCTTCGTGGACGAAGAGGGTTTCACGAGCTACAGCCCCAAATCCTTCGCCGACCTTGCGACGAATTTTCGCCAGTACAAGGATGAATAAGACGGAATGACGCTGCGCCTCATACATACGTCGGACTGGCAAATCGGGAAGGTTTTCCGCTTTGTCGATAATGCGACGATGGGGCTGCTCCAGGATGCGCGCCTGCGGGCGATCACGCGCCTTGGCGAGCTTGCCGGGGAAAGGGGCGCGCAGCACATACTCGTCGCCGGCGATGTCTATGACATGGAAGCCTTGTCGCCACGCTTGCTCAATCAGCCCCTTGAGCGCATGCGCAATTTCAACGGCGTGCAGTGGCACCTTATACCGGGCAATCACGATCACTACCGTTCGAACGGGCTTTGGGACCAGCTCCAGCGCAAAGGGCTGCCCGCCAATGTGCACATTCACACCGTGCCGGAGGCGGCAATCTTTGAGGATGATTCGCTCGCGCTGTTGCCGGCGCCGCTGCATCATCGGCGCATGCTGGAAGACCCGACCGCTTATATGGATGACGCGGACCTGTCTGACGAGTTGGTGCGCGTAGGGCTTGCCCACGGCACCATCACCGGCTTCGGGTCTGACGACAAGGATGTGCCCAACTATATCGCACCGGACCGCCCCGCGCGGGCCGGCCTGTCTTATCTCGCCCTTGGCGACTGGCACGGGCAGAAGAAAATCAATGACCGCTGCTGGTACAGCGGCACGCCGGAATCGGACGCCTTCGATGTGATTGGCGGCGGCCAGGCCCTTCTTGTTGAGATCGACGGGCCGGCAGCGCCACCGACGGTGTCACCGCTGGCGACCGGCCACTATACGTGGGAACGTCTTGCGGAGCAGGTTGGCAGCCGGGCCGATATAGACCATCTCGCTGGAAAGCTGCGGGGCGTTGCGGACGACCTTGACCGCGTGCTGATTCATCTGACGGTCGAGGGCGCGCTGTCCCTGGAGGACCGCCAGTATTTCCAGGAGCAGATCGTTGACGGTGTTTCGGCGGCGTTCTGCTTTATGCGCGTTGACGACCGCCGCCTGTTCCCGCGTCCCACACCCGAGGACCTTGATCAGATTGATCGGGGTGGATTTGTCCGCGCCGCCGCCGACGAACTCCAGCGATTGACCGAAGAGGGTGACGACGCCGAGCGCGGCATCGCCGCCGAAGCGCTGCAACGGCTCTATATCGAGCACATGAAGCTTGATGCGGGGCAGCGATGAAACTGCGCTCCCTTGCTCTCAACCAGTTCAAGAAATTCACGGTGCCGACGCGGCTCGACGATATCGAGGACGGCCTGAATGTCGTGGTCGGCCCTAATGAAATGGGTAAATCGACCTTGCTTGATGCGTTGCGCGCGGCGCTCTTTGAGAAATACAGCTCAAAGGCCCAGCCGATCGTCGCTTTGCAGAATGACCGCAACCAGGCCGGGCCGGTTGTCGAACTGGCATTTGAGCTGGACGACGGCGTGTACCGGGTAACGAAGCGGTTTGTGAAAAAGCCCTATGCCCGCCTGTCATGTCCGGACGGGCGCACACTTGAAGGCGATGCCGCCGAGGAAATGCTGCGCAGTCTCCTTGGTTTTGACGAAGCCGGTAAGACGGGTGCAAAGGCGGAAACGCTCGGCATGTGGAATGTCCTTTGGGTCCAGCAGGGGCAGTCCTTCGGTGCGCTCGATCTTCCCGAAAGTGCGCGATCGAACCTGCACAGCGCCCTTGAAGCGGAAGTCGGCACCGTCCTCGGCGGCCGGCGCGGACGGGCCTTGCCGCAGGCAATCGAGAAGCAGCTTGGCGAACTGGTCACTGCGGGCAACGGCCGCCCGCGTGGTGCGTATAGGGACCTAATCGAGAACGCCGAAACGCTTCAAAGCGAACTTGACGGCTTAAGCATTCGCCGGCAGGACCTAGCCAAAACGCTTGATGACCTTGAAGAAGCGCAGGAAACGCTGACGCGCCTGTTGACCGGTGACCGCGATCAGGCCGATCAGAGCGAACTTGCCGAAGCGCGCAAGAGGCACGGGCAGCTCGCCGAGCTGGAAGGGCGCATTGCAGCGGCGGCCAGTGACCTGGAACTGAAGAAGCGTAATCTTGAACAGGCCGAAAAGGTGCAAACGGAACGTACTGGCCTGAAGGACACTATTGCCGCTGAAGAAGAGGCCGTTGATCGGGCCCGTCAGCGGCTGGAAGATGTGCGCCGGCAGGAAAAGGACGCCCGTGCGCAGCTGGAGACATCGCGGACCGGAGTGCGTGAAGCCGAGGCCGCGGTCACTGCGGCTGATGAAGTCGTTTCACGACAGCGCCGTACGATGGATGCCGTGGATAGGCACGTCCGGATTCGTGAGCTGGAGAGCCGCCTCGCCAAAGCGCAGGCGGCCGAAAAGCGGCGGCGCGAAGCCCAGCAGAGCGCGGCCGCAATTCTGGTTACGGACGATGTCATAGAGGCGATCCGTAGCGCGGCGAAAGGGCTTGGAACAATCGAAAGCCGCCTGAGCGCCGCCGCCACCCGGATCGCTTTCGATATGAGCCCGGACGAAATGTCGGGCATCGAAATCGACGGCCGGGTGCTGCCGGCCGGGCAGCGTTCGGTGCAGGCCATTGAGCCGATGACGATCGCGATTCCCGACCGTGGACGGATTACAATCGAGCCGGTCATTCAGGATCGAAACAAGTTACTCAATCAACAGCGCGACGCGAAAGCCAGGCTGAAGGAGACGCTGCAGGCGGGTGGCACCAAGAATGTGAATGACGCTGAAAATCAATATGCCCGGCGCGGAAAGCTATTGCAGGCAGCAGAGTTAGCGCGGCAGGAGGCAGAACTGCATGCCCCAGCCACAGACGATCATGATGCGGGAGCGCAGGCGCTTTCCGACTATATCGATGGTCTCCGAAAAATCCTGGCGCGGGAGATGGATGAACTCGACATCGAGGAATTGCCGCAGCATGCCGAAACCGAATCCGCGCTACGGGACGCTGTTGAGCAGGCCGACGAGGCGCGCGGCTCTGTAAATAGCGCGCGAGCTGCGCTTGGCGGTCCGGAGGACAATTTAGGCCAGCTTCAAACCGAACTCGGCACTGTCAAGGCACGGTATGATGACGGCACGGAACGACTCGAAACGCTTCGCCGCCAGCTTACGGGCGCGGAAAATGAGCTTTCTGATGATCAGCTTCAGAAAAACATAGACGCTGCGCAGGCCGAGCTGTCTGAACAGGAGACAGCCGTCGCGACGCTGGAGGCCCAGCGTACGGACGAAACAGTTCCGCAGTTGGCGGCCCGCATCGCCCGCCTTGACAAGGCCATCCAGGACAGGCGCGAAAAGCGCGGCAATCTCAAGGAGAAGATCGCCGGACTCCGGTCGCATGTGGAAGTGCTGGAAGGCGCCGGCCTTGATGAGGCCATTCAGCAAAAAGCGCGAGAGCTGGAATTTTGCGAGGAAGAACGCCGCCGGTCTGAACGCGAGGTGCAGGTTCTCAGCCTTTTGCTGTCAACGCTGCGCGCCGCTGAGCAGGACGCCAAGGAACGGTATCTGTCGCCGGTACTCAATCGCGTCCAGCCCTACCTGCAGCTTCTGTTTCCGGGCGCGGAAATCACAATTGACGAAAATTTGCGCATCGTCGGCGTGGTCAGAGACGCGGGCTATGAGGAAGCCTTTCATCATCTCAGCATGGGAACCCAAGAACAGATTGCCGTCCTGATCCGGCTCGCATTTGCAGAAATGCTGGTCGAACAGGGTCATCCGGCAACCGTCATTCTCGATGATGCGCTTGTGTTCTCGGACGACCGGCGGATGAGCCGCATGTTTGACATCCTCAATATGGCGGCCCGGAACGTCCAGGTGGTTATTTTTACGTGCAGGGAGCAACTGTTTGAAGAGCTCGGGGGCCGCCAGTTGCTGTTACAGCCTGGAACCAGCGAAGAACTGGTATCGGCGTGATTATGAAAGAGGGGTATTGAGTCGTGAAAAGTTCTTCAGTCTTTACCCCAAACCTGATTTTTGTCGTCGAATTATGCACCGCACATGGGGAGCGATCCGATGGCATTTGAGCAATTGCTTGAATGGACGGCCAATCGGCCCGAATGGCAGCAGGATGCCTTGCGCCGGCTCGCACAATCGGGCGACCTCACAGATAAAGACCTTTTGGAATTGCGGCTTCAGATCGAGAATTCTGCCGGCTTACCTGTTGAGAATGTGCCCGCGCCGGTCCCCCTTGCAGCAGGGCATCTAAGCGAGGCGGCCAGCAATCAGCCAAAAACCGTACTCGCCTCACTTGGCCCAGTTCAACGTATTGATCGTTTGGCCGGCGACCAGCCGCCGCTGCGTTTCGCTGTTAACGGTGTCACACTTATCTACGGTGCCAATGCTTCCGGAAAGAGCGGGTACTGCCGTATCACAAAGCAGTTGTGCCGTTCATTAAGTCCCGGCGAACTCCGCGGCAATGTTTATGACGAGAACCAGGGCGAACCGCCTGAGATCGCAGTGGCATTCCGCGTCGGAGATGACGATCAGCCAAAGCAGGACATGATTTGGGCGGGTGACGCACAGCCCCCGGCAGAACTGGCCCATATTTCCGTTTTCGACACGGCGAGTGCCAGAGTCTATGTGGACAAGAAGCGGAAGATCGAGTTTCTGCCATACGAACTCGATCTGTTGAACAAGCTCGGGCTTGGGTGCCGCGCCCTCGATCAAGGATTCAGAGAGCGGGAGGCGACGGCAAATGCCGCTGTCAACACGCCCTTGCCGACCGGCTATACGGAAGGAACGGCCGTTCACGCGGCCATTGCCAAGCTCATTACAACGACCGCTCTCGACCAGCTTCCAAGCGAACAGGAGTTGCGTGCACTCGGATCATGGACGGAAGAAAAACAGGCCGAACTCGACCGCGTAGCGGAAACGCTGAGCAATGATCCGGCTGCCTTGATGCGGCTGCGGACTACTGCGAAGCAAGCCCTTGAAACCATCAAAGAAGAAATCTCGAAAGCCGTCAATAATGTTGGCGATCCCGCCATTCTGGATATCCGCAGCAAACAGCAGGACGCGCAAACGAAGGCGACGGCCGCCGAAGCGGCAGCAAAAGACATGTTTCGCGATCAGCCGATTCCCGAACTGGGATCGGAAGTTTGGCGGCAGATGCTGATATATGCCCGCGATTTCGCGACATCGGTCTTTACCGACAAGGACCCGCCACAGCTTGCGACCGGAGGAATTTGCGTTCTGTGCCAGCAAGAATTGGACGAGGAAGCCGTCCAGCGGATGACCGCGTTCGACAGCTATATTGCAGGACGCGCGGCTGAGGAAAGCGCCGCCGCCGCACGCATTTTCGAGGATCTTCGAGGAACGGTTTTGGCGCTCACCCTGAGAGGGAAACGTGAAATAGACACGCTGCTCGCCGGATACGCAGCCTTGAGCGATGCCACAAAGCAAAATGCGACCGTTATCTCAGCCTTTATTGAAAAGGCCGGGGAGCGGCTGGAAACCGTCAAGGGAGTCCTGAGGGAGAACACCTATGACGAGTTGGACGCCCTGGAGCCGTTACCCGCTTCCCCGGCGCAGCTCATTGATGACGAAATCGTCCGTCTTGAGCAGGAAATAGCCCAACTAGAAGACGTAGATCGGGACGAGAACGCCATCGCCAAGCTCAGGGTGCGGCACGCCGAACTGTCCGACCAGAAACGTCTGAGCGAAGAAATCGAAATCATTGTCGAACGACGGAACAAGCTTGAAGAGCGCCACCGCCTAGGTACATGCCGCAGTGAATGCCGGCTTACGGCTATCACCCGCCGTATCACCGATCGGCGCCGCGAAATCCTTACCCCCGCACTCAAAACCGCATTAGATAACGAGTTGAAGACATTGCGGCTCACGCATATTCCGCTCAACCTAGCAGATCGCGGCGATGCTGCCGAAAGCGTCGTCGAGGTCGCCCTGACCGCCCAGCAGCGCATCGCCAACAACAGCGACGTGCTGAGCGAAGGGGAGCAGCGTGCCTTGGCGCTCGCCTGTTTTCTAGCCGAGCTGGGAGAACTCGGCCACGATCACGGGATCATTGTCGATGATCCCGTTTCTTCCCTGGACCATACGCGCATGCAGGCCGTTGCCGAACGGCTGGCCGAAGAGGCAGCGAAGGGGCGGCAAGTCATTGTGTTTACGCACAACATACTTTTTCACCACATGCTGCGGACGGAAACCCGGCGTGCTCGGATTGCGTGTCACAACGAGTGGATGAGCAGTTTGGGCAATGACCAGTTTGGTATCATTGACGATTCACGCAAACCGCGTCAGATGAAAAGCGTTCCTGAGCGGTTACAAGAGATCGATCGGGACCTTCAGGCATTGATCGACGCTGGGTACGATCATGCCGACGAAAATTTTCGTTCGCCTGTTGTTGGCCTCTATACGCAAATGCGCGACACATGGGAGCGCGTGGTAGAAGATATCCTGTTCAATCGGGTTGTTCAGCGCTTTCGCCCAGAGATCATGACGCAGCGCCTCGAAGAAGCCTGCATCAATCCTGAAGCCGACTATCCGGTAATCTTTGAGGGCATGAAGCGCTGTTCCCACTTTTCAGGCCATGATCCAGCAGAAGACCTGCCACCCGAACTTCCCGAGCCGGAACATATCCGTGGTGACTTTGATGAACTGAAGGGGTTTTTCGACGCGGCAAACGAACGCCGGAAAAAGCTGAGAAAAACGCGGCCTTATGAGGAAGGCCTGGAACCGGTCCTCCTTTAGGAGCAGCAGATCGGCCTGTCGTCTCGAACCACGGCTTCGCCAAGCTTTCAGCGGCCCAAACGCCACCTTACCCCCAAGCCGTTTTGGTCCGCTCGGGCGTACGGTAATGCCTTTGGCTTTCCCGTCATGGACTTGCGGGGGCGCGGCACGATTTACGTGCAATCGCGCAGCATCATTGACTTGTGATGATAAATCATCATATACTTGTGATCGTGCGACACGGTTAACTTGTAACAGTGCGTGGGTAGGCTGACATGGTCACACCAAATGAGAAACTCGCGGCGTCGCTGGCGCAGCTCCAAAAGCTTCAGAAAGACGGACGGCGGGTCTTCCGTTCCGGCGAGCTGACGCGCATTCATCGCGAGCGGCTGGTCAGCAGCGGCTTCTTGCGCGAGGTGATGAAAGGCTGGCTGATTTCGTCCAGCCCTGACGCCGATCCCGGCGATACGACGCCGTGGTTTGCCTCGTTCTGGGAGTTTTGCGCGGCCTACTGCACCTTTCGTTTCGGTCCGGACTGGCACCTGTCGCCGGAGCAGTCCCTGCTGCTTCACGCCGAAAACACCGTCATTCCGCAGCAGGTCATCATCTATACGCCCAAGGGCACCAACAACACGGTCGATCTGCTGTTCGGGGCGTCGTTGTACGATCTGCGGCAGAAGGAGATGCCGCCGGATGCCGATCTGGCAACGCGGGACGGGCTGCGTCTGTTCGTGCCGGAAGCGGCCCTGGTGCGGGTGCCCGAAGCGTTCTTTGAACGCTATCCGGTCGAGGCGCAGGTCGTGCTCTCCGGCATCCGCGATGCGTCCGATATTCTGGGGCGGCTGCTCGATGGTGGTCATTCCGTCGTGGCCGGGCGCTTGGCCGGTGCCTGTCGCCGGATCGGCCGCGACGAAGTGGCTGACGAGATTCTGCGGGTGATGAAACGCGCCGGTTACGCCGTGCGTGAATCCGATCCGTTCGAGCCGGAACAGGCGTTTGGTACGCTGAGCCGGGCGCAGGCGCCGATCGTCGGACGGGTGCAATCGCTGTGGGAGGCGATGCGTGATCCGGTGCTGGCGGTCTTTCCTGACGCCCCCGGCCTGCCGAAGGACACCAAAGCGTACCTGTCCTTTGTTGACGACATCTACCAAAACGACGCCTATCACTCGCTATCGATCGAGGGTTACCGCGTTACGCCGGAGCTGATCGAGCAGGTGAGGGCGGGCGACTGGGACCCGGATAATCATGACGCAGACCGGCAGAGCCGTGATGCGCTGGCCGCGCGCGGTTACTGGCAGGCGTTCCAGCTTGTACGGTCGGCCGTCGGCGAGATTATTGGCGGCGGCGCAGCGGGCGCGCTGGTGCGCACCGCGCACCGCGACTGGTACGGCGAGCTGTTTCAGCCCTGCGTGGCGGCGGGCCTGATCGCGCCGTCGGCCCTAGCCGGCTATCGCAACGATGCGGTATTCCTGCGGGGCTCGCGGCACGTGCCGCCGCGGCATGAAGCCGTGCGCGATGCTATGCCGGCGCTGTTCGATCTGCTGGAGCAGGAGGGCGAACCGGCCGTGCGCGCGGTGCTCGGGCACTGGCTATTCGGTTATATCCATCCGTATCCGGACGGCAACGGCCGTATGGCGCGCTTTGCTATGAATGCGATGCTCGCCTCGGGCGGTTATCCGTGGACCGTCATCCGGGTTGAGGACCGGGACGCCTACCTGGCGGCGCTGGAGAGCGCCAGCATCGATCAGGATATCGCGCCGTTCGCGCAGTTCGTGGCCGAGCGGGTGCAGTGGTCACTGGAGCAGGCGGCATAGATGTGTGGCGAGAATCGTGCGGGAAAAAAGAGTAAAGTAACCACGGTAATGATCGTATTCAGCAGGTGTTAAGGAGCGTATGTTGACCTAACAAGAAAGGCTGATCGTTGAGAATCAGACATATTGAGATCAGGAACTTCCGCGGCATCAAATCCCTTTCCTGGCATGTAAAGGGTGATTTTTGCTGCATCATCGGGCCGGGCGACACCTGCAAAACCACGATCCTGACAGCGTTTGATTATGCTCTTTCGCCCCGCACGTCGTTGTCATTCGAAGACTCCGACTTCTTCGCTCAGGATGTCGATCAGGACATTGTTGTCCAGGTCACGCTGACCGACTGGGACGAGACGCAGCCCAGCATCCGCAAGTTCTTTCAGGAAAGTAAATTCGCACAGTATAAATGCGGTCTCGATGACACGGGACCACTGGTCGAGCCGCGGGAAGGCGGTACGGTCGCTGTTTCCGTATCCCTGCGTGTTGACGGAAGCCTTGAGCCAAAATGGTTTGTCGTCAAAGGGCGCGATGAAGGCGAGGCTACTGAAAGAAAGCCGCTCTATGCCGCCGATCGCGGCGCCTTGGGCCTGAGCCGCCTTGATACATATTCCGACTATCACTTTACGTGGGGCCGTAACACCATCCTGACGCGCCTCAGCGCCGACAACGAGGGCAATCTTGGCGCCGTGCTTTCCGGCTTGGCCCGCGAGATGCGTCAGGGCGATATCTCGGGCCACGAGAGTATCGCCGAGTGCCAGGGTGTGGCTGACACGATAAAGCAGGAATCCGGTGATGCCGGCGTCAAGCTGACGGGGCTTTCGCCAAGGATCGACATTCAGCGCCGGTCCATGACGGCTGGGGCCCTTTCTTTGCACGAGGACAATGTCCCGGTGCGCAACAAAGGCAGCGGGAGCAAAAAGCTCGTTGCTGCCGCCATGCAGATGAAGCTGCATGGCGGCAAGAACATTTCGCTGATCGATGAAATTGAGGTCGGCCTTGAGCCGCACCGCATCAGGGGATTGATCTACAGGCTGCAAAATACGGGGCAGCAGATTTTCACGACCACGCATTCACCGGTCGTCATAAGGGAACTCGATGTTGCCAAGGACGAACTGTACGTTTGCCGGCGCGATGCGGCTGGAACGGTCAGTCTCGACAGCCTTGCGGTCGTGCCCGCCATCCAGGGACCGGTCCGCAACAACGCCGAAGCGTTTCTCGGCAGCAAGATCGTGGCCTGCGAAGGCCCTACGGAAATGGGCTGTCTCCGTGCCTACGACCAGTATCGTTTCAAAGGCGGCAGCACCCCTGTCTGGAGCCTGGCCACTTCGTATTTCAACGCCGGCAGCGGCGGCCAGATAAAGGTCGTTTGTCCGAAGCTTCACGCGCTCGGCTACCGCACAGCGGCCTTCTGCGATAACGACGCGCAGGACCAACTTAGCGATGCCGAAGTGGCTCGATTGCGCGCGGCGGCAATCCACGTTTGCCAATGGGACGCCGGCAATTCGACGGAACGGCAGCTTTTTCATGATCTGCCCTGGACGCACATTCCCGGTCTTCTGACGACCATCGCGGACAGTCACAGGACGCTTGATTACGCCACGATCATCGATTGCGTCATAAAAGAGCCGCGCGTCATAGCTCAAGACCTGGGCGCCGATCCGGCCGCCTGGCCGGAGAGCCCTCTTCTCAGGCAGGTCATGGGCGAACTGGCCCACGAGCGCAGTTGGATCAAGAGCATCGGCTATGCCGCCACTGTCTTCTATTTTGCGCTTCCTCTGCTTCCCGACACGAGCGTGATCAAGTCCCGCCTGGGCCTACTGTGGGACTGGGTACAGCATGAGTGAAGAGGTCTATGAAGCTATCGCCCGCTCGTCATCCGGGTTCGTTGAGTCACCGGCCGGCTGCGGAAAAACTGAGGCCATCGTCAGGACGGTCGGGACGTATTGTTCCGACCCGCAATTGGTCCTCACGCACACACACGCCGGTGTCGATGCATTGCGGCAGCGTTTCCGCAAGCATCAGGTCCCCACAAATAGATACCATGTTGATACGATTGCCGGTTGGGCCTGGAGCTGGGTCCGCAAATATCCCGTGAATGCGGTATATGAGGGCCCCGGCGACATTCCTGAATGGAACGATGTTTATGCCGGTATGTCGAACCTTCTGGTGAGGGACTTCGTTAAGCAGGGCGTCCTCAACTCATATGCGGGCGTCATTGTTGACGAGTACCAGGACTGCACTGTCCCGATGCATGAGCTGATCGTTCAACTCAAATGTCTTCTGCCCTGCCGTGTCCTTGGCGACGACCTGCAGGGCATTTTCGGCTTTCGGGACGATCCCCTCGTGGCCTGGACTGATATGCAGGGGGCGTTCGCCAACGACCTTGGCACCCTTGAAACACCACACAGATGGATCAATGCCGGCAACGAAAATCTCGGCCGCTGGCTGCTTCGCGAGCGGCCTGCCTTCCGCCAGAGACACGAACCGGATTTCGGCGGCTCTACTGTCGACAGGACCCGTGTCCAATATGGCGATCTTGGCAAGGAACTTCTTCGTCTGACTGAAGAGAGGGCGGGCAGAATCTGCATCATCGGTCCGAAAGCGCGGCGTCTGAATGCGGCGGTTGAAACCGTCCTGGTCAAACGGGCATACCGGGTCCTTGAGCCCAATGACTTAACCGCGCTCCGCGATCTCATCCTCGCACTTGCCGATGACCTGCCCCAACGAAGTGGTCCAGTTTCAGTCTTAGTGCATGACGGGTGTTGGAGCTACGACCGGGGTGGCCGGC
>NZ_JABJVY010000023.1:0-103309 GCF_040750475.1 Amorphus sp. 3PC139-8 | reverse complement strand
CCGTCGCCGCTGAGGAGGACGATCCGGGCTCGCCAGGCGTGCTTTTGCGAGCTCTTCGGATTGGCGATGATGGCCTCTAGCCGCTTACGATCGCGGGCCGACAGCGTAAACATGATCCCAGTGCGCATGCCGGGCAGACTCGCACCGAACGACTCTCAGGGGAATCCCGTAACGGGACTCTTTTGATCCGATCTATCCACTAGACAGGCTCAAAGGGAGAAGTGTGATGTCGAGATCCAAATTTCGCGCTACTGCGTCGCCAATGGTCTCAGCTAGTTCGGTCTTCCCAGAGCCAACATCTCCTGCAAGGACCACAAGTGGGGGGCGGTTAGTTACGGTGGCAACGATGCTGTTCGAATTGGGGTGGTATTTCTTGGCCCAAGCCTCCAGGTCCGACGGGTTAATCAATAGGCTAAGCATTTTGGCAAGTCGAGATTTCTGGTCTTCGATCCCGATGAGCCGTGCCAGGCGTCCACGGGCATCAATGTCGGGGAGCGTCTGGCGACACTCGAAAAGTTCGTTGAAATTGGGACCGTCTTGCATCACCAACTCCTGACCGTTTCGCGGTTCAAAGAACGCCCACCGGAAGAGTAGGTCTTATCGCTGACGACGTATCCATTGATACCCGGCTCGGGTGCGCTTGTCCGTTGGATTGGCAAGCTGACTTCGAAAGCTTCTTTGTCAGCTTGGCTGAGCTGCGACCAAGCTGAACTGTAGGTCATATAACTGTAGAAAGATGCGCCGGAGATGTCCGCGCCAGGACGAATACGGCCAGGATCGTCATCGTTGACGGATACGCCGGCCAACTCATGCGCAGTGTATATCAAGGTCGGATTGATCATCTCTCCATCGCGCCGAAAGCCATAGGTGACCGTGCCGAGATATCCGGCCTTCAGGAGCGCGACCATCTCTTCTTCGAAGTCCGCTATCTTGATGTCGCTTGGTTGGCCGTAGAAGCGCTGCATGCGCTTCAAGTCAGTGGCGACCTTGCTTGCCATGTGACGCGCATGCGTGACCGTGAAGGTCTGCGTCTCGGTGATCGTATAGCTACTACTCATTGGCGCCTCACACCTGAAATCCTGGGCCGAAGACCTTCTGCCAGTAGTAGACGGTCTTGTCTTTGGTTGGCGCTGCCAGGGCCGCATCGATGGCATCGCCAGCGTCGAGTGCTGCGTCAATGATCTGATCGACCTGTTGGCGGGTGTACAATCGACTGACGTTATTTTCAGCGTTTACCGGGTCGATGATCTGTAGCGGGGCGCCGAGATTGCCGACGATGGAAGGATTGTAATAGTCGCTAAAGACAATCCGCTCCGCCAGATCGCTTTCGACGATGTACGTGAAGAAATGCTGGAGCGCCTCAGGGTAGTCCGAGAAGTCGAGGCCGTCGTCGGCGAGTTTGGCGAGAATCATTTCGACCATGAACGACTTGAAGCGAAATCCATCGTGCTCGCGCTTCATACGCCGTGCCCAAAACTTTGCCAGACGGACAACTTGTGCAAAGTGCGTATCATTGGCTTTTTTACGCTTGCGGATGAACTCTAAGTGACGGGGGATATTGGTGCGAAGGAACGAGCCATCCTCCTGGCTGACGAGCTCGCCATACCAATCCGGATCCCCATCGTACAGGATGGGAACCACGTCCACGTCGAGACCGGAACCGCGAAATGAGACGGTGACCGAGTAGGTCTGAGGTTGCACTTGGTCGGGCTGAAAGTTCGGGAAAGCCTTGCGGAGGCGCTCAGCCAGATATTCAAGCAGCGCGTTAACATCATGAGGCGCGTCTGCACCGCTAATGTAGCAGGCCACGTCAATGTCATTGAGAGTGCGAAGCGCCGTGCCCTTTGCAAGGCTGCCTGAGAGGAGCATTTTCTTGAGTGAAAAATCCGGGTGTTCCGAGAGGTGGCCCTCCAGCTTCTCGCGGAGCCGGCGCGCCTGTGCCCGGAATTCATCGGCCTTCGCCTTAGGGAGGTTCACTTTCTCCTGGGCGAAGCGCTCAATGTCCCCGTGATCTACGTGCTGCCTGCTCATTAAACTCGTCCAATTTGCCTATATTTTGTGGTTTTCGCCTAGTCGGCACGCGCTATCATGTATGTTCGATAATAGGTCTGTCAACGGAAAAATTTGACAAATGATGTTCTCGTTATCATATTGGATGTATAAGGCGATGAAAGCCAACCCATGAAAGGAGGTCAGTGATGGAAGCGGTCGAGCTCGGTCGTAGACTACGGATTGCGCGTGAGGCACGCGGGCTTAGCCAGCAGGCCGCAGCGGGCGCGCTCGGCTTGCCTCGCACTGCCATCACTCAGATGGAGGCGGGCAACCGCTCGGTGTCGACCCTTGAACTGACCAAGCTGTCTGACCTCTACCTTCGTCCCATTGCCTATTTCTTTGATGATAGGGCTGAGGGTGAGGAAGAAGATGTGCTGGTCGCGCTTCACCGGATTGCTCCCGGCTTGGAGCGGGAAGCGGCCGTACGGGAGCAGGTAGATCACTGCGTTAGCCTTTGCAGAGAAGGTGTGGTTCTAGAGCGCCTGCTCGGAGATGAAGAGCGCTCAGGGCCGCCAGCATATGAGATGCATTTGCCGCGGAATGCCGGAGATGCAATTCAGCAAGGTGAGCGTGTTGCCGAAGAAGAGCGCCGCCGTCTTAGTATTGGTAGCGCGCCAATTGCTGATGTCTCCGAGCTTATTGCTACTCAGGGAATTTGGGCATCCGGAATTGAGCTTCCAAATGAGATGTCAGGACTTTTTTTGCGTCATCCGTCGATTGGTCTGGCTATTCTGGTAAATGCGCATCACCCGCGAGGACGTAAACGGTTCTCATACGCGCACGAGTATGCGCATGCTCTGATGGATCGCGACCACAAAATTACCATTTCAACTGCGGATAACTCGGCCGAATTGGTTGAAAAACGCGCGAATGCATTCGCGGCAGCTTTCCTCATGCCACGTAACGGGATCTATGAGGTGTTGAGAAGTCTCGATAAGGGGCTCCCAAGCCGCTCCGAGCAAACCATCTTCGATGTAGCCAGTGGTGGGCACATAGATGCGGAATCGCGGCCGGCCGCTCGGTCTCAGCGAATTACCTATAAGGACGTCGCTCTTGTCGCGCACCACTTCGGGGTAAGTTATCAAGCTGCTCTTTATCGGATGAAAAGCCTGAAGCATGTTTCGCAGCCGGAATCCCAAGAGTTGTTGGAGAATGAACGGTTCGGGCGTGAGTATCTACGCGTTCTTTGCATGTTTGATGACGTTGAGGAACAGGAGCAACGTCAGTATTGGGATCGAGAACTTAGGAGCGAAATTGCTCATTTAGCTATCGAGGCGTACCGGCGAGAAGAGATTTCCCGGGGAAGGCTAGTCGAGCTGAGTAAGACTTTGCGCATCGACGGGGAAACCCTGCTGAACCTTGCAGAAGTTGCGCGCGGGGAGTGACTGAAGGCGATGGCGGAAGGGCAGGCTGAAATCATTGTGACAGATACGTCTGTCCTTCTGAATTTTATCAAGGTCGGCCGGATGGATCTTGTGGATGCCTGCGCATTCACCGTCTTGGTGACGGATCACGTCGCAGCGGAGATCACCGACCAATACCCCGCTCAGCAAAAGCAATTTTCTGCTGCTATTAACGGTGGCGTCATCAAACAGGTCAGCATCGATGATCCTGATGAGGTTGCAATATTTGGCTCCCTAATTGGATCGGGCCGTTTGGGCGCGGGCGAGTGCTCGGCGATAGCATTAGCTGCCAACCGGGATTATTGCCTTGCGATAGATGATCGGAGGGCGGCTAATGAGGCGCAGCGAACCGCGAAAAATCTAAAGATCCTGACAACACAAGATCTTGTCGTTTCGATGATCCATGAAGGGCTTTTGGAAATTTGTGAAGCTGATGCGATCAAAGAAGAATGGGAAAGAAATCATAGATTTAGCCTGAAAATCGGCACGTTCGGGGATGTAGTTTAGGAACGACATGATATCATCCGTGTGCCGAAATGCAGAAAAGTGTAACAGGGTCAACCCCCAATTCTTGCGGGCTTTGGCGTTAGTCTCTTCCCCACATCCGACGGGCTATTTCCCGTTCCTCCAAGCCGACGGCATTGCCGTAGATCGCGGTCGTCGCGATGTCGGAGTGACCAAGCCATTTCTGCACCAGGTTCAGGGGCACGCCCTTTTCCAAGGCGGCGATCGCGAAGGCGTGCCGCAGCCCTTTTGGGCTGGCATAGGGGCCTTCGATGCCGCCCCGCTCCATCACCGCCTTGATCCGCCGATAGCCGGTCATCCGGCACCAGGGCCAGAGAAGTTCCTGATCCGGCGGCAGTTTGTGCAGTAGATTGCCGAGACGGCGTGACATGGCCGAGGGGATCGGCACGGCCCGATACACCCCGTGCCGGCGCTTCTTGAGCGTCTCCAGCACCACCACCCGTTCGACGAGATCCACCCGGTCGCGGGTGAGGTTCAGCGCCTCGGAGAGACGGCAGCCGGTATAAGCCACGGTCAGGCAAAACGCAGCCACCTCCGCGGGCTCTTTGCGGGCCGCGTGGATGAAGGCGGTGCGCTCCTTGATGCTGAGATATTTACGATGGCCGGCGTCGTCATAGAGGCTCCAGTTGGCCATGGGGTTTCCGATGCTATCGAAGGCGGCGTTCCTCCTTACGCGTTGATTTCACTGTGTGAATCGTAACGCGCGGAGACTCCCCGGGTGACACTTTTCTGCATTCTGTAACTGACTTCGCATGTCGCCCTGTGGCTGGCGTGCAACACAACTGCACGGGGAGTGAGATCATGAAGAGCACCTTCAAAGCATCCATCCGCGGGGCGGCAGGGCTCGCATTCGCGGGCCTCGCGCTGGCGGCGTGCCAGACGACGCAGGTCGAGGAAGCGGCGGTCGCCGAACCGCTCGGGCCGATGGCGGAGCCGGCCCCGTATGCCGAGGGGACTGTGTTCCACGGCATTCGGAACGGTAAGCAGGTTCGGAACACGCTGATTGCCGTTGAGGGGGATCGCTATACGTGGCAGCGCGATACGGACGGCTGCACTTGGACGATGGATGCAGATATTGCCCTCAGATTCGGTCCGGAAGTGAGCTGGGAGAATTGCAATTCCAGCGGCACCACGACCATCACGAACAAGTCGGGCGACATCTGGCCACTGGAAGTCGGCAAGACCGTTTCTTACGAAGGCACGGGCTACACAGCTGGCGGAAACGACTGGTCGGCAGATCGTACGTGCGAGGTTGAAGGGCAGGCGCGTGTCACTACGCATGCCGGCACCTATGACACCTACAAAGTGGTCTGCCGCACGAAGTGGCGGGAGATGATTTCCTACGTGTCGCCCGAGGTGGGCGCAGCCGTGAAGTTCGTACAGCGGCCGACCCGATCCGATTCCAATTCGCCGCGGACGGACTTCGAGCTCACGCGGATCGAAGCGCAATGAGGGCGGCGAAGTCGATCCGCCGTCTGGCGGTTGGCGCTTTGTTGCCGCTGAGCGTGGCCGGGTGCTTTGAGACCGAGGACATCGGAGTGGTCGTCGTCGGCGCGCAGTATGACGGGGCGCGTGACCAATGCCGCGTCGAGGTCGAAGTGACGAACAACCTGCAAGAGCCGATCGAGTTAATCTCCATATGGCCTTACATGAACGGCACAAAGCCACGGGATAATTTCGGCACCGTCGTCCGTCTGAGCGACGTGAAGGTGGGCGAGGTAAAACGGCGAACGGCCGTCTATGACGATCCCGACGGGAGCATTTGCCGTGACCCGGAGATCACGAAGATCGATACCGGGTACGATTGCAAGACAGCGACCCGAATATGCAACGAGGACATCTCGTTCTAAAAGAAGCCCCGCCGATTGGCGGGGCTTCAAGTTTGGTTGGTGTCAGGCAGCCTGGCTCTGGGACTTCGGCGCCCTGCGCTGGCCTTCGAGCCATTTGTTGAACTCGGCGCGGTCGATGTAGACCCGACCGCCGATTTTGATGAGCGCCGGGGCTATGCCGTTTGTCTCGGCATGGAAGATCCACCAGCGCAGCTTGCTCTCGGTCACGAACGGCGCCTCCGCCGCAAGCTGCTTGACCGTTCGCAGCTCCTTGTAATCGATCAAGGGCTGAGCCCTCCGTCGTCGATTGACGTCAAAAAGAGCAGGAACAGGTCGAAACTACGCGGAAACGGCGGGAATCTCAATTTCCGGCGGTGCGGAAGCGCGTCAAGCGTTCGGTTGATCGCCTTCGCTTGGCCCGAGGTAGCGGGTGTTCATGCGGCCCACCACGTCCTTGATGTGGTTCTTAGACAGGTGGTGTGGCAGCGCACAATTTGGAGCGTCCGGTGCGCGAGCACATTGGCAGTCTCGACGAGACTCGCTGTACTTGGTCTGCTGCCGGCCTTTCGGAGACGCGGTTAGGCTAACATAGCTCGTCCTTCTGATCCGATCGGACGTTGGCAATCGGAGAGGTCAGGACGTTTGGTGCTCTTCCGGCTCGAAATGACACCAAGATACCGCCTCACTGTGACATCAACAGACCCGACGGTCTTTCAATTTTGGCCGCAGGCGACGGCTCGCCTGCGGCCTGCCGCAGTAGGGCTTTGGGCAAAGGAGACCGATCAATTGCCCTGCCCGACGCCCGTGCCCACTCCGGTGCCGGTTCCCATGCCACTGGTTCCCGTTCCGCCGACACTCGTGTCAGCGGGGTCGGCCGGCTCGCTGCTGACTTGCTCACGGAAGTTGTACTCAGGCGCGTTATCCGCCTCCTCCCGCGTCAGGTCCAGCGAGATCCTGTTCGCGTCGAAATCGATTTCCAGCTCCGACCACTCGACGGCTATCTGCTTCGCGCCAAACCCCAGAAAGCCGCCAACCGCCAGGATTGCCGCCTGCATTTCTCCTGAATCGCGATCAACGATCAGATCGTTGATCGACCCGATGATTTCGCCACCGGGCGACGTCACCGTCGTGTCCATGATCCAGTCGAGCCGCAGTTCGTTTGAAGCTTGCTCCCGAACGATCGGCGTGCTGTCGGCTTCCGTGTTGGAGGCAGATTCGCCGGGCAGTCCTGTTTGCTCACCGGAAGACGTGGTGTCACTGTCGGCTGCGTCTGTGCTCGCGTTCGGTTGTGACTCAACGGCGCTTCCGTCGATCTGATCGGCCGAGGTCGGCGGCTCCTGGGCAAACGCGATGCCAAACCCCATCGGCAGGATCAGCGCTGTCGTTGCGAGTAAGCGTTTCATGGTGACGTTCCTCCGTTTACGATTTGTCTCGGATCACCGTCCAGAAGGGCGCTCTCCTTTCGGCCTTTCGCGGAGCTCCATGGTCGTTCACGGCGACCCGGGCGTTGCAGAATGGTCGTGATGGTGACGGAACCGGCCCATTTGCCGTCCAGGCCGGTCCCGGATCTTCGTCGGATGCTACTGGGTCATGCCTCTGGCTTCGGCCCGCTGCATGATGTCGCGCTGAGCGGTTACGAGGGCCTTCATACACATTTGCTCGTTGCCGGCCTGATGCGCCTGCCGCGCGGCGTCCAACTGCGTGGTGGCCGCCGTCGTGTCGATACCAAGTTCGTCGGCCTGGGACTTCAGTTGTTCGATCTGCGGCAGCGCCTCAGCACAGGTTGGCTGCCGCTGCTGCTGGTTTTGAGACTGAGCCATCGCCCCGGTACTGACGGCTGCCAGGAAGACCGTGGCCGTGAGAATCGTACGCATCTTTCGCGTCTCCTTCGCTTTTGGGTTCGGTTGACGGGAAAAAAACTTCAAATATCGGGCGTTGATTGAGCCGTTACAGCTCTTTTGCTTGCAAATCTCAGTGGAATTCGGGGGGCGGCCTATCGCGATGGCACCACCCTCAACTGCCAGCTTTCCTCGCTGCCACGAACACCGAGGCGGTAGCTTCCGGGCTGGCTGACCTCGCTCTGACCGTCCCCGGAGCCGGTCTGGAAGCCGATCACGGTATCGAACTGGCCGTCGGAGGTCCGTCGCTCGAGCGTTAAGATCGACTGTTCGGTGGACCACACGACGCGCCACGGCTGATCGACATCGAACTCGGGCGACGTCCATTCTCCAACCCCGGTGAAACTCATCGGAACCGCTCGATGTCGAGGACACCGATCCAGGCACTTTGGGAGCGAGCGTAAGCGGAGGCGTAAGCCGCGATAAGGCCTGGTCGATTGAGTAGGCCGGTGAGGTCGTCGGTTCGGATGCGCGTATCGAAGTCGCGCTGTTGAGCTTCCAGTGCAGCGCTCTGGTCCTGGATAGCCAGGAAGTGGGTCAGTTGGCCCATTTGATCGAGTAGGGGCGATAGCCCGACATGTACCGACGTGAAATATCCGTTTCTTCGACGAAGCGTCAGTATGCCGATCCAGGCCGCCCCACGTCGGATGGTTCGCCATACGTTGATGAAGAAAGACCGGGGTGCCGTTCCAATGAGAAGCCGACTGACGGGGCGCCCCAGCAGCTCGGAGCGGTCGTAGCCGGTTACACGGCATGCACTTTCGTTCACCCAGACAAGATTCAGCCGGTCGTCTGCGATCGCGATCGCGCCGGATGCCTGATCAAGCGCCGTGGACAAGAGCTCTGCTCTTTCGGCATTCACTCTGCTTCGACCGGCGCTCAGGCGGAGCAGAACGAAGGCGCCGAGCAGGATCGCAGCAAGGATTAGCCCCATCAGCGCTTTCTCGGTGGAATTCGCGCGTCACGACATGAGCGCCGCATCTATCGGCCGTGTAATCGCGCCGGATAGACCGAGAGGGCCGAGTTCCTGGCAAGCGAACAGGTATTGACGATCCGCGATGTCGATCCGCTCCACCTCATACCCCCGGGCCGCATCCGTGCAGGACGCCAGCTGATCGGACGGCACGATATGATGAGCGCTTCCGAATACACGGCGCCCATCGTCCGTGAATACCGAAATCCGCGTTGACCCATCATGGACGCTGGCCGTAAGCAACTCGGTGATGGACGTATAGTCCAGGAGGCCAACCAGCACGCCTTGAAGCCCTCCCTGATCATCGTGCCAGGGGGCCGAAACGGCGACGAATTGCCGTCCTTCGGCATGACCTAAACGACCGGTATGGGGCTCGGATATGTAAATGCCAGTTCCGCCGCCCTCGACAATCGCACGAAAGTAACTCCGGTCGGACAGGTCCATGTGCTCGACCTCCGGGGTCCGGAAGGTTGCGTAAGCCATACCGTTCGGCTCGATGATGAACATCGAAAGAAGCGACCTGTCGTCACCAGCGAGATTCTTCAGCAGGCTATGGGCCTGGCGTTTGGCGAAGAGCGTGTCGCCGTTTGGCAGTTGATGATCCAGCGTTTCGAGCTTCGACTTGAGCGAGGCGATGCGCTCGAAGACGTAGCGGGAGCCGACAGCAAGATCCGAAATCAGACGCTGTTCGGCATTTCTCAGCAGATCCTGCCGAGACGCCCAGATGTTCTGTGCAAGGACACCCGCAAGCAGGGCCAGGGCGAGCAGCCACACAGTTGCTGCACGCAGGGGTATTTTTCGGCGTAGCCTGGACTGCTTCTTATGGCCGCGAGGCCTTTTCATTGAGCGAATTCCTATTCAGGCCCCTGCGCCCTCACTCATCCTGGCATTCGGATTGACCTGCACAGCACGGACAGCCCGCTCAAAAAGGGTGCCGTGCGACTTCAGCAGAATGAGGTCATTTCGTGCGCGTCTGAACGCGATAAATCAGCGTCGCACACAAGACGCTGTGCGAAAAGCAGTTGCGGGCGAGACTGCTTGACGGAATTTCACTGGTCGGAAACCAGCAGGCGGGCTCAGACTCAGAAGGTCCCATCACCTTTCTCCTGCTGGTCGGGTTCTCGCAGGCAAAGCGGATGCGTACCGAATCGCCCGTACAATGGACGATCAGTTCTCCTGACATCCGGGCTCGGGAGGGCCGGGGTCGCGGTTGCTCATTCTTCCTTACTGTGGCCTCGCCTACTTAATTGATCTCGACCGGTTCAGGGCGCTCGCATCGCGCCAGAGGTACCAATGCTTTCAGCGGGGACGATGATCTTTCATCGCCTCAAGCGCGGATCTGAATGCACTTCTGAGAAGCTGACTGTCGCCGCAGTCTGAGAGACGGTTGACAATCGAATGGCCCAATAGTGAAGACGGCAGCTTGTCGGAAAGACGTAGCAGAAAGTTGATTTACTGCGTTTTGCGGCGAGTTAAGCCTTGCTTTGCCGCCTTGTCAGCCCAACCAGCATTGCAAGCCCGACAGCGGCAGATACGACGGAGCCCACGAGTATACCGAGTTTGGCAGCACTGAGCGTGGCCGGAGCATAGGCGAGGCCAGCGATGAACAGTGACATCGTGAAGCCGATCCCGGTGAGGAAAGCGCCGGCTGCGAGGAAGGACCAGCTCAAACCGGCAGCTCGGACGGCCAGGCCGACACGCACGGCAATCCAGGAGAAGCTGAAAACGCCAACCGGCTTGCCCAGAACCAAGCCGAGAACGATCGCCAGCGAGACGGACTGGCCGAGGTCGGCCCCCTTGATCGAAACTCCGGCATTGGCCAGGGCGAAGATCGGCATCACCGCAAAGCCCACCCACGGGTGCAGCATCATTTCCAGTCGTTCCACCGGGGAAAGCGATTCCCTGACAGCCCGCCCGGCTTGCCGGAGGTCGCGCCGATCCGCAGTGTCTCCGCTCCAATGCTCGCCTCCGGGATAGGCAAGCATGCCGGAAAGGATCGCCCGAAGACGTACGTCGGTGACCCACACACGCGTCGGCGTCATCAATCCGAGAACCACTCCGGTAATCGTCGCATGGACTCCAGAGAAGTCAAAACATAGCCAGATCAGGCTTCCAAACACGAAATATATCGGAATACCCCTAATCCCCAGGCGGGCGATGCCTGCGACTGCGCCGAGCCCGAGCACGGCCAGCCCCAGTGCGAACCAGTTCAACGCTTCGCCGTAGCCGATCGCCACCACCAGTATTGCCCCCACATCGTCGAAGATCGCCAGGGACAACAGAAACAAACGTAGAGCTGGCGGGATACGGGACCCGAGGAGCGCGAGGCAGCCGATCACGAACGCCGTGTGTCGGTGGCCATCACGGTACCCCACCCGTGCGCGCCCGGCTGGCCGGTCATCAATGCCACATAGATGGCCACCGGAACGACCATGCCACCCAGGGCAGCTGAGAGCGGAAGTGCCGCCGTTCGCACGTTCCGCAATTCGCCGAGAACGAGCTCCCGCTTGAGTTCCAGCGAAATCACGAAGAAAAAGAACGTCATCAGCCCGTCGTTGATCCAATGCCGCAAGGAGCGGCTGAATTCCAACGAGCCGAAACGGAGGCCGAGAGGCGTCTCCCAGAACGAGAGGAACGGCGTCGACCACGGTGAGTTGGCCAGAACCAGCGCCAGAAGCACCGCAAGCAACAGCAATCCACCTGCCACCGCCTCGATCTTGAGAAATCGTGCGAACGGTTTCGTGAAGCGGTCGGCTATCTCGCGCGGCAGGTCCATGCGGCTAGATTCGGCCATGATGACTTTTCACTCTATCCGTGTCGGGGGATGCGCTCACGGGCGAAACGGACCGTTCCCATGCCCGTTGTGGCGCCGGGCAAACGCGACGAGCACGGGTTTTGCCCCATGCTGGTGTCAAGGCTCATGATCAGGGAGATCATAGGAAACCCTGCCCCCGCGACCCGTGGATCACGTCGCGCTATCGATGGGCATCGAAACGGGTTTCCATTTGGATCGCAGAAGGACGATCTATCCGGATGATCCGGCGGCCAAGGTTGGCCTGAAGCCTGTCTATCTTCCGCGTCCGTCTCGCTCCGCCTGTGCAATAGCATCCTTCAGGTTCGTGTAGCGGAATTCACGATAGTGGAAATGGTCCACCGGGACCCGCGTGATGCCATACTCGGCCATCTCAGCGTCTGCAGCCGAAACGCTGTTTTCCGAACGAACCTCAGTGATCTTCTCCGTTTCCATGTTCTGCCTTTCTCGGTCAGATCGCAGCTCCACAATTGGGGCGCCGACCGTTCTCTTCACCCGGGGGGGACGATTTTCGCAGCTTGGCGACTTCAAGAGGACGCTGATCAGCTGCTCTGTTCGAGATCCTCGACCGGATTTGTGCTCATGGCCGGCCGCGCCTCGCGGGCCGCACGCACGATCTCCGGGTCGATCCGAGCAATCTTGTAGGACTGAGACGCGCCGTTTGACCGCGGCAGCACGATTGATGTGGAAACCGTTCGAAAGGCGACGAAGGAGAGCCCCTCAATCAGCTCTTCCACGATTTCAACCTCGAAGGTCCCGGGACTGTGCTGGCGTCCGAGCCCGTCGATGTAGAACGGTTCATCGAACGTTATTGTCTCGCGGACAATGCGCTCGTCCGGCCGGATGGGCGCTTGCGGAGTGCCGGCCTCCTTCAGCCAGACCTGCACGTCCTGACTGGCTCGTCCCGCAGAGAACCGATATCGGCTCTCGACCGCTGCAACCAGCTCTCCGACAGTCCGGATATTGGCGCACTCGGACGGCTCCAAGCGGGGCCAGCGCGATCGCATGGCTCGCACGTGATTGACGACGATGTCGTGAATTTCTATTCCCGAGTTGAACATGCCGTTCCCCTGTTCCGGTCGCCGCGCCGATTCACAAAAAAGGGGGCCGCACGGAGGCGGTCCCCTTCTTTCCGAGAACGCTACTTGCGCACCGCCTGGACGTTCCCAGCCTCCGAAGGCGCCGCCTTCTTCTCATGCGGCTCTGCCTTCGGCGGACTTGTCGGGGCAGCCGGAGCAGGGTTCTTGGGATCTTCAGCAGACATGTTCGGGGTCGTTTCGATAGCCATGGGTCCCTCCTGGGACAGGCTAGTAGAGCCACGACGCGCAATCGCGTCGAAAGGCTCAGGCGCGGCTTGGTGCCGCGTCCTTTCCTGTAGAAGCACTTTCAGCCTTACTGACCCTGTTAGTAGGGAAAGGTCGTCAGTGATCCAATCAGGAAATTACCAGACAATTCGTCCGGCTGTATTCATACAATACCACCATTGCGCTTTAATTGTGTCCATTCGAATCCGATTGCCGGAAAATTCTATATTGCGTTCTGATGCTTCAGTATTTTACCGGAATAGTCTAATATTTATTTTCTCCAGAGAGCTCGGAGACTCGAACGTCAACGGTCATCGCGTCATAGTCCTGGCCCGGTCCCGTAAAGCTACCCGTAACCGGCATCGCCTGGTGGATATCCCGGGCGACCGCGACCGGAATGAGATTGGCGCCGCCAACGGCAAGATTGGTGGGATCGAACGTGATCCAGCCGGCTCCGGGCACATACACTTCGGCCCAGGCGTGGGTCGATCCGTTGCCCTGCGAGCCGACCAGGGCCTGGTCCGGATTATGGAGGTAACCGGAAACGATCCTCGCGCCGAAGCCCAAGCTGCGCACTGCCTCGGCAAACAGCACTGCGAAGTCCCGACACGAGCCCATTCCGCGCTCCAAAGTTCGAAGCGGCGACTGGGTGCCTTCGTCCTCCCGTATCTCGTAGGAAATCTGTGCGGAGACGCCGGCGTTAAGATCCTTGAGCAGGGAGAGCGTGTCAGTCGGATGCCCGGCCACGAAGCCCTGCGCCCACGCGGCGAGACGTGCTGCGGGATCGGGGTACTGGCAGGCGGAAAGCGGGCCGAGATCGGTCCAGGCATCGTCGGGATAGCGAAAAGGAAACGAAATCGCCGCCGCGGCAATATCGAAGACCGGCCATGCAGAGGCGCTGAGCTCAATCTCGGTCCTGCAGTCGATGACAAGACCGGTCGTCGGCGCCGCGAACGTCGCCGTGGCCACGGCATTTCCGTAGACGTCCTGGGCCCAGGTCAAGGTGGCTTCCGGCTCGGTAGTCAGGTCGAACCCGACGAGCCTGAGGTCTTGGCTTTCGCGCGGGCGCAACATCAGCCGGTGCGCACCGAGTCCAACGGAACGGCGGTAGCGATAGCTGGTCTTGTGCTGAATACCGATAAGCTTTGTCACGATTGTCTCCGATGGTGACACGTGCTTCCTCCGGAAGACCTGTCACGTGGTGTGAAAAGAGACTGGTTCCCGCCGCGAAGATCCCCTCGCAGTCTGCGGAAGCAGGCAGCGCGTAAGCTTCGCCCAGCAGGGCGCATCAACTGTCCGGATCCGGGCTGACCACTTGGCATCGCGGACGGTCTCTACGCAAAGTCGGAACCGCTGGATGCCCACGGTCTGAATTCAGGCGCCGTGAGAATGCCGGTCCATTGCCCGGGTCAGCACCGTCCCTCTTGCATATGGGGCGCTCAGCAAAATGACCGCGCCTCCGGATAGGTGTGTTTGTTGTGAAGCATTTCCCGGTCGGACTGATTTGGGTGGCTGAATATTTTCTTTATTCGAGAGGAAAAATAACCGTAAACAGAGTTTGATTGTATTCTGATTTTTGGAGAAAATAATATTTTTTAAAGCATCTATTATTCGGGAGAAAAAAATATTATATTGAATTTAAGGCCCTAAAAGATGCGGCTGTAGAAAGAATTATCATGACATTCAGGCCACTCCATGACCGCGTCCTCGTTCGGCGCGCGGAAGATGAAACGTCGCCCGAGGGCGGGATCATTATTCCCGGAGCCGCCGGAGAAGCGCACCAGAAGGGTCAGATTATTGTCGTCGGCCCTGTTTTGCAGGCCAATGGCAGCGAACTGACTGCGCTTGACGTGTCGGCGGGCGACATCGTTCTGTTCGATAAATGGTCCGGAATCGAGGTGAAGGTAAACGGGCAGACCCTCGTGATGCTCAAGAAGGCGGACATCTTGCGAATCGTCGAGAGGGCCACGGCGGTCGAAGAGGCCGCCTGACCGGTTGACGTTGAACGCTGCCTCCCGACGGCCCCGCACAGAACTGGACGACGACAATGGCTGCCAAGGAAATCAAGTTTTCGACCGATGCGCGCAATCGCATGCTGCGCGGCGCCGAGATCCTCAACAGGGCCGTCAAGGTGACGCTCGGGCCGAAGGGCCGCAACGTCATCCTCGATAAGGCCTATGGCGCACCTCGGATCACCAAGGACGGCGTCTCCGTCGCCAAGGAGATCGAGCTCGACGACAAATATGAGAACATGGGCGCGCAGCTTTTGCGCGAGGTGGCCTCAAAGACCAACGACCTCGCCGGTGACGGCACGACCACCGCAACGGTTCTGGCAACCTCAATCCTGCGCGAAGGGGCCAAGCTCGTCGCCGCCGGGATGAACCCGATGGACCTCAAGCGCGGCATCGACCTCGCTATCGCCGCGGTCGTAAAGGACATCCACGGCCGCGCGACGAAGGTCAGCACCTCCGCCGAGATCGCTCAGGTCGCAACGATTGCCGCGAATGGCGATGCGATGATCGGCAAGATGATCGCCCGGGCCATGGACGAGGTCGGCAAGGACGGCGTGATCACGGTGGAAGAGGCCAAGGTGGCCGAAACCGAGCTCGACGTCGTCGAGGGCACACAGTTCGACCGCGGCTATCTGTCGGCCTACTTCGTGACCGACACCGAGAAGATGCGCGTTGAACTCGAGGATCCCTACATCCTTCTGCACGACAAGAAGGTCGGCAATCTCCATACGATGCTGCCGGTCCTCGAGGCTGTCGTGCAGGCCGGAAAGTCACTTCTCATCGTCGCCGAGGACGTCGAGGGCGACGCGCTGGCGGCGCTTGTCGTCAACAAGCTCCGCGGCGGCCTCAAGGTCGCGGCGGTCAAGGCGCCCGGGTTCGGCGATCGTCGCAGGGCGATGCTCGAGGACCTTGCGGTACTCACGGGTGGCGAAGTGATCTCGGCCGATCTCGGCGTCAAGCTTGAGAACGTAACGATCGAGATGCTCGGCGGCGCGAAGCGCGTTGTGATCGAGAAGGACGCGACCACGATCATCGATGGCTCCGGTGACACATCCGCCATGGCCGCACGCGTCCGGCAGATCAAATCGCAGATCGAGGAGACAGACTCGGACTACGATAGAGAGAAGCTCCAGGAACGGCTGGCCAAACTTTCCGGCGGCGTCGCGATCATCCGTGTCGGCGGTACAACCGAGACGGAGGTCAAGGAGAAAAAGGACCGCATCGACGACGCGCTCAACGCCACGCGCGCAGCCGTCGAGGAAGGCATCGTGCCGGGGGGCGGTGTCGCGTTGCTGCGCGCCAAGGCGGCGCTCGCCACACTGACGGGATCCAATGCCGACATGACGGCGGGCATCTCGATCGTCACGCGGGCGCTGGAGGCGCCGATCCGGCAAATCGCGGATAACGCGGGGATCGAAGGATCGATCGTGGTCGGCAGAACGCTGGCCGCAACCGACATGCGGCAAGGCTATGACGCCCAGACGGGGCAATATGTCGACATGATCGCCGCTGGCATCGTCGACCCGACGAAGGTGGTGCGGGCGGCCCTGCAGGATGCGGGCTCAGTCGCGGCGCTTCTGATCACTGCCGAAGTCATGATCGTAGGTCGACGGGAAACTGGCGCGCCTCCTATGGCGAACAGCAGCATGGACGGTGCCGGTTTCTGAGGTGCCGGGAGTGAGCTGCCACCGCTGAGCCAGGGACCGCATATGCCCTCGCTCAGCCGGCGGTCGCGACTTCGATACGACGAGTGGACTCAAGACACGTTTTCGTTTTTCGGCGACCCTCGTCGAGAGGCGCTTTGCTCCAACAGGAAGGATCAATTCCATGGCCACGCAAAGCAATCCCAGGACGCCAGACACGAAACGATCGATCGGAACCCGCTGGGAAGAGTACCAACCCGCAAAGTCGACCCTCCTCTGGGCCTGCGTCGTGAGTGTCGCTGCAACGCTTGTCGTCGGCTTCACTTGGGGAGGCTGGGTGACAGGCGCGACAGCAGACGAACAGGCATCGGTGGCTGGCGACATCGCCCACGGCGAGTTGGCATCGCTGATCTGCGTCGAGCGCTTCAACGCCACGCCGGACTCAAACGCGCAGCTCTCTGAACTGGAATCGATCACCAGTTCCTACGAAAGGCGACGGTTCATCGAAGCCGGCGGCTGGGCTACGATGCCCGGTGAGACCTCTGCCAGCCGCCGCGGAGCCGACGGGTGTGCGGACGCACTCACGTCATCATAAGCAGCACACACAGCTCCCCGACCGTCCAGGCCGGGAGGCTGCAGTGCCTATCGGCCTCGGGTCAGCGGGATTTCTTCCGGCAGACCGGAAAGCCCCCTTGCAGGCACGCCGTCAACCGGAAGGCTGAACGCGGGTGCGGTTCGGATGCGGGGCTGTTGCCTCGCCAGAATCAATCGAGCAGACTGAACCGGCACAATTCATTAAAATCGAGCTTTTCAGGTCATGATGTTTACGACACTACTTAAAACCATCGTGCACGAAGGCAGCCTCTGTCTGATCGATGCTGCAGGCCGCCGACATATGATTGGCGATGGCTCGCCGCCGGAAGCCACGCTGCGCCTCACATCGAAGGCCAGCGAGTATCGACTGGCTCTCAATCCCACCCTGTCGGTTGGCGAAGCCTATATGGACGGCCGGCTGGTGGTGGAAGACGGGTCTATCTACGACTTTTTGGATGTCGTGGTGCGCAACTATGGAGCGGCGCCGGACTATCCTTGGCTCGCCCTGTTTGAACGGTTGGAAAGAGGACTCAAGCAGGCGAACCCGATCGGCCGTGCCCGGCGCAACGTGGCGCATCACTACGACCTCTCCTCCGATTTTTACGATCTCTTTCTCGACCAGGGGCGGCAATATTCTTGCGCCTATTTCGAACGCGAAGACGATACGCTGGAGGCAGCGCAAGAGAACAAATTACGCCATATCTCGGCAAAGCTTCTCCTGGACCGCCCAGGTCTCAAGGTGCTGGACATCGGATCCGGCTGGGGCGGCCTTGGCCTTCATCTGGCGGAGAATTACGGCGCCGACGTCACCGGCATCACGTTAAGCAGAGAGCAGCACAGCTACAGCATGGAGCAAGCTGCAAGATCCACATCTGATGGCCGGGTCCGATTTCAATTGAAAGACTATCGTGAAATCGATGGCCAATTCGACCGGATCGTCTCCGTCGGAATGTTTGAGCACGTCGGAAAGAAGAACTATCCGGAGTTCTTTGCGGGTATTCGCGACCTGCTGAGCGACGATGGCGTCGCCCTGATCCACGCGATCGGATACTCCGATACGCCGGCACCAATCAACCCCTTCATTCGCAAATACATCTTCCCGGGCGCAGATATTCCGGCTCTGTCCGAGGTATTTTCGGCTGTCGAACCGACCAGGCTCCGGGTTACCGACGTGGAGGTACTCCGGCTTCACTACGCCAAAACACTGCGCCATTGGCGCCAACGATTCATGAGCCATTCAAAGGAAGTGGTTTCCCTCTACGACGAGCGCTTCTTTCGGATGTGGGAGTTCTATCTGGCGTCCTGCGAGGTTGGTTTTCGGCACCGCACCATGATGGTCTTTCAGATGCAGCTTGCACGCCGCATCGACGCCTTGCCGATCACACGTGACTACATGTTTGACGCAGTTGCTCAACCCACTCGCTGAGTCAGACCTCAGCCAAAGACGACCCGACCGGAAAACCCGGTCATGGCCAATGCGCCTAGCTCACCGAGCAGCATATCGCGGCGTGCTGCCGACTGAACTGCCTCCGCAGATGACCGGGCGGTTGAACCCGTCGCTAAACAGAGGATAGCCACAAGTGACGCTCAGCTTCATAAATCCCAGCCGCAGCTACGACCCGAGGCGCCGACTGATTTGCTTCGTCGGTCACGACGGCATGTTTGAGATCCCCTTTTTTCTCGAAGTGAATGCCATTCCAGCATTTTCGGCGCGAGCGTCGACCTCCGAGGAGGATCTTCTCTCAGCCTTCGACAAAGCGCGCGGCACGATCGAAGGAGTTGCTTCTGAAGCATATTCACACAGGCGGCAGCGCGAATATGTCCTGACTTCCAGGGATTTCCGGTAAGGGGCAACTGGCGGTTTCGTCTACGGCGAAATGGGGTGTTTGATGGAACCGAAGGATCGGAATGTGCAAGAAGGTGGCCGCCCGTCAGTCCAAGCTTGATGCGGTGAGGTTGGCCGATCCGAAAATGGGTTCTTTTCGTTGCTGAGAGCACACCGTTGATCGACCGACATGGGCGGATTGTGTTGAAGAAGTCGGCGTCTAAGCTGAACTGACGGGTGGGCTCGCCGAAGGGCACGCGTGACCGCCCTCGGTCAGGCGGGTGTTGGAGCCGGCGCCGGGAAGAGCTTGGCGAGCTTTCTGAGGTTCTGGGCGGTGGCTGCGAGGTGGAACTCGTCGCGGGCGCCGTTGGGTCCTCTCAGGCGCAGCTGGTCGAGCTTCAAAATGCGCTTGAGGTGGGCGAACAGCATCTCGACCTTCTTCCTCGCGCGGCTTGAAGCGACGTAGGCATCGCTACCGGTAATCTCGCGGGCGAGGTTGCGGGCGCCTTCGTGGACGTGACGGGCGACTTTCCGCGCCGGCTGGTTTGGTGTGCACCGGTCTCTCAAAGCACAGCACGCGCAGTCCCTCTTGCGGGCGTAGTAGCGGATGAACCCGTCCTTGCAGACGCCGGTGCGCGCCTTGGTCATCGTCCGCCAGTATTTCTTCAGCCGGCTGCCACCAGGGCAGATGTATTCATCCGCCTCGCGGTCGAAGACGAAGTCCGTGTTGGAGAAGGTGCCATCCTTCCGTTCGGACTTGTCGAAGACCGGGATGTGCGGCTCGATCCCGTGCTCATAGACCAGCCAGCCGAGCATATCGGCCGAACCATAGGCAGTGTCGGCGGTGAGCGCCTCGGGATAGAGGCCGAAGCGATCCATCGTTCGCTCGATCATGGTCCGGGCTGCACCGGTCTCCGCCTGGCGAACGGCGCGCGTCGCCTCGACATCGACGATGACCGCATGATCGGTGTCGATCAGATAGTTGGTGGCGTAGGCGAAGAATGCCGGCCCGCGCAGGGCGCCAGTCCATTGTGACGCGGGGTCCACGTGCGAGGTGAACTTCGGCTTCACCTCGGTTGCGGCGCCGAAGGCCGCGTCATCGAGCGTGTCCAGATATTCCCTGACGGCGCGGGGGGCCGTCTCCGGATCGAGCCGATCGATTGGCCAATCGCCGATCGGCGTTGCGTTCTGCTTGTTCGCGTCCGCCCGGATCAAGCTGGCGTCCACGGCAAAGCGCTCACCGCCAACCAGCCTTTCGGCGATACAGCGTGCGACAACCCCCTCGAACAACTGGCGGAACAGGTCGCAGTCGCGGAACCGGCCGTGACGGTTCTTCGAGAAGGTCGAGTGATCCGGTACCGGATCGGTCAGGTCGAGCCGGCAGAACCACCGATACGCCAGGTTCAGATGCACCTCCTCGCAGAGACGGCGCTCAGAGCGGACGCCCATGATGTAGCCGACCAGCAGCATCCGGATCATCAGGTCCGGGTCGATCGAAGGTCGCCCCGTGTCGCTGTAGAAGGGGCGCAGGCGAGCCCGGATGTCAGTCAGGTCCACGAACCGATCGACCGATCGGAGCAAATGGTCGGCCGGCACGTGGTCCTCGAGCGAGAACTCGTAGAACAGCGCACCTTGCATTGCATGCCGCGATCCCATCATGGCCGTCGCCCTCCGTCATTCCCAAAAAGACGGAATCAGCCTTCAAGCTCCTGCGCAACCGGACTTTTTCAACACAATCGGCGCGTAGCCGACGCGGCGTCTCCCGCAAGCTCCTGGTCATTACGCAGTACTCAAAGGGATTTACGGAGAAACCCTCTTCCGTCCCCGAGCGGTGGCGACGTGTCCCCTGACCAAGGGGACCACGTCGAGTTTCGCGCAGTTTTATACTGAAGAATCATATTTCACGTGCTAATATCAAAATTCATAGACGGCCTGTGCCGGAACCAAAACATAAGAACAAGGCACGGATTTCATGTCAGCAGCGAACGAGATTCCATTTTCAGGCCCCGTCACCATTTTTCAGGAAAGGCGGTTGCCCGAGCCTGCCACGCCTTCGGGCTACAGCGCGCTGATCGACGCCTACGGGCTCGACGTGCCGCTGCCCCGCACGCTCTCGGCGATCGGCGCTCATCACCGTCTCATCGAAAAGGACGGCTGGCGGCTGATGACGCCTCGGCACGCGCCCGAAGCGACTCTGGAAGGCCACCTCACCTTCGCCCTCAAATATGAGGGGCTCGATCTCGCCGCGCTCAAGCGCCTGTTTCAAACAACCGGCCCCGCACCGATCGAAGCGATCGTGCGCGGCAAGCCCACCGGAGCCTACGCCCGTCGCGTTTGGTTCCTCTATGAATGGCTGACAGGTGAAACCCTGGACCTACCGGATGCGAAGACGGGGCGGTACGTCCCGGCCCTCGATCCCGAGCTTCAGTGGGGGGCCGAGGCGAAAACAGCACCGCGCTACCGGGTCAAGGACAACCTCCCTGGGACGCCGGAATTCTGCCCGTTGGTCTTTCGCACCAAGATGCTTGAGGACTTCGTCGCACGCGACTTGGCCCGAAAGGCAAAGGAGATCGTCGCGGACGTCCCGCGCGACATTCTTGCCCGGACGGCAGCCTTCCTACTGCTGAAGGATTCGAAGTCGAGCTACGCGATCGAAGGCGAGCGCCCGCCCCAGGATCGCATCCAGCGTTGGGGCCGGGCGATCGGAGAGGCCGGCCGCACGCCGCTGGACCGCGACGAGCTCCTGCGCCTGCAGCGCATCGTCATCGGCGATGCCCGCTTCATTCGTCTCGGCCTGCGCCGGGAAGGCGGCTTTGTCGGCGAGCATGATCGCGAGACGCGGATGCCGCTGCCGGAGCACATCAGCGCGCGCCCGGAAGACCTCTCGACGCTGATCGACGGCATGACGGCCTTTGACCACGGTCCCGCCCGCCAGATGGACGCCGTCATCGCCGCGGCAGTCCTGGCGTTCGGGTTCGTCTATGTTCACCCGTTCGAGGACGGCAACGGGCGCCTGCATCGCTACCTCATCCACCATGTCCTTGCCGAACGAGGATACAACCCGCCGGGCTTGGTCTTTCCGGTCTCCGCCGTCATTCTAGATCGCATCGACCGCTATCGCGACACGCTGGAAAGCTACTCGGAGCGGCTGCTGCCGCTGATCCGCTGGGAACCGACGGAGCAATTCAACGTTCGGGTGCTCAACGACACCGGCGACTTCTACCGATTCTTCGATGCGACCCCCCACGCGGAATTCCTCTACGCGTGCGTCCGCCAGACGATCGACCACGATTTGCCCTACGAGACGGATTTCCTGCGCCGCTACGACACATTCCGCGCCCGGATCGAGGCGATGATCGACATGCCCGAGCGCACGGTCGATCTGCTCTTCCGCTTCTTGAAACAGAATGACGGCGCACTCTCGAACCGCGCCCGCGAGAAGGAGTTCGCCGCGCTCACCGACGAAGAGGCCCGACAAATCGAGGCGATCTATGCCGACGCCTTCGCGGACATGGGATCATCGTAGGCGTTCCCGGAAACTCGCAGAGCGGCCCGACGCCGGTCGAACCAATGGGTGGGCACAACGCCGATCAGCTGTCTGGCCGTTCGGGCTCGGAAGGGCCGAGGTAGCGGTTGTTCATTCGCCCGACAACATCCTTGATGTGACTGTCGGAAAGATGGGCATAGCGGCGGACCATCTGAAGCGTCCGATGCCCGAGCACTTCCGCGATTTCGACAAGGCTCGCGCCGTTCATGGCCAGATAGCTGGCCGTGCTGTGTCGAAGATCATGGAAGCGGAAATCCGCCAGACCGGCGGCGTCGCGGGCGTTCTCCCATGCCTTGCGTATGTCGATCGGTCCCCGGCCGTCACGGCGTGGGAACAACCATTGTGTTTCCGGCGGTTCGTGTAGTTTTCCATAGAGGGCTTTGGCGTAGGCAATTTGATCGCGAATAGCCGGCAAGATTTGCGGGACGATGTAAGCAACGCGCGTATCGCCGTTCTTCGTATTGCGTAGGATGGCGGTGCCGCGTTCCAAGTTCACGTCGGCCTGCGTAAGGCTGAGAATCTCGCTGCGACGCGCGCCGGTGCTGATCGCAAGCAGCACGACCGGATAGAGCTGCGGATTATCGCTTTCCTGGCAGGCCTTGAGCAGGAGCGCTCGCTCGTCATCGTCCAGGTAGCGGGTCCGTTCATTTCTGATCTTGGTAATCTTATTCACGCCATCGAGCGGGCTGGAGGCTGTCCAACCCCACTGAATGGCGTATTTGAAGAGCAGGGCGAGCTCATCCCTATAGTGCTTCAGCGTCTTCGGGCTCTTGGGCTTCTGTGGTTTCCTCGCCTTCCCATCGGTGCCCTTGGTCTTGCGGCGGCTGTCGCCTTCAGCCGCGAGCGCACGCATTTTCTCGCTCACCAGATCAGACGTGATGTAGGCAAGAGAGTACGGCCCGAGCTCCCGCTCCCAATAGTTGAGGAAAGAGGCTTCGGCCCGCTTTGTGCTCTCCGCGCGATGAACGAAGACCTCGGCGCGGAACCGGTCGATCACATCCTGCAAAGTTTTTGCCGCCGCTGTGCGAACGACGTTCTTGAATTCGCCTTTGCGAATGCCGCTTTCGGTTTCCTGAGCCCATTGCTTCGCATCGGTTAGCCGCTTGAAGGTGCGTACCTGATCGGGAAAGCCCTTCATCCGGACCATCACCCGATAGGATGGTCCTCTCTTTCCTTCACGCTTCTGAATTGTGGCCACGGGTGTCCTCGCGGTCTCGAGAGCGACGCGCTCCACCGAACTTTTTTGGCACACTTTTGGCACACTTAAAATCAAAAACTCCCAACAATGACCAAGCGGTCTGGATTAGAAAAGCATAAAAATACAATATGTTATATGTTGGATCCTGTTGGAAATGTGTGCCAAAAATGGCTTTGCACTTGGCTCATAACCTGAAGGTCGTAGGTTCAAATCCTACCCCCGCAACCACTTTTGTTATAACTCGCTGGAAATCCAGATCTGACCAGGGCCCCGCAAGCTTAACTGCTTGCGGGGCCTTTGTATTTTGTCCACAACGTCATCCGTCGGAGTGGTAATGCTTTTGCGGTCCGGGCCAGCGTTGGGAAGATGCGGGACGGGAGAATGGCTCTGTCGGCACCCGCATGCGGCATTGAGCGAGGCTTTCCGGCGCGCGTTTTCCGGTGCAGGTCGACATCGGTTTCGCTGACGCCGTGACGCCGAAGGCTGAAGAAATCGAATACCCGTCGACCCTCTCGCTTCCGGCCCCGCGCATCTGCGCTTATCCGCGCGAGACGGCCGTCGCCCGCAGCGTCCAAGACCGATCCTGCAGGTCTTGAAGTGGCATTCTCCGATCCTAAATTTTTCTCGCCGAACGGCGGATTACCGCGTTCGGCGCGAGGCTCGACCTTGAGGGTGAGCCGCCGCGCGCTTGCACATCGCTTCTAGCGAAGGGTGTGTTTGACCGTGCGTCCGATGCCGCTGCCGGGCTCCACCGGCAGCCCGGTGATGGACCGGCCCGGCACGTTTCGTGCCTCTTGCCCTTCCGATGCAGTGCGGCCGCCGCCGGCGGCTCTTCTGTCCTCGAGGTTCATGGCGATGAATTTCGAGAAGATGGAGGAGTCCGGTCATGAGATCATTCGCTGCGGAAACCAGGCCACTACCGGTCGGAGCGTGGCCTGCGAAGGAAACGGACAGAGGTGGTGGTGACACCGCGACGGTCAATGCTGACGTCGCGGGTTTGTACTCGGGCACGGACGCCTCGCAAAAGGCGTCTGTGCGGCCAGATCCCATTGACCTGGCTGCGCTCGAGTCGTTTCCCGCGAGCGATCCGCCAGGATGGCTCGGCATCACCGCCGGCACCCCGATCAGATACCCCGGAAGTGAACCTGCCAAAGGGAGGCGGCAATGAGAGCATTTGCCAAGACCGAACGGGATTTCGGTCCTTGCGGGCAGGAAGCCCCGGCCCGATCCGTACCGGCCAGGAACGCCGATCTCATTGACCTAGGCCAGGAGCGGTCGAAGCGCCGTCCATCGTCTCAGTTCTCTGCCAGCCCGGCACAGGGCCTCGCCGTGCGCATCTATCGCCCGGCACGGAGCGTCATGCAGGCGGGACAGGCACGGACCAAGAAGTGGGTGCTCGAATTCGAGCCGAGATGGGCGACCGAAATCGAGCCTCTCATGGGGTGGACGAGTTCGCGCGACACGCTCCAGCAGGTGAAGCTGACCTTTCCGAGCAAGGAACGGGCGGTCGCTTTCGCGGAACGCCGAGGCTGGCCCTATACGGTCATCGAGCCGCACGAGCCGAGAATCCGTCCCAAGAGCTATGCCGACAACTTCCGGTGGCAACATCCACCAGCCGCTCCGACCGTCGAGAAGGGACAGGCCCGGGGGAGGTGAGCATGGCGCGCATCACCGTAAACGACTGTCTTGAACGGGTCCCGAACCGTTTCGAACTCGTGCTGCTCGCGGCCGAGCGCGCGCGACAGCTGGGCCGGGGTGAGCCGCAGATGATCGAAGTCGCGGGCGAGCCGCGTACGCTCGTGTCCCTCCGGGAGATTGCCGCCGGCAAGGTCGATGTCAACGCGTTGCGAGAACGGCTGGTTCGCAGGCTCCAGCGTCGTGGCTACGAGGAGCCCGAGCTCGATGCGCTGCGGGAGGACGCCAGCCTCGGCCTGGGAAGCGATGGCGGTGATGGCGAGGCGATACTCGCCGCCGCTAATCAGGCGCATGAGGAGCCACGCAGCCATGCGGCATGAGAACGGATTGGCAGAAGGCCGCGCGATGGGTGACAGCCAGACAGCGAGCCATGTCGAGCGCTGGTCGACCTGGGACTATGCGGTCGCTGCGGCGTACACCGCACTGCTGATAGCGCCGGCGCCGTTCTTCTGGGCGCCGCCGGCTTGGGTGTGGGCGCTCATGAGCCTGCCCGGTCGCCCCGCCGAAGCCGCAAGGGTCGACAACTTGCGCGCCACGCATTGGAAGGCGGCGGCCCGGCCTGCCGCGGTCGCGGCAAGCGGAACGCCCTTCGCCTTGCTACAGGCGTGTCTTGGCATCCAGTTCGATCACGCCGCGAATGAAATACGATTCCGGCGGCCCTGGCTGCCCCGCTTCCTGGACGAACTGGTCATCCGATCGTTGCGATTGGGCGAAACACGCGCGGACATCCTGCTCCGCCGCTACGAAGACGATGTCTCGGTCAATGTGCTTGGCCGCAACGACGACGTGGCCGTGACCGTGACGTATTGAGGCTGGGGCAATTCCATTATCGAGGAGGAAAGGGATCCATCGGAGTACAGGCCATGACAGTCCGGAGCTTGCTAGAAAAAAAGGGAAACTTCGTCTCGGTGGCGCCGCCCACGGCCAGGGTCCAGGACGTCGTGGACCAGCTCGAGCGCGACGATGTTGCTGCGGTCGTGATCAGCGGTGACGGCAAGGAGATCGAGGGCATCGTCTCCGCGCGCGCCATCGCGCGCGGCCTGAAGCAGTTTGGCCGCGACGTGATGGACCGTCCGGTTGGGGACCTGATGACGCGCGAGGTCGCAACCTGCGACATCGGGGACCCTCTTAGCCGTATCTATGAACTCATGGACGAGCACCAGGTCCGCCACATTCCGATCACTGACGGTGGCGCACTGTGCGGAATCATCAACACGCTCGACGTGGTGAAGCATCGACTCGCCGAGATCGATGCTGAAGCCGCCGCGCTGAAAGACTACATTTCCGGCCGCACATAGGAGCCAGACCGTCAAGCGGGGCGCGGCACGCTTCGGACGAGGCGATAGGGAACCTCCTCGACGTGTCGTGCTTCGAATCTTGTAACACCCTCGGCCGTCGACGCGCCCTTATGCCGCGTCGACGGCCGCAGATTCTTCAACGGGTTGGGCGTCCGTGTCCGGCTTGGTCAGTTCTCGTCCCAACGTCTTCAATGCGGTGTCGTCGAGGGTTTCCTTCGTGAGCAGCTCGTTCGCGCTGCGATCAAGAAGCTCCCGGTTTACCTGTAGAATCGCCATGGCCCGTTGGAATACGTCGTCGATCACCCGCCTGACCGCCGCGTCCATCTTCTCGGCCGTGGCCTCGCTGTAGCGGCGCTCGGCGTACCCGGGGCGCGTCTCGCCCAGGAAGCTCGCCCGCTGGTCGTCGTAGCTCACGTAGCCCAGCTCCTCGTCCATCCCGTAGCGGGCCACCATGGAGCGGGCGATGTCGGTGGCCTTGGCGAGGTCATCGGCAGCGCCCGTGGAAAGATGGCCGAAGACGAGGCGCTCGGCGGCGCGGCCGCCCAGAAGGACCGCGATCTTGTTCTCGAGTTCCTCGCGCGTCATCAAGAACCGATCCTCGGTCGGCCGCTGGATGGTATAGCCAAGCGCGCCGATCCCGCGCGGGATGATGGAGACCTTGTGCACCTCGTCGACGCCGGGAAGCGCCATGGCGACGAGGGCGTGCCCCATCTCGTGGTAGGCGACGACCTTGCGCTCCTTGGGATTCAAGAGCCGGTTCTTCTTTTCGAGCCCGGCGACGATGCGCTCGATGGCGCGGGTGAAGTCGTCCATGGTGACGGCCTCGGCCTTGCGCCGCGTCGCGAGCAGGGCTGCCTCGTTGACGAGATTCGCGAGGTCGGCGCCGCTGAAGCCGGTGGTGAGCGCGGCAATCTGCTCGGCGTCGACGTCCGGGGCGATCCGCGCCTTTTTCATGTGGACGCGCAGAATATCGACCCGGCCCTTCTTGTCGGGCCGGTCGACGAGGACCTGGCGGTCGAAGCGCCCGGCGCGCAACAGGGCCGGGTCTAAGATTTCGGGGCGGTTGGTCGCGGCGAGCAGCACGAGCCCGGTGCTCGGATCGAAGCCGTCCAGCTCGGTGAGAAGCTGGTTCAACGTCTGCTCGCGCTCGTCATGGCCGCCGACAGGTCCGGCCGCGCCGCGCGCCCGGCCCAGCGCGTCGAGCTCGTCGATGAAGATGATCGCCGGCGCCTTGGCCCGGGCTTGCTCGAAGAGGTCGCGCACGCGCGCCGCGCCGACGCCGACGAACATCTCCACGAACTCGGAGCCGGAGATTGAATAGAACGGCACACCGGCCTCGCCGGCGACGGCGCGGGCGAGCAGGGTCTTGCCGGTGCCCGGCGGCCCGACCAGCAGCACGCCTTTCGGCACGCGCGCGCCGAGCTTGCCGTAGTCTTCAGGCGCCTTCAGGAACTCGACGATCTCCTGCAGTTCCTCCTTAGCCTCGTCGACCCCGGCCACGTCGCGGAAGCCGACCTTGGTGTCGGTCTCCACGTAGACCTTGGCCTTGCTCTTGCCGATCGACATCAGCCCGCCGAAACCCTGCCTTTCCGCAAAGCGGCGGATCACGAACATCCAGAGGGCAAAGAAGAGCAGGACGGGTACGACCCAGGAGAGCAGGGTGCTGAGCCACGTGTTTTCGACGGCACCGGTATACTCGATGCCGGTGCCGCTCAGACGCTCTGCGAGCCCGGGTTCCACGCGCGTGGTGACGAAATGGCTCTTGCCGTTCTGAGGCTGGATGAAGGTGCCGCGGATGTAGTCCTTGCCGACCACAACGTCCCGGACCAGTCCCTCATCCACATACCGTTCGAACCGGCTGTAGGGAATAGGCTCGACCGACTGCGTCTGAACCCAGAGATCGCGCAGCAGGATCACCCCGAAAACGGCCAGAACGACATACCATAGGTTGATTTGTGTCTTGCGTTCCATGACGACGTTACCGCAATAAGGTCGACCTTCCAGCTGCACCAAACTTGTCAATTCAACGCTGCCGCTGGCGGGCTCTGAAACAGAAACTGGGCACTGGAGCGCGAAGTGGTTTTGCCCGCACGTCCCATTGCGGTGAAGACGCGATACATCCCTTCCCGCCAACCTCGCTATGTGGTTCGCGTAAGCTTCGCGATGAAGTGAGGTGAAGCCGAGGCCTTTCTCGGCAGCCAGAAGCGTGACCTCGGCTTCACCGCATCGCGGGCAGCTTTCGCGGTCGGTTTACGCTGTCGCTCGCCAGCCTCCGCTGCGTGTCTCAAGGGCCTTCCAGCTGGAACTGATGGCGATAAGCGCCCCGAGAACTATGGCACTCCACATCGCCTCGGCCAGCGCCACATAGCCGAGTAGCCAAGGCGAGACCACCAGCCAGATGCCGACGGCGGCGTTCAGCCATTCTTCCCACTCCGCGAAGCGCAGCAACGCCGCGGCCGCCAGGGCAGCGACGACCAGCGCGCTGACCCACGCGTTCCAGGCAGCCGCGGAGACAGCGTTCGTCTCGCTGGCGCCCGTGGTATCCGTGGGGGTCGTGAACTGGAACACCCAGGGTGTAATGAACAACAGGACGGCCAAGACAATATTGGCCCAATCCTGCCAACCTGACTTCTGGTCGATTTTCAGAGCCATGTCCTTACCTCCTTCACCTGAGCACGGACGCGACCGCGCTCATTTTAGCCGGCATCGAGATAGGCGCGGGAATGCAGCTGTTCAAGATCTACAGCCGCCCTGTGAGAATCGGTTCGAGCGAAGGCACTTGACAAGCCGCAACTTCATACCAAATCGGTGATCGCGGGATGCCACTGACGGGTCCCGGGGCAAGAAATGGCAAGTCCGACCGGCAGGGTTGGGCGCGAGCACGTTGCTTTGCAACGGAAGGATGTGCGCCTAGTCATTGATTGTCGCACGACCCGGTTGTAGCCGGGCCGCGTCGAACAGAGTCGGGCCCTGTCCATCTCTTGCTCTTCCTCCGGGCCCGGCAGGACACCCCCCGCACCTTGAGGTTCCACAACCGGCGTCGAGCGATCACGCGCATGCGCTTGCGCGTCTGTCGGCGATGCGCGGTTGACCGAGAGGATCGTGAACAAAGGAGGAAGAGCAATGCAGCTGACACAGATGGGCCGCACCGGCTGGGATCCCTTTGCCGAGATGCGGCAGCTTCAAGCCGAGATGAACCGGCTCTTCGACAACGCGGGGGTGTTCCCCGCGGCGCAGGCCTATCCGCCGGTCAATCTCTGGATCGGCGACAGCAGCGTCGTTGTGACGGCGGAGCTGCCGGGCCTGTCCGCCGAGGATGTGGAGCTCACCATCCGCGAGGACACGCTCACTATGCGCGGAGAACGGCACCAGGTGGAAGAAGCCGAACACGCCGGCTGGCATCGTCGCGAACGACCCTACGGCACCTTTTCGCGCACGATCGGCCTGCCGTTCCGGGTCGATCCGGACCAGGTCCAGGCGAAATTCGAGAACGGTGTGCTCGAGGTCGAGATGCAGCGCCCCGAGGCGGACCGTCCGCGCAAGATCGCGATCAACGGGAAGTAATGACTACGGAAAGGAGGCAACCATGGCCCAGGAAATGACGACCACGGCGAAACGCGAGGTCACGCCCACAGAGCAGGGAGAGGTGACGCGCTCCGCGGTGGTTTACAGGCCCGATACCGACATCTACGAGACCGAGGACCATGTGGTCCTCGTCGCGGATATGCCGGGCGTCGCGCCCGCGGACGTTGACGTCAACCTGGAACGTCGCGTCCTGACCATCCGCGGTCATGTCCATCGGCAGGCGCACGATGGTTATCGGCGTGTGCATGCCGAGTACGGCGAAGGCGATTACGAACGCGTCTTCACCCTCTCCGAGGAGATCGACCGCGACCGTATCGAGGCCAGTCACAAGAATGGCGTTCTGACGCTGAAGATGCCGAAGGCGGAATCGGCCAAGACCCGGAAGATCACGGTCAAGGCCGCCTGACACCGTCGGCGCCGAGCAAGCAAGAGAAGGAGGTTGAAATGCAGATCAGTGATCTCATTCCCTGGGGCCGCGACCGCAATGAGGTCGCGCGGCAGCAAGGGGACGGCGACAACCCGCTGTTGAACCTGCAGCGGGATATCAACCGCGTCTTCGACGACTTCTGGAGCCGGTTCGACCGTTCCGCCGGCGTTTCGAACGGGCTGCTGTCGGTGACGGGCCCGCGCACCGACGTGACCGAGACCGACGAGGCTGTCGATGTCTCCGTCGAGCTCCCGGGTATGGACGAGAAGGATATCGATGTCAGCCTGAGCGATGACGTCCTCACCATCCGGGGCGAGAAGAAGGCGGAGCGGGAGGAGAAGAAGAAGGGCTACTATCTCGCCGAACGCAGCTACGGGTCCTTCTACCGGAGCATTCCCCTGCCGCCGGGCGTCGATTCCGAGAAGGCAGAAGCGCAGTTCAAGAAGGGCGTTCTGACGGTGACGCTGCCGAAGACGCCGGAGGCGCAGGCGAAGGTTCGGAAGATCGAGGTGAAGGCGTCGTGAATCGGTGCACAGGGCCTGACGGCCCAAGAGCCGTCAGGCCCTGTGCCCATGCTCCGCGGGTCGTCCGACCACGCTAGGACAGCGAGGTGGGACGGCCGATGCGAGACCATGGAGGCCGTGATGTGCAGACCGGAGGAGCTACGAGACAAAACGAATACACTCCGCCAGACGCGGCGCGAGGAGACGGGTTCGACGGAACGGAAGGCGGCTGATCGCCTCGCTCCCGATGAAGCCGGGCTCCAGTTGCCGGCGAGCCTCGCTGCGTGCGGCCGCGCGGTCCGGTCAGACGGCAACGCGTCGACCTCGCGTCTGGTCATCGTTTCCAACCGCGTGGCGGACCCTGACCAGGACGGGCAGGCCGGGGGCCTGGCCGTCGCACTGGACGAGATCTTCCGCGTGCGACGCGGCCTTTGGTTCGGATGGAGCGGTCAGGTTCGTCGAGACGCCGATGGCAGCCCCGCCAGGAATCGAAGGGCTGAGAATGTTGACCTCGTGACGCTCGATCTGACTCCGCGGGAGCATCAGGACTGCTATCTCGGCTACGCCAACCGCTGCTTGTGGCCGATCCTTCACTATCGGACCGACTTGGTCGAGTTCCGGCATAGCTATGCTGAGGCCTACCGGGCCGTCAACCGGCGCTTCGCGGAAGCTCTGGCGCCGTTGCTGCGAGAAGACGACCTCATCTGGGTCCACGACTATCACTTGATTCCGCTGGCGCGCGAGATGCGCCGCTTGGGATGCCGGCACCGGATCGGCTTCTTCCTTCACGTTCCCTTCTCGCCGAAGGAAGTGTTCGCCTCTCTGCCCGGGTATGAGGAGATTCTCAGCGCGCTCGTCGCCAACGATCTCCTCGGCTTCCAGACGGAGACGGACAAGGCGTGCTTCCTTTCGACCATGGAAAGGCTGGTGGGTGCGCGTCAAGACGGGCACGGCCAGATCGACGCGTTCGGCCAATCTGTCCAAGTCGGCGTCTTTCCGGTCGGCATCGACGTCGATGGTTTTGCCGATCTGGCGACGTCACCGAAAGCGCGCCACCACGTGGAAAGGCTGACGGGCGCGCTTCAGGATCGCGACGTCATCATCGGCGTTGATCGCCTCGACTACACGAAGGGCTTGTCGCATCGCTTCGCCGCCTACCGAAGCCTCCTCGAGCGCATTCCCGAGTGGCGGAACAAGGTATCGCTCTTGCAGATCGCGCCTTTGAGCCGCCAAGAGCTCGGCCCGTACGCCATCACGCGCGAGGAGCTGGACCGGCTCAGCGGCGAGATCAATGGGGTTTTCGCCGACCTCGACTGGACACCGATCCGCTACCACGTGAAGCCGCTCGCGCGGTCCACACTCGCGGCGTTGTTTCGTGCCAGCCGGGTCGGCCTCGTCACACCCTTGCGCGATGGAATGAATCTGGTCGCCAAGGAGTTCGTCGCCGCGCAAGATCCGGCCGATCCCGGTGTCCTCGTCCTCTCGCGCTTCGCCGGCGCGGCGGAGGGGATGAAGGAAGCGCTCATCGTCAACCCGCACGATGTCGACGGCACTGCCGACGCGATCAACCAGGCACTGACCATGCCGCTCGACGAGCGCCTGGCTCGGCATGATGCCCTGCTGCGGAGACTCCGGAAACAGGATGCACAGGCCTGGCACCGCGCGTTCGTAGACCGGCTCGCTGCCGGGAAGCAGGCATCCTCGGCCTTCCCCTTGGAAGCCGATGCCCCGACGCCGATCACAACAGCGCTCTGCAGCGGCTCGCAACCGGCTCCTCTTGGCAACAGGGAGGCACCGTCTCATGACCAGCTCTTAGACCAGGAGTACGAAGCATGACGAGAGCCAGCTCATCGATTCTCAAGGCGATAATTATTGTGGTCGCGCTTGCCATGCCGTGGCGCGCGGACGCTGTCGCGCCGCTCGCGGGAGAAGGCGATGGCCGCGGTGTCCCCACCGTGGCGCCGTTGCTGGAGAAGGTAACGCCCGCCGTGGTGAACATTTCGGTCGTCTCTGAGCGGCCCATCGAAAGCAATCCGCTTTATCAGGATCCCTTCTTTCGGCGTTTTTTCGATCTCCCCGAACTGCCCCGCAGCAGGCCGCAGATGAGCGCCGGATCGGGCGTGATCGTCGACGCTGCAAAAGGATATGTGCTCACCAACCATCACGTGGTCGACGAGGGAGACCAGATCGTCGTCACCTTGAAGGACCGGCGCCGGTTCGACGCGGAGCTCGTCGGCAGCGACGCCGCAACCGACATCGCCTTGCTGAAGATCAAACCGGAGGCGCTCACGGACGTCCCGCTCGGCGATTCCGACCGGCTGAAGGTCGGAGACTTCGTGGTTGCCGTCGGCAACCCGTTCGGCCTCGGCCAGACCGTCACCTCGGGCATTATCAGCGCGCTCGGCCGCGGCGGCCTCAACGTGGAGGGCTACGAGGACTTCATCCAGACCGACGCCCCGATCAATCCCGGCAATTCGGGCGGTGCGCTGCTCACGCTGGACGGCAGGCTCGTCGGCATCAACACCGCCATCATCGCGCCTGCCGGCGGCAACGTCGGTATCGGGTTCGCGGTCCCCGTCAACATGGCACGCGCCGTCATGGAGCAACTGATCGAGTACGGAGAAGTCCGCCGCGGCCGGCTCGGCGTGATGATCCAGGATCTCACGCCCGATCTTGCCGAGGCTCTGAGGCTGCCGCGGACTGCCGGTGCCGTCATCGCCAGTGTCGAAGAAGACACGCCGGCCGAGCGGGCAGGGCTCAGGCCGGGCGATATCGTGGTGGCGGTGAACGGACGTGCGGTCGAGGACTCCGCGGACCTGCGAAATGCCATCGGGTTGATGCGCGCTGGCTCGGAGGTGGAGCTCACCCTGCTGCGGGATGGAAGAGAAATCACCGTTTCCGCTCGTCTGGGGCCGGGTGACCGGGTGTCGGTGGCGCCATCCGGCAGGGTCGGCCGCGCGCTCGCGGGCGCCGAGTTCGAGGAGCTGAAACCAGGAATGAACGGCTACGGGGTGGTCGACGGCGTCGTCGTGTCACAGGTGGCGCCCGGCAGTCCCGCCGCGCGAGTGGGGTTGCGTCCGGGTGACGTGATCATGGCCGTCAACCGCGAGCCGGTGACGACAGTTAACGATCTTTCCCGAGCGATCGACGAAGCCGGACCGGTCATCGCGCTCAACCTCTACCGGAATGGCGCCGAACTGTTCGTCGTCGTCCGCTGACCTGCTCGAGGGGAACGATGGACGATCATCGATTCTTCCTGGAGCTGGTGGCGGTCCTGGTATCGGCGCGCCTGTTCGCGGCCGTCGCCGTCAAGGCGGGCGCGCCGGCGGTGATCGGCGAGCTGGTTGCCGGCGTCATTCTCGGCCCCAGTCTGCTCGGGTGGTTGGAGCCGGGCGAGATGCTAAGGCTTCTTGCCGAGATCGGCGTCACGCTCCTGCTCTTCGAGGTCGGGCTCGAGACGGATGTTGCGAGGCTGGTCCGTACGGGAGGCAAGGCCCTGGCCGTCGCTGTTGCCGGCCTTCTTCTCCCGCTCGGCTTAGGCTTTGCGCTTGCCTACTGGGTGTTCGACACCTCGTTCCTCGTCGCGCTTTTGGTCGGCGGCACGCTCACCGCGACCAGCACCGGTATAACCGTCCGTGCCCTTTCGGAGTTGGGCCTCCAGAAAGCCCCGGAGGCACAGATCGTGATCGGCGCGGCAGTGGTCGATGATGTGCTCGGCGTCCTGCTGCTCGTCCTCGTCCATCAGTTTGCCACCGAGGGTGCCGTCCATTGGACCGAGACGGCCCGCGTTTTTGTCTTTCTTGTGGGCTTCTTTGTGTTCGCGCCTTTCATTGCCCATCCGCTCACCTGGGCAATCCGCAGACTTGATGAGATGGGGCGCATCCCTGGCTTGGTACCGACCGTCATCGCGGCACTCGTATTTTTCTTTGCGTGGCTCGCGACCCTGGTTGGCGCTCCCGCCATCCTCGGGGGCCTTGCCGCGGGCCTTTCGCTCTCTCGTCGCTTCTTCTTGCCGCTCGGCGTCGTCCCCCGGGTGGACCGGGACTTTGCGCACAAGGTCGAGGGGCAAATGAAGCCGATCATCCATCTCTTCACACCGTTCTTCTTCGTGGTCGTCGGTCTCTCCCTGGACCTGAGCCTGGTCCGCTGGGACGAGCCCTTCGTCTGGACGTTCTCCGCGTGCCTGCTTGTCGCAGCTGTGCTCGGCAAGATGATCGGGCCCTTGCTGATCCCGGCGCCATCGCCGTCCCGCGTGTTGATCGGCACGGCGATGGTGCCGAGGGGTGAGGTCGGTCTGATCTTTGCCGAGCTGGGTCGCGGCGCGGGCGTCTTCACGAGCGACGTCTACGCCGTCATGGTCTTCGTGATCGCCCTTACCACGTTGCTTCCCCTCTTTCTTTTCAGGTGGCTGCACGCCCGCGCGCTTCGCGGCGAGGAGGCCTTGCTTGCCCTTGATGTGGCGAAGCCAGCGGCCGCTGGTAACGACAAGGAATAGGACAATGAGCGCCCACGCCATGCACAAGCTGCGCAACATTGTCCATTCGGCGCTTCTGATTGCCGGAATGGCGCTGATCGTGAGCGCCTGCGCGTGGACCCTTTGGGGGACGGAAGGGATCCTTTGGGGGCTCGCCGGGGCGATCCTCGCGATGGTGCTTTCGCCCGCGGTGCCGCCGGCTCTCGTACTTTCACTTTATCGAGCGCGGCCCGTCGGCCACGCGGAGTTGCCGGACGTCTATGCCGCCTTGGCGGAACTCGGCCGGCGGGCCGACTTGCCGGCACCGCCCCGCCTTTACTACGTGCCAAGCGCGGTGCTCAACGCCTTCGCCGTCGGCAACCGGAGCGCCGCAGCAATTGCGGTGACGGACGGCATGTTGCGCAACCTGACCTTCCGCGAGCTTGTCGGTGTGCTCGCGCACGAGGTCAGCCATATCGCGAACAACGACTTGTGGGTCATGAATCTTGCCGACGCGATGAGCCGGGTCACCGCGCTGATGTCCTATCTCGGCATCGTTTTGCTGGCGGTGAATCTTCCGCTGATCGCGGCCGACGGCGGTGTGGTGCCCTGGTTTCTCGTACTGCTCATGATTGTCGCGCCAACGCTCATGGACTTGCTTCAGCTCGCGCTTTCGCGGGCGCGTGAGTTCGATGCCGATCTCGACGCCGTCAGGCTGACAGGCGAGACGGAGGGGTTGGCATTAGCGCTCGCGAAACTCGAGAGCTGGCAGGGGCGCTTCTGGGAAAGGGTGCTTTTCCCCGGTCGGCACGTGCCGGACCCGTCTCTTCTTCGCACCCATCCGCCGACCGAGGAGCGCATTCGTCGACTGATGAGGCTCCGCGACGAAGTATCGTCGCCGCCGCTGTCGCCCCCGGCAACCCGCGTGGTGGTCGTGCCGGCCACGATCATGCCGGTTGCGAGACCACCCCGGTACCGCTGGCCGGGCATCTGGTACTGAGCTTGGCGTGGGAATAGTGGTACGGGTGGATCGCGGTGAGCCGGATTCTAGTTGTACTCGGCATCGTCCTTGTGATCACCGGCCTTCTCTGGCCATGGCTGGGAAAGCTGGGCCTGGGTAGATTGCCTGGGGACGTTGTCATCGAGCGGGAGGGCTTCCGCGTCTATCTGCCGCTTATGACGTCGTTGGTCGTGAGCCTAGTCCTGAGCCTCCTGTTTTGGCTGCTGAATCGGTAGAGGCGCGCTCTTCTGGTCCTAGCTGTTCAGTCCCAAGGTGTGATGGCAGTGTATCTCTGGCCAGCGACAAGGACACGCTATGGGACAGGTACTACACGGCAGCGCCACGACCACGCACGCTGTCCGAGCTGCGATACAGCGATCGCAAGCTTCGGTCCAGGAGCTGAGCGAACGCTACAGTGTCAACCCCAAGACGGTGCGGAAGTGGCGTAAACGGTCCTTTGTGGAGGACGCCCCGATGGGGCCGAAGGAGCGCCACTCGACCGTGCTGTCGGCCGAGGAGGAAGCGCTCATCGTCGCCTTCCGCAAGCACACGTTGCTGCCGCTGGACGACTGTCTCTACGCCTTGCAGACAACGGTTCCACAGCTGACACGCTCAGCTCTGCACCGCTTGTTCCAGCGTCACGGCATCAGCCGGCTGCCCAGTGTCGAGGGCGACAAGCCGAAGAAGCGCTTCAAGGACTATCCCATCGGCTACTTCCACATCGACATCGCCGAGCTGCGCACCGCAGACGGCAAGCTCTACATGTTCGTGGCGGTCGATCGGACATCGAAGTTCGCCTTCGCCAGACTCGAGGAGAAAGCAAACCGGCGCACCGCGTCAGCCTTCCTGGAAGCCCTCATCAAAGCCGTACCCTACAGGATCCACACCGTACTAACCGACAACGGCATCCAGTTCAGCTTCCCGACACGGTATCGCGACGGACCGACAGCCCGATACACCGCGCACATGTTCGACATGCGATGCCGTGAGCACGGCATCGAACACCGTCTCACCAAACCCAACCATCCCTGGACCAACGGACAGGCCGAACGCATGAACCGAACCATCAAGGAGGCCACCGTCAGGCGCTACCACTACGAGAGCCATCAACAGCTCAGAACGCATCTCTCAGCGTTCCTCGACGCCTATAACTTCGCCAAGCGCCTCAAGACGCTCAAAGGCCTAACGCCATATGAGCACATCTGCAAAATCTGGAACGAGCAGCCCAAACAGTTCAGACTCAATCCCGTCCACCACATGCCGGGACTGAACACCTAGCGCGGTGCCGGCTCGCCCTCGGCCTTGCCGGTGCCATGCCGATGCAGGGGTAGCGCGGCGTGACTGGTTTGCGGCACGGCCGTGTAGCTTTCCTTGTCTTCAGGCGCCGGTGCCGCACGTTGGGTAAAGCGGTACCCGCTGTAGACGGCATAGGCACCCATGGCGACGGCGATGAAAGCGAAGAGCCCGTCCGGGCCGAGACCCCCCATAACCACGCTCGCCGCAAAAGGTCCCACGGCGGAGCCGATCCCGTAGACGAGCACGAGGCCGCTGGCGGCGGCGATCAACTCGTCTTCTTCGATATGATCGTTAAGATGGGCAACGCAAAGGGAGTAGGCCGGCATCGTCGCGCCGCCGAGCAGGCAAGACAGCACTATAAGACGCCCCGGCGACGCTCCGGCGTAGGCCGCTATGAGTGCGGCGGTCGCGGCGGCCACGGCGGACGTGCCAACGATGACGTATCGTCGGTCTACCCGGTCCGAAAGCCAGCCAAGCGGCCACTGCAGGATCAGTGCACCCGTCAGCATGGCTCCGACGAAAATCGCGATGGCGTCTTTCTCCAGCCCGATCGATTGGGCAAAGGTCGGCGCCATTCCGAAGAACGCACTGACGGTGAGTCCGAGAACGAAGGCGCCGACCAGGGCCAGCGGCGACAGGGCGTAGAGCCGCCCCAGCTTCAGGCGTGTGGCTGCCACCACCCCGGGAATGCCCGCCTCGGTAAGCGTGATCGGCACCAGGGCCAGCGAGAGGCACACCGAGACAAGACAAAACAGAACGAACCCGTCTGCCGGCGCCAGGGTCAGGAATAGCTGGCTCGCCGTCCAGCTCCCGTACATCACGATCATGTACAGCGCCAGCACCCGTCCGCGCCGTTCGCGGCTGGCCGAGGCGTTGAGCCAGCTTTCAGCGACGATCACCAGCCCGGCATAACAGGCACCGTGCAGCCCCCTGAAGGCGATCCATGCCGGCGGCGTGACGAAGATCGCAAAGCAGAGCGCGACGGCCGACGCGATCGAGGCGAGGGCGGCGAAGGCACGGATGTGGCCGACCCGCTGAATCAGGCTGGGCGCGTAGATCGAGCCGGCGACGAAACCGGCGAAGTGAGCGGACATGACCACGCCAACCGTCTCGTCGGCCATGCCTTCCAGCCCCGCGCGTACGCCTAGCAGCGTAGCCTGCAGGCCGTTGCCCGCCACGAGCAGGGCAACACCTGCCAGCAACGCCCAGAGCTGCACGCTTTCGCTTGTCCTTGTTCTTGCCGATGTCATGTTTCCGTCGTTTTCGCTTGAGGGTCTCCCGAGGTTTCGATCCGACACGTCGGGCCCGGCGCCAGCACGGCGAGGCTTCCTAGCCTCCGAGAGGACCTCACATAGAGCGGTGCTCCCTGACTAGAAGGCCTACAGGATTCGACTTTCCATGTTCGTAGCAATCACAATACTGAGCGCCCGATCGCGGCTGAATGAAAGGCGTTAGCTCGGCTTCTCCGGCAGTCATTTGAGCACTGGACGTGCCGGTTTGGGTCACTACATAGTCGTCGGATGGCCGCTCTGGATCGCATACGGCTTCCATTCGCCATGCAAAGAGGAGGAATTCGTTCCGGTAGTCGGGAGATGTCGAAATGCATCGCATCTTCCAAAGATTCATCGACGATATTTGGGAAAGCGTCGACCTCCAGGGCCTGCAGGAGGCCATGGCCGAGGCTACGGCCGCCCTCGACCTGCGCTGTTTCGCCTATCTGTCCATGCCCCGCCGGCGCGGGGCGGACGCACAGGTGATCTCTACCTATCCGGCAGCCTGGACCGGCCATTACGTCGAAAGCCACTACGAGCGCGTCGACCCGGTCATTCTCAGGGCCGCGCGTACCCCGGATCCGTTCGAGTGGGGCCACGGCGTGGATTTGAACGAGCTCACGCCGCCGCAGCAGCGGTTTTTCGACGAGGCCGCCGGATTCGGCATCCGCTGCGGCTTCACGATCCCGATCCACGACGGCCAGGGGCCGGTCGCGGCCATTACCTTCGCCGCCGATCAGCGCCATCCAGCGTTCCGCCGCAGCATCGAGACCCATGCGCCGGTCCTGCAGCTCATGGCGATGTACTTTCATGCCCACGCTCGCCGCAAGCTCGTCGCCGACCGCGTCGTCGACGGAGCCGCTCTGTCGCCGCGCGAGTTCGAGTGCCTCGAATGGGCCGCCAGGGGCAAATCCGCCTGGGAGATTGGGTGCATCCTTGGCATCTCTCGCCGAACGGTCGCGTTTCACCTGGATAACGCGAGGGCGAAGCTCGACGTCCGCACGGTCTGCCAGGCCGTTGCGCGCCTGTCCGCATCCAGGCCAACTTCGCACTGACGGGCCATCCGCCGTCACCCTGTGCAACTGCACAGGGTGTTTCTTCCTGACGTCTCGCCTCCAATACGCGAAGGCCAATCTTCGTAGGAGGCGATCATGATGCAGCTCATCACTCCCGACCGTTACGGCGAGTTCGCAGAGGATCTCGCCGAGATGTACCGCCTGCGCTACCGCGTCTTCAAGCAACGGCTCGACTGGGATGTCGAGGTCAGCGGCGACATGGAGCTCGACGCGTTCGATGCGCTCCATCCCGCCTATCTCCTTCAGCGCGCGCCCGACGGCCATGTCCGCGGTTGCGTGCGGCTGCTGCCGACCTCGGGCCCGACCATGCTCCGCGACACCTTCGCCCCGTTGCTGGCCGGCCACCCGGCACCTTCGGACCCGGCCATATGGGAGAGCAGCCGGTTTGCGCTCGACGTCGGACACGAGGCTGGCGACCCCGCGAGCGGGATCGCCTCGGCGACCTACGAACTCTTCGCCGGCATGATCGAGTTCGGACTCGCCCGCGGCCTTGCTGACATCGTTACCGTCACGGATCTCCGCATGGAGCGCATCCTCCGCCGCGCTGCCTGGCCACTGCGGCGCCTTGGCGAGCCGCAGACGATCGGGGGCATGCGCTCGGTGGCTGGCTACCTCGGGGTCTCGCCGGAAGCACTTGCCAAGATGCGGCAGGGCGGCGCGCTCCGCGGACCCGTCCTCTGGGCACCGGTGGCCTCGGCCGCCGCGTAGGTCCGGCGGACCGGGTGCAGGGATCGACTGGCGAGAGGAGATCGCCAAGGCGAGGTTGGGGGGCACGCAGCGATCTTCATCTGCCATAAGCGCGGAAACCTGCAGGCATGGTAGAGCAACCGAACACCGGCCAAGTTGCTGGATGGCGCCATCGCGCGGCCTATGGCTACACCGCGTCGTTGCCGCGACGCGGCTGGGCCTGGGAGTTCCTTCGGCGCGACGGCGCCTACCGGCGCGCCTGGGCGGACGCGTCGGCCGCCGTCGCGGTCGAGACGCGGTCGCCCAACCTCACCGTGATGACGGCACGGGCCGAACTGCGCGAGATGGCGCATTGGGGGCTGTTTTTTCGCCGACGCGCCTGACCAGAACGCGACCTCGGCTGCCGTCTTCTGGGACCCCTGCGTGTGCCCGTATGTGCTCCCCGCGATCGCGCTCGTGGCGGATTCACGCCTCGGCGTGGAGCGGTTCATCCTGCCAGACATCCCGTGCCAAACGACCGTGCTGCTGACGCCCGACGGGCGACAGCACCTCTCGGTCATGGACGCAGGCCACACGCTTCAACTCAGCGTCACGGGGACGAGCCTGTTGCAGCCGGTGCGGCTAATGACCGATGCCGTCCTCCAGTCTCAACGACTCCGCGCTCGCTTCCACGCGCTCGAGTGCCTCGCCAACATCATCGGGCGCGGCCGGTTCTCGAGCCGCCCGCGGATCGAGCCCTCCGGGCGGCGCCTGCGCGTGGTGCTGCAAGCGCTCGACGGCTGGCTCGCCGACGCGCCGTACCGCGAGATTGCCGTGGCGCTCTTCGGTGAGGCGCGCGTCGACGCCGACTGGACCGACCCCCGGGATCATCTCCGCGACCACGTGCGTCGCGCCGTTCGCCGTGGTCGGCAGCTCATGCGGGGTGGCTACCGCAAGCTTCTCCTTTGACACGCCGCTCAGGCGTCCTCGAGCAGTTGCCGGTAGCCGGACCGTGTCATCCAATGCGCCCGTGCGAGGTGGTCTTCCCAACAGCGGCGGGCCGCGGCATCGGTATCCGGGTCCCGTCCGAGCACCAAACGCGAGACCTCCTGCCAGTCGGCCCCGTCCGCCTCGGCGTCCAGCAGCCGGAGGTAGGTGATGAAATGCGCTTCGTCGTAGGGGGTGATCCGCTCCGCCCAGGAGACCTGGTCCGCAACGTCCGAGCTGTGATCATCCGTCGGCATCGTCGGAATTCCTCTGCCGTTGTTGCTGTCGGCGCCGCCGCTCGCGTCTCGGCGGTGAAGCCCGCAGCAGACTCATAGCGCCGACAGCTCGCGATTGTCGAAAATACTCCGTGGTGAAATACTCAACAAGCCGGTGCTCTCTCGTCCATGGAAATACGAGAGGTGCTGGCGCTCAACTTGCGAAAATACCGGCAGGCCCAGGGCCTGTCGCAGGAAGAACTCGCCGACCGCGCGGACATCGACCGCACCTATATCAGCGCCTTGGAGCGCAGCGTTTACGCCGCCAGCATCGAGGTGGTGGACAGGCTCGCCCAGGGTCTTGGCGTGGAGGCAGCGGATCTCCTGCGCCGGCCCGCCACATCCGCGAAAGAGCCTCAACTCTGAGGCGCTGTTCCTCGCTCCCCGAGTTCATCGATTTCGGCTCTTGGTTCTCCGATTAGGGCGCCCGCCCGGCCTGGCGGCCGGTCGCCGGGCTCTCGTGAACCGAGCCCGCTGACGCGGTCTCGGCCCTTCGGGCTTCGATCCCTGGCGCGATAGGCAGCCCTGCGGGCTGCCCGGCGGCCGCCGCCCTTCCGGGCGGCGAGCTTGTTTCTGTTGCCTTTCCCGGTGGCGCGGGGTGGGCGGCGCTCCCTTCTAGGCCCGCCGCGACGTGCCGCAACCCTCCGCTTCGCTCCGGGTCCTCCACTGGCGTTCCGGCCCTCCGGGTGCGGCCCGCCCCTTTGGCGGGCCTTTTCGGTCGCATCTCGCCGCCCACCCCGCTTCCGGGGAAAGGCGCGCGAGTTTTTGCGAGCGGAGGTGTGCCATGCCGGAGCGCAAGCGGGAGACGGTCTATCAGGAGGTCACTGACCGGATCATTGCGGAGCTTGAGGCCGGCCGGGTGCCGTGGGTCCAGCCCTGGGGTAGGGCCAAGGCCGGGATCGGCCTGCCCCGGAACGCGGCGACGGATCGCACCTATTCCGGGATCAACATCCTGATCCTGTGGGGCGCGGTCATCGAGAAGGGATACCCCGCCCAGCATTGGCTGACTTTCCGCCAGGCCCTCAGCCTTGGCGGGCACGTGCGCAAGGGCGAGCGCGGCACCACCGTCGTCTATGCCGACCGCTTCATCCCCAAGGACGAGCGGAAGCGCGCGACGGAGACGGGGGACGAGCCGCAGGCGGTGCCGTTCCTCAAGCGCTTCACCGTGTTCAACGTCGCGCAGTGCGACGACCTGCCCGAGCGCGTCCATGGCGGGTCGGAGCCGCCGCCTGAGCGCGAGACCGTCCCGCACGCCGAGGCGCTGATTGCCGCGACCGGCGCGGACTTCCGCATCGGCGGCGAGCGCGCCTTTTACGTGCCGAGCGCGGACTACATCCAGGTGCCGCCGCAGCCCGCCTTCTTCGAGCAGATCAACTATTACCGGACCTGCTTTCACGAGCTCGGCCACTGGACGGGGCACGCGTCCCGGCTCGCCCGCGACCTGTCGGGCTCGTTCGGCTGCAAGACCTACGCCCGCGAGGAACTGGTCGCCGAGATGGCGAGCGCGTTCGTCTGCGCCAGCCTCGGCATTACCCCCACCGTGCGCCACGCGGACTACATCGGGTCGTGGCTCGAGGTCCTGCGCGAGGACAACCGCGCCATCTTCCGCGCCGCGAGCCTCGCCTCCAAGGCTGCCGACTACCTGCTGGCCTTCCGCGACGCGGAGGCCGTGACATGACCGCGCCCCCCATCCCCCCGCGCGAGCCGCTCGCCAGCGAGCCGACACAAGAGGGCGAGCAGACCCTCGTCCCCGGCGTCCAGCCGATCAGTGCCGGCGCGCGCATCGAGGCCCGGATGGTCGCGCCGCTCACCCCACGCGTGCCGCAGAAGCCGCTCGATATCGGCCTGTTCGACGAGAACGCGCGCAATCAGTTGGACCTGTTCTGACCGGAAGCCCGCCATGATCCTGATCCCCGACGACATCCGCCAGCGCCTTCTCGCCAACGGCGCCGCCGAGCGCGAGACCGACCACGTACCCGTGGTCAAGCTGTTCGACCCGACCGGCGCGGCCACGTGGCTGATCACCGAGATGATGCCGGACGAGCGCGACATCCTGTTCGGGCTCTGCGACCTCGGCTTCGGCTGTCCCGAGCTTGGCTATGTCAGCCTTGCCGAGCTTGAGAGCGTCAAGGGACCGCTCGGCCTCGGCATCGAGCGCGACCTCCATTTCGCCGCCCGCTTCTCGCTCTCCGTGTACGCCGAGGCGGCGCAGATCGCGGGCCGCGTCACCGAGGCCGAGCGCGTGCTCGCGCAGGCTGCCACCGCGCTCCGCACCCGAAACCCCGAACTTCCGCCCGAAAAGGCGGGGCCGACGCGCCGATAGGCGGCGCACGGCCCCGCCCGTGGCTTGGGCTTCCGGCGGGGCCGTCGAACCCAAGGCCCAAGGAGAGTGACCATGCAACTGCAACACATCCCCCTCGACAAGCTGGACGTCTCCGCGTTCAACATGCGGAACGCCAAGCGCGAGCCGGACGTCTCCGACATCCTGCCGAGCGTCCGGGCGCGCGGCATCCTGCAGCCGCTGCTGGTGCGGCCCAACGGCGAGGATGAGCGCTTCGAGATCGTCGCCGGGCGTCGGCGCTACTTCGCCGCCAAGGCGGTCGCCGAGGAAGGCGGCGAGGTCGAGCCCGTGCCCTGCGCCGTGATGGAGCCGGGCGATGACGCGGGGGCGCTCGAAGCCTCGCTGATCGAGAACGCGGCCCGGCTCGATCCCGACGAGATGAGCCAGTACGAGACCTTCGTACGGCTCACGAGGGAAGGGAAGTCGGTGGCCGAGATCGCCGAAACCTTCGGCATCACCGAGATCATGGTGAAGCGCCGCCTCGCCCTCGGCAACCTGATGCCGAGGATCAGGGCGGCCTACCGCAAGGGCCAGATCGACGCCGAGACGGTGCGCCATCTCACCCTGGCCTCGAAGGCGCAGCAGAAGGACTGGCTCGCGCTCTTCGCCGATCCGGAGCAGTACGCGCCGCGCGGCTTCCAGTTGAAGCAGTGGCTGTTTGGCGGCCAGTCGATCCCCACGTCCGTCGCGCTGTTCCCGGTTGAGGACTATCCCGGCCAGATCGTCGCCGACCTGTTCGGCGAGGACGCCTACTTCGCCGACGCCGACCTGTTCTGGCAGAAGCAGAACGAGGCCATCGCGGCGAAGCGGGACGCGCTTCTGGAAGCCGGATGGACCGAGGTCGTGGTGCTGGAGCCTGGCCAGCACTTCCACACGTGGGAGCACGAGAAGACCCCGAAGAAGAAGGGCGGCAAGGTGTTCATCGCCGTCACGCACCGGGGCGAGGTCGAAATCCACGAGGGCTGGCTTTCCCGCAAGGAGGCGCGCTGCGCGGCGAAGAGGGCCGCGTCGACCGACGCGGACGGCGAAGCGATCGAGGCCGCCACCGTCGCGCGGCCCGAGGTCACCAAGGCGATGCAGAACTACCTCGACCTGCACCGCCAAGCCGTGGTGCGCCTCGCGCTCGTCGCCCATCCGGGCACGGCGTTGCGGCTCATGGTGGCGCACGCCGTCGCGTCGTCGGGGCACTGGCAGGTGAAGCCCGAGCCGCAGCAGGCGCGCAGCGACGCCATCGCCGAGAGCGTGACGAACAGCCCGGCGCAGCAGGCCTTCGACGCCGAGCGGCAGGCGGTGCTGGCCCTGCTGGACCGGCCCGACTACCACCGTTCCGTCACACAGCCGGGTTACGACGCCTATCCCACGGCGGTCGTGTTCGCCAAGTTATTGACGCTGTCGGACGAGGACGTGCTGCGCATTGCCGCCTGCGTCATGGCCGAGACCTTGGAGGCGGGCAGCGCCGTGGTCGAGGCGGTCGGCAACCATCTGGCAGTGGACGCGGGGCAGCACTGGCAGCCCGACGACGCCTTCTTCGACATGATCCGCGACAAGGCCGTGCTCAACGCCATGCTGGCCGAGGTCGCGGGCAAGCGGTGTGCCGACGCCAACGTCGCGGAGAAGGCGAAGACGCAGAAGAAGATCATCCGTGACTGCCTCGACGGCGCGAACGGCCGCGTCAAGGTCGAGGGCTGGCTGCCCGGCTGGCTGGCTTTCCCGGTGCGTCCCTGCACCGGCAGCGGCACGCTCGGCACCGCCGACGAATGGGCGCGGGTGCAGAACCTTTTCGATGGCGAATGACCCGTCGCGGGCGGCGGCCTGCTAGCCGCCGCCCGCTCTCATCCCAATCCTGGCCAAGCATAGTGTATTCTCTTGTCTCATCGGGTCGGCTTTGATGAGTCTATGCCAAGATGCCAAATGACAGTCCGTTCACCCGCCCTACGATTATCGCTGGCGCCAATCTGCTGACAAGCTTCACGCACAGTGAATTCGATAATCTAATGCTTCAGTTCGGTTTAGAAGGCCAAATTACCTCCGGCACCGGGGTATCCAAGCAGGTAAAGGCGAATGAGCTAGTACGCATCGCGCTTTCTGGAGAGTCGCAGGTAGTCGAGAGTGCCGAGGGGAGTATGAGTCTCTCGGAGGCGATTGTTCGGATGGCCATCACCGTTGCGCCTGGTGCGTGGCATGGCACTGACTGGCAGTCGTTTTGTAGCGGCTTGGAGCGTGATGGATTTGTCCTTGAAGAAAACGACGAGGACTGGACGCTGCACCTTCGTCGCATGCTGCCGACCGTCGCGGAGGTTCCAGAGGCAAACGACGAAGTCCACACCCTGCTAGAGCATTATGGCTTCACCGTACCTCTCGGACATTTGCGACAGGCGATCAATGCACATGGCCGGGGCGAATGGGCATCGGCGAATAGCCAGATGCGGAGCTTCCTCGAAGGCCTGCTGGACGAGATCGCGGAGCGGTTGGCACCTGAGAGAGCCGCAACAACCTCGGGCGGCCACGGCCGCCGCGCATTACTCGCGCATCTCGATCCACCGTTCTTAAGCGTCGCATTGAACGAGTGGCGGGATGATCAAAGGGCCGGGTTCTTCAACGGATTATTTAATCGATTGCATCCCGAAGGAAGCCACCCGGGCCTCTCGGACGAAGAAGACTCGACGTTCCGCCTCCATATCGTATTGATCGTGGCACGTTTATTACTGAGACGCTTCACGAGCTGATTTTGACATCGCTAAACTGTTGCCCCGGCAATGCTGGCGGGCCGATCGCGCGATCCATTTAGATGGGATGGACTCAATGCCTTCAGGAGCTTTCACGAAGTTTGAATCCAATATGTTGGTCGATGTAAGTCGGATGGTAGAGAGCCACGGCCAGCTCAATGACGATGGCCCAGGTCGACGTGGCCTCGGTCATATTACCCGTGGCGGCGTGCTTCTGCTATGTGCCGCTTGGGAGCTCTATCTTGAGGAACTTCTCATTGAAGCTGTCGAAATATGCATTGCACGCTGTGCCGATCCGGACGTTCTTCCTGAACCCGTCAAGCACACGATTTCGGACTATGTTCGTGCGTCGAAACACCACTTCAAACCGTTGGCCATGTCAGGAGACGGCTGGCAGACGCTATATCTGGAGATTGCCCGAGAGCATGTCTCTGCACTGAACACGCCGAAGCGACACAATATTGACGCCATGTTTCTTAAGCTGATCGGGCTTGCCGATCTCTCGGATAATTGGTCCGTCGGCCCCGACGCAGTGAACGACTTTGTATCTGCGAGGGGTGATATTGCGCACCGTGGTAAAGATGCGGGCTACGTGACGATTAATAGGCTGCGAGACGAGTACATTCCTCAAATATCCCGTACCGCAATCGAGTCGGACAATTTTGTTTCCCTCTACCTTAGAAATTCATTTGAGCCGCGCCGGTATCCTTGGAATAGACGCAACATTGGATGACGGCGCAGTCGTAGGGCGCGCCGTCAGGTCGCAGCGCACCGTTCATTACCAGGAATTGGCCCAGTGCTTAGCTCCATACTCTGCACCGGAGATCGGGTCAAAGCTGTGTTGCCGGTTCTTGAAACCAAGGCTCCGGCGAGGTCCGCCGGACGCGATGCCAGCCATCCACTCCGCGTATCGGACGCCTTTTCCCGCAGCAAAGTTCGCGGATCGATATTCCCCGGGCTATGCCGGGCGGTTGTAGCTGTTGGCTAGCAAACGCCGAGGTGGAGCGGGTTTGCGATAGCCCTCGTCGCCCGTCCCGAGCCCGAGATTGATCGAACCGGCTGCCTTCGGTCGTGATCCTCCATCGTTGCAAGCGCCCATGCGCCTGCTCCGGCTTGTGGACCTATGGCGCTCCCCGTTCCGGCGAAACCGGCTCCGGCGACTATTTTCCCCGCCCGCCTACGCGATGCTCCGGCGGGCTTCCTCGCGCCCGCTGCGCTCCAAAATAGCCGCCGCCGCCGGTCCTCCGCTGGCGCTCCGGCCCTTCGGGTGCGCCGGTCCGGGGCCCGCCATGGACGGTCCGCCGTAAGCAGGGCGATGGGCGCCCTGCACGATCGAAGGAGGATCGAACAATGGCAGCCATCGGATACGTCAACCGCCAGTCGGACGGGTCCTACAAGGGCTTCATCAACACCCTCAGCATCCGGCGCAGCGTCGTGCTCCTGCCGAACCGCGACAAGGATGCCGACAACCAGCCCGACTTTCGGGTCTTCACCGATGACCGCGACCGGGTTGAGCTCGGCGCCGGCTGGAAGCGGGTGGGCCAGAACTCGGGCAACAGCTATGTCTCGCTGAGCCTGGCCGCACCGGAGTTCGGGCCGCGCAAGCTCTACGCCAACCTCGGCCGCGCCGCCGGGCAGGACGATCCCGACACCTTCGCGATCATCTGGAACCCGGTCGATTGACGGCCGCCGCCTCGGCCCCGCGCCCCTCCGGGCGCGGGGCCTTTCGCCTGTCCCGGAAGGGGGCGAATTCCCGAGCGGCCGTTTTCGCCGGTCCCGGCCCGCCCCTTCGCGCGCCCATCCTCGCCGTCATCGGCGCGACCTCGCCGGTCGCGCGCTCCGGACGCCGAGGTGACGACGATGAGCGACGACGAACACGAACGCGCCGCCCGCGCGAAGAAAGGCAGCCCCTTCCTCAATACCGCCCAGGCCGCCCACTACGTGGGCCTGTCGGGCCGCACGCTCGAGAAGATGCGCGTGACCGGTGGCGGGCCGAAGTACCGCAAGCACGGCCGCTACGTCCGCTACCACATCGACGACCTCGACGCGTGGTCGGACTCCCGGGCCAAGGGCTCGACCTCCGATGCGTGAGGATCGGCTCCTGTTGTCCGGCGCTCTGCGGCCGACGCGGCGCCGGCGCGGGCGTCGCCGCCCGCGCGTCCCGCTCGCCCTCGCGAGCATCGGGCTCGCGGCGATCGGCTTCGCAACACTCGTCGAGCCGGCGCCGCGTCTCGTTTGGAACACCAGCGCGAGCGCGCCCGTGGGGCTCTACTGGGTCAGCCGCACGGCTCCGGCACGCGGCGATCTGGTGCTCGCCACCTTGCCGCCCGACGCCCGCCGGCTCGCGGCCGACCGTGGTTATCTGCCCGCCGGCGTGCCGTTGGTGAAGCGTCTAGTGGCGATTGCGGACGATGTCGTCTGCGCCGTCGGCGATGCCGTCTTCGTCAACGGCACGTATGTCGCCACGCGTCGCAATCGCGACTCCTTCGGCCGTGTGCTGCCGCGCTGGATCGGCTGTCGCACGCTCGCCGCCGACGAGCTGTTCCTGCTGATGGCAGATGTCTCCGGCTCGTTCGACAGCCGGTATTTCGGGCCGGTGCGGTGCGCCACGATCATTGGGAGGCTCGTGCCGCTATGGACCGTATGACCGTCCAGGTGCTGGGCATGGTTGCCGTCGCGACCCTGGCGTGCCCGTCCTCCGCCGTCACCGAACCGGCCGCCATCAAGCAGCGGCTCGACCGCTGGCAGCCCTTCATTGCCGAGGCCTCCGCCCGGTTCGCCGTCCCGGCACTCTGGATACGCGCGGTCATCCAGGCCGAAAGCGCCGGGCGAACCATGCTCGACGGCCGTCCGATCACTTCATCCGCCGGTGCCATGGGCCTCATGCAGGTGATGCCTGACACCTACGACGAGATGCGCCGGCGACATGGTCTTGGTGGCGATCCGCACGACCCACGCGACAACATTCTGGCCGGGACCGCCTACCTCCGCGCCCTGTACGAACGCTTTGGATTCCCCGGCCTGTTCTCCGCCTACAACGCCGGACCCAGGCGATACCAGGAGCACCTGACCGACGGGCGGTCGCTGCCGCGCGAGACCCGTGCCTACCTCGCGCGGCTCGATCCGTCACGCCTGGCAACCAAGGTCGACGGCATCGCGGAACCGGATCGGCGTCTCTTCTTCCCTCTGCACGCGACGGTGACGGACGGTCGCGCGTCTTCGGAGGCTCTGGCCTCGCAGAGGCTGTTCGTCCCCTTGCGCACCGTTCCGGACAGAGAGCGATGAATCGCGGTGGCGCGGACGGTGCCCTGTCGGAGAGAGAGGGCCTCGTCTCGGTTGTCCCAGCGTACCAGCCAGGACGAAGCGCCCGTCAAGGATGCGCGGTCCCCCCAAAATGCTCCACGCCGCGTTCGCTCCGTTCCGCATTTCGGCTCCCCCGCGCCCCGCTGGCGCGGCGCCTGCGGCGTCCTTGACGGCCGCTTCGCCGGCCGATGCCAGGGTCCGTCCTCGATGAGGAGGACGGCAGCCATGGAGGTTCCGATGACCACGCTTCACACGCATCCGCACGCCGCGTTCGACCGCTTTCCGCAGCTCCGCCGCGACCTGATCGCCGAGTTCGGCAGCGACGGAATCGACGCCGTCGTCGAGCATTTCATCGCCGCCGAGCGGGCCGATTTCCACTGGGACGGACGCATCGCGGAGATGAATTTCGCCGTCTGGGAGAGCCTGGACGACGAGGACGAGACGTTCGAGCGGGTGGCGATTCTCGGCTACTTCCGCGCCTGCTACTACGTCGCGATTTGCCTCGTCGGCGGAGACCGGCACGTCCATTGGATGCTCGGTCTGCGCCATTTCGAGAGCTTCGAGAGCGCCGAGCAGGCTTTTTGGGCGGGTGGCGGATGACACCGCCGACCGCCTCGGGAGCGGTACCGCCTGGTGCCGCTCCCGATGTCTTCATGCGGTGATCCCAGCCAGCGCGGGACCCGTCGCCCGAGCCGAGGTTCGATGAGAGATCGCAGGTGATCGCAGGAGGGACGGCAGGTGGCCCGGAAGCCCGGTAGGGCAAGATAAAAGGATGGCGCCATGAGACGCCTATGTCGTTGTCTGCACATCGTTTTCCCTGGCGCCATGCCCGTCCAGGATGGCGCCAGTGCGGGCGTAAGTCCTTGGTCTGCCGCGATCTTCATGGCGGCGGCTTGCGGCTTCGGCTGGCCGCCGTCTACTCGTGGATCACGATGCAACATGACCGGCGGCGATCATGAAGGATGACGACTTCACGCCGAGGCTCGGCCGGATCCGCAGCCGCGGCAGCAAGCGCGGGCGTCGCTACCTGCACCAGGTGCTGCGGTCGATGGCGCTTGCCGGCGGCCGGTCGTCGCCGAGCCGCGGTACCTTCCAGGGCAACCGCATCGGTCGTGGGTCCGGCGTCGGCCGGGTGCTCGCCGCCCGCGACCGGTACGCCGCCTACCGGGCGCGCCGGGTGATCGTGAAGTCGCGCATCGTGAAGCTGACGGGACAGGGGCGGAAGGCGGCCCAACTCCATCTGCGCTACATCCAGCGCGACGGTGTCACCCGCGAGGGGTTGCCCGGCGATCTGTACGACGCCGAGTCCGATCGTGCCGACGGCCGGGCGTTCCTCGAGCGCGGCGAGGGTGACCGGCACCAGTTCCGCTTCATCGTCTCGGCCGAGGACGCCGCCGAGTACGACGAGCTGAAAGGGTTCACCCGTCGGCTGATGCGACAGATGGAGGACGACCTCGGCACCCGGCTCGATTGGATGGCGGTCGACCACTACAACACCGGCCATCCCCACACCCATGTCGTGCTGCGCGGCCGCGACGACCAGGGGAAGGACCTCGTCATCGCCCGCGACTACCTCGCCAGGGGCATGCGCGAGCGGGCGGCGGAGATCGTCGGCCTCGACCTCGGGCCGCGCTCCGATCTGGAGATCGAGCACCGCCTGCGCTGGGAGGTGGAGCAGGAGCGCTTTACCAGCCTCGACCGCGGCCTGCTGGGCGACATCGGCGAGGACGGGCTTGTCCGGTCTGGCACCGCGGCCGGCGACGCCTTCCGCCAGACGCTGCGCGCCGGCCGGCTGCACAAGCTCCATCGCCTCGGACTCGCCGAGGAGATAGAGCCGGGCCGGTGGCGGCTGGCCGACGACCTGGAGCCGGTGCTGCGCCGGATGGGCGAGCGCGGCGACATCATCAAGACCATGCACCGTGAGATGACCCGCGAGGGTCGGGACAGGGCGACCTCAGAGTACGCCATCCACGACCCGGCCGACATGGACGCGCAGCAACTCGTCGGCCGCGTCGTCGCGCGCGGTCTCTCCGACGAGATCAACGACCGCCACTACCTGATCGTAGACGGTGTCGACGGCCGCGCCCATTACGTCGATATCGGCAGGGCCGACACGACCGAGCCGTTGCCGGACGGTGCGATCATTGCGATCGCACCGAAGCGGGCCGCGCCGAGAGACGTCGACCGAACCATCGCCGAGATCGCCGCCGCGAACGACGGGCAGTACAGCGTTGACATCCACCTGCGGCACGACCCCACGGCCACGGCCGCGTTCGCCGAGACCCACGTGCGACGGCTCGAGGCGATGCGGCGGCGGGACATCGGCGTCGACCGCCAGCCGGATGGCACCTGGACGATCGCGCCTGATCATTTGGATCGGGCGGTGGCGTACGAACGAAGCCGGGCACGGGCGAGCCCGGTCATCGTCGCGATGCTGTCCGCGGTGGCGCTCGACCGGCAGGTCGGCGCCGACGGCGCGACCTGGCTCGACCGGGAGTTGCTCGCCGACACGCCGACCAGCCTCCGCGACGCGGGCTTCGGGCGCCAGGTACGCCAGGCGCTCGACCGGCGCCGGCAGTGGTTAATTGAGCAGGAGCTTGCCCGCCAGGAGCAGGACCGGATCGTCTACCACGCCAACATGCTCGGTCTCCTGCGCCGACGCGACCTGACGCGGGTCGCGGACCAGCTCTCCAGCGAGCTTGGACTACACTACGTCGAGAGCGAGACCGGCAAGCCGGTCGAGGGCATCTACCGCCGCCGGCTGGATCTCGCCAGCGGCCGGTTTGCTTTGATCGAGAAGTCGCGTGAGTTCGCGCTGGTGCCGTGGCGGCCGGTGCTGGAGCGCAACCTCGGCAAGCAGGTGTCCGGTATCGTCCGCGGAGAAACGATTTCCTGGTCGTTTGGGCGCAAGCGGAGCGGTCCGGGCATCTCGTAGGATTGCGATCAGGCTCGTAGGCGTGCCCGCTGTCGACCCCGAAGCAGCCCTCCGAACCTGGCGTGCCCGCGCATGCTCGTGTCTCATAGCGGCTGTCCGAGAACGTCCAGTGCGGAGCAGCCATCCAGGCGTTATACCGACCATCCTACTCCTATTGCCCGATCTGTCAGTAAGTGACCGGTTGCGTTCGTCAGAAGTTTGACCACTCCATAGCCGTAGTGTTAGCTCCCTTCTCGGAGAAAAGGGCGATGGCAGACGAGGCGAAACCAAGAAGAATCAAGCGGCGGCGCGGTAACACCCTCGAGCGGTGGGAGGTCGAGATCGTCAAGGGGATGATTCATCGCGGGGGCGGCTTCACGAACGATCAGGACATTCTGGCCTACTTCACCCGCCCGACCCGCTCCATTAACCACCGACTCATAGGAGAGATCAGGGCGAGGACGAAGCACAAGAACGTCAAGCCTGCTTCCGACGAAGCCCTCGACGAGTTCCTGTCGACTTGGCCCGATGTCGACCCCGGAACAGGCTTGAGCGCCCGAGGCGACGAACTCCTGATCAAGGCCCGAGAAGCTATGATCGCCGCAGTCCACACCTTTAACTCCGCCGGACTGATGTTCCGCGCCGAACTCTTCATCACGACCGCCATCGTCGCCTGGACCTACTTGCTTCACGCCTACTACAAGCGCGAGGGCATCCCCTACAAATACAAGGGCAAGCAGACGGCCCACGGCGCCGACCGCTACTGGGATCTGAGCCAGTGCATCAGCACGGGCAAGTGCCCGCTCTCCGAGGGAGCGAAGACGAACCTTCGCTTTCTCATCGAGCTACGGAACGAGATTGAGCACCAGTCGACCAGCCGCATCGATGATGCGGTTGGCGCTGAGCTCCAGTCATGTGCCCTGAACTTCAACGATGCACTGAAGGGGTTCTTCGGGAAGCAGTTCGGTCTTGAGAAGCGACTGCCGATCGCTCTCCAGTTCGTGTCGTTTGGGCCTGACCAGCGGAGCAGCTTGAAGACGGCGTCCTCACTGCCCCTGCACGTCTCGTCCTTCATCAGCGCGTTTGAGCATGGACTGTCCGACGACCAAGTTAAGGACCCGGCCTTCCGCCTCAAGGTCGCTTTCGTGCCCGTCGCCGCGAAGAAGGCTGCCGGCTCTGATGTCGCGGTTGTTACCGTGAAGCCTGGCAGTGATACGGCACAGGAGGTCGGCGAGGTGATCTTCAAGGAGGTGAACCGGGCGCGGTTCATCAGGAAGGACGTGCTCGCGGCAGTCAAGGAGGCTGGTTTCCCGAAATTCGGCCCCGGGGACCACACGAAGCTCATGCAGGAACTCGACGCAAAGAACCCAGCGAAGGGATACGGTTGCCAGGGCGATTACAAGAACACGTGGGTCTGGTATGACCGCTGGATCGAGCGGGTTCTGGAGCACTGTCGGCAGGAAGGGGCTCGCTACCGGTGACTTCGGAAACTCGCAGAACGGCTGTGGGTGATCACCACGAGAGAGCGTTCGCCTTGAATTGATGCCCCAGCCCTGACGAACGGATTGCTCAGCCAGGATCGGGCAATTCTCTGGCAACGGCAGAGCTGGTAATCGGTCCTTACGAGCATTGAGGCGGAGCGCAGCGAAAGCCCGAAATCCACCCATTTCCGACAATCTTCCCAACAAGGAACGACCTCTTTCAGGCAAGCGTTGGGCTTTCTAGCTCCGCGTAAGGCAAAACTCTTCATCGTTTGCAGCCGCTGAGGAGGTATTAATCAGCTACCTTTTGCTGCTTCGACGGCAATAGTTTCCCGAGAGCGCTCCTGGAGGGCCGGGTCAGCGAGGATCAAGGTTGCGATAGGCCTTCGTACGCCGGCGCTGACCGGGTTCGGCCGAAATTCAAGATAAGCGTTCTTGCGGCTGTAAAAGGCCCCCGTGTCGCCCCACACCCATTCCCGTTCGCTCCTCTGGTTCGGCGCACCGTAGTCATTGAGGAGCTTGGCTTCCAGTGTCGGTATGTCGGGGCCACCAGGCAGTACATCGTATACGATCTTGATCGCCCGCGGACCTTCTGGCGTTGGTGCGAACGTGACTTGAGCCTCGGCCGCTTCACCTCGCGCCCGAACCATCCGTACACCTGCGTAGTCCCGCCCTGGGATCAGCTTGCGCTGCGCCTGCATGATTGCTTGCTCGAAGGACGGACCACGGACGACACTCTGAGTGATGAGATCACTCTTGGTCGCGGCCGCTTGGATCTTCTCCACGGTCGCTCCAAGCCTGAACCCACTTACCTGGTACGCGCTCGAATCTGCGGCTGAGGCCTGCGTGGCATCCGCAGCCACGACAGCGGTCCAGATGATGAGACCGAGAAGGGCTGATCGCGCCTTCATTTACCAGCTCCCTCAATGCAAATCTTGCCTACCGAATCCCTCTTCCGCGGCAACCGTCTGCCGTCTTCGAACTCGGATGTCGTTTAGGTGAGGATTTTACCCCGTCCTCGATTTCAGTTCCACGTTTCGCTCGGCCAGCTACGCTCTTATTACCCCTACTTGGCAAGCGCAGAAGAGAGCGTAGATCAGCGTAAATAAATGCGATTTTCGATTCCGCCGGTCTGAGGAATCCCTTGGGGCGTGACGCGACGCACAAGTCGCGCCGACGTGTGGACTCAAGGGCATGACACCGACCAAGCTCCTCATCGGCCAGGCGCTCATCGTCTTCGCCATTGTGATCGGCGGGGTGTGGGCGACGACGCAGTGGACCGCAGCGATGCTCGGCTACCAGCCGCGGCTCGGCGCGCCCTGGTTCGAGCTCCTGCACTGGCCAGTCTACTATCCCTGGCGCCTGTTCGAGTGGTGGTACGCCTACGAGCCTTACGCGCCGGACCTGTTCCGGCGCGCGGGCCTGCTGGCGGGCGCCAGCGGACTGCTCGGCACTGTCGTCGCGGTTGTCGGCTCGCTGTGGCGGGCGCGGCAGAGCCGGTTCGTCACCACCTACGGCTCCTCGCGCTGGGCGACCCGCAAGGAGGCGCAGCGGGCCGGGCTGTTCGAGCCGCGCGGCGTGTTCCTCGGCAGGCTGGGACGCGAGTACCTGCGCCACGAGGGCCCGGAGCACGTCATGGCATTCGCCCCGACACGCTCAGGCAAGGGCGTCGGTCTCGTGATTCCTACGCTGCTCTCCTGGACCGGCTCCGCGGTCATCCACGACATCAAGGGCGAGAACTGGCAGCTCACGGCGGGCTGGCGGTCTCGCTTCTCGCACTGCCTGCTGTTCAACCCGACCGATCCGCGCTCGGCCCGCTACAACCCGCTGCTGGAAGTCCGCAAGGGGCCGCACGAGGTCCGCGACGTCCAGAACATCGCCGACATCCTGGTCGATCCGGAGGGCATGCTGGAGCGGCGGAACCACTGGGAGAAAACCAGCCACACGCTGCTGGTCGGCGCCATCCTGCATGTCCTCTATGCCGAGGAGGAGAAGACGCTGGCCCGTGTCGCGAGCTTCCTCTCCGACCCGCGCCGGTCCTTCGAGCACACGCTGCGCGCCATGATGGCGACCAACCACCTGGGTACGCCGCAGAACCCGGTGGTCCATCCCGTGGTCGCCCAGGCCGCACGCGAGGCGTTGAACAAATCGGAGAACGAGCGCTCGGGCGTGCTGTCGACCGCCATGAGCTTCCTCGGGCTCTATCGAGATCCGACCGTCGCGGCGACTACCGCCGCCTGCGACTGGCGCATCGCCGACCTGGTGGACGCCGAGCGGCCGGTCTCGCTCTACCTGGTCATCCCACCGTCGGACATCTCCCGCACCAAGCCGCTGGTGCGACTGGTCCTGAACCAGATCGGGCGGCGGCTGACCGAGCGCCTGGAAGGCAGTCCGGATAAGCGCCGCCGGTATCAACTCCTCATGATGCTGGACGAGTTCCCGGCGCTCGGCCGCCTCGACTTCTTCGAGACGGCACTGGCCTTCATAGCGGGCTATGGCATCCGCGCCTACCTGATCGCGCAGTCCCTGAACCAGATCTCCAAGGCCTACGGCGAAAACAACGCGATCCTCGACAACTGTCATGTCCGGATCGCGTTCTCGTCCAATGACGAGCGCACGGCCAAGCGCATCTCGGACGCGCTCGGCACGGCGACCGAGCTGCGGGCCCAGCGCAACTACGCGGGCCACCGGCTCGCTCCCTGGCTCAGCCACGTCATGGTCTCACGCCAGGAGACGGCGCGGCCGCTGCTGACGCCGGGCGAGGTCATGCAGTTGCCGGCCTCGGACGAGCTGGTACTCGTCTCGGGTCTGCCGCCGCTCCGCGCCAGGAAGCTCCGCTACTACGAGGACGGCAACTTTGCCGCGCGGGTCACGGACGCACCGGCGCTGACCGAGGACGGTTACCGCGATCGGCCGGCGCCGCGCCAAGACGACTGGACCGGACAGGTCCGCGGGACCGACAGCCGTCTCGCCGACGCGGCGGACCGCGAGCTCGGCCTCGCCGACGCGGACGACGAGGGCGGGCTGCAGCACCAGCGCCATGCCGGCATGCCCGAGCCCGAGGTGTCGAAGCCCATCGAGCCCGCGCGCCAGAGCGACCTCGATCTCCTGGACGACGAGGCCGACGCGCCCGCCCAGACCAAGACCATGGACCGCGCCCGCCGGCTCTCGGCCGTCACGCGCGCCTACGGCATCGACGGCGACCCGGGCCGGCGCGACGACGACTTGCTGCCGGGCTTCTGAGGGGTCGCCATGAAGCCACGCCATCACCTCTATCTCGACGACGAGCTGACGGAGCAACTCGAAGCGCTGGCCGCCAAGCCCGGCTCGTCCAAATCGGCGATCGTGTCGGACGCGCTGCGCAGCTTCCTCGCGCGGCGCGGTGCCAACGAGGTCGATGATCGCCTCAGGGTCCGGCTCGACCGGCTCAGCCGGCAGCTCAACCGGATCGAACGCGACCAGCAGATCCTGCTGGAGAGCCTGGCGCTCTTCGTCCGCTACTACCTCACGGTGACGGCGCCGCTTCCCGAGGCGGACCAGGAGGCGGCGCGTGCGCTCGGCCAGGAGCGCTTCCAGGCCTTCATCGACCAGGTCGGCCGCCGCATCGCCGGTGGCCGGACGCTGGCGGGCGAGGTGCTGGCGCAGACGTCCGAGGAGGAGACCGAGCCATGAGCGGCACCAACGGGCACGCGGAAAGCCGCCAGCGCCGCCGCACCATGCTGCGCACGGCCATGGGGCCGGCCATCGGTGCCGCGCTCTCTGATCCTTCGGTGATCGAGGTAATGGTGAACCCGGACGGCAGCCTGCGCCTCGACCGGCTGGGCGAGGGCAGGGTCGACACGGGCGAGCGCCTGAATGCGGCCGAGGTCGAACGGATCATCCGCCTGGTGGCGAGCCACCTGCGTGTCGAGGTGCACGCCGGCAACCCGGTGGTGAGCGCCGAGCTGCCGGAGACCGGCGAGCGCTTCGAGGGACTGCTGCCGCCAGTCTCGACGGCGCCGTGCTTCGCGATTCGCAAGCCAGCCGCCAAGGTCTACACGCTCGAGGACTACGTCGCGGACCGGGTGATGATGCCATTGCAGGCGGACGCTCTGCGCAGGGCCGTCCGCGAGCGGCGCAACATACTGATCGCCGGCGGCACCAGCTCCGGCAAGACCACGCTTGCCAACGCGCTGCTGGCCGAGATCGCGCGGGCCGACGAGCGGGTGATCCTGATCGAGGACACCCGCGAGCTGCAATGCGCGGCGCCCGATTGCGTGGCCCTGCGCACCAAGCCCGGCGTCGTGGGCCTCGCCGACCTGGTGCGCTCGACCATGCGGCTTCGGCCTGACCGGATCATCGTCGGCGAGGTCCGCGGGCCGGAAGCCCTCGACATGCTGAAGGCCTGGAACACCGGTCATCCCGGCGGCATCGCCACGGTTCACGCCAATGCGGCCCATTCGGCGCTCTACCGGCTGGAGCAGCTCATCGAGGAGGCGGTGGTCACGGTACCGCGCCGGCTGGTCGCACAGGCGATCGACCTCGTCGTCTTCATCCGCGGCCGGGGCGAGGGACGCCGCGTCGAGACCATCGCCGAGGTCGAGGGGCTCGACGCACACGGCGACTACCGGATCGTCGAGCTCTCGCCGGCTCGTCTCCAGGCCCTGTGAACCCGAGGAGCAGGCTCATGCGCCAACGTTGCTATCGATATCTTGCACTTCCCGCCTTCGCCGCGGTCCTTGCCGTCTGCCTCGCGACGCCGGCGCTTGCGGCGGGCTCCGGCATGCCGTGGGAGGCACCGCTGGAATCGATCCTGCAATCGATCGAGGGACCGGTGGCCCGCATCATCGCCGTGATCATCATCATTATCACCGGCCTGTCGCTCGCCTTCGGCGACACCTCGGGCGGCTTCCGGCGGCTCCTGCAGATCGTCTTCGGCCTCTCGATTGCCTTCGCGGCGACGAGCTTCTTCCTGACCTTCTTCTCCTTCGGCGGCGGGGCGCTGGTCACATGACGGAGCACGTCGAAGGCTTCGAGGTGCCGCTGCACCGTGCGCTCACCGAGCCGATCCTGCTCGCCGGCGCGCCGCGCACCGTCGCCATCGTCAACGGCACACTCGCGGCGGCGCTCGGCCTCGGCCTCCGGCTCTGGATCGCCGGACTCCTGGTCTGGGCGATCGGCCATTCTCTCGCGGTGTTCGCGGCGAAGCGCGACCCACAGTTCGGCCAGGTGCTGAGCCGCCATCTCCGGCACAAGGGATGGCTCGGATGTTGAACCTCGCCGAATACCGCGGCAAGCCACAGCGCCTCGCCGATTACCTGCCCTGGGCGGCACTGATCGTGCCTGGGGCCGTCCTCAACAAGGACGGCAGCTTTCAGCGGACCTTCCGCTTCTGCGGTCCCGACCTGGAGAGCGCGACTGAGCCGGAGTTGGTCGCCACCTGTGCTCGACTCAACAACGTACTGCGGCGCTTCGGCTCGGGCTGGGCGCTGTTCTTCGAGGCCGAGCGTCATCCGGCACCGGGCTACCCCTTGTCCGAATTTCCGGACCCGGCCTCCTGGCTGGTCGACCGCGAGCGCCGTGCTGCCTTCGAACGCAGCCATCTTGACGGAGAGCCGGATCGGCATCGCCGAACGCACTTCGAGAGCAGCTATTACCTGACGCTTCTCTATCTCCCGCCATTCGACCAGGTGAACCGGGCTGAGCGGGCGCTTCTGGAGACGCCGCCCGACGAGCGCGGGATCGACTACCGCGACCATCTCGAGGCCTTCATCGCCGAGGCCGATCGGGCGCTCGATCTCCTCTCCGGTCTGATGCCTGTCTGCGCGCCGCTCGACGACGCCGAGACGCTGACCTACCTGCACGGCACCGTCTCGACCCGGCGCCACCCCGTCGCGGTGCCCGAGACGCCGATGTATCTCGACGCCGTGCTGGCCGACACGCCGCTCGCCGGCGGACTCGAGCCGATGCTTGGAGAACGGCATCTCCGTACCGTCACGGTGCTGGGGTTCCCCAACACCACGCGGCCGGGACTGCTCGACGACCTCAATCATCTCGGCTTCGAATATCGCTGGGCTACGCGGTTCGTTCCGCTCGACAAGACCGCGGCCAACAGCGCGCTCACCCGTCTGCGCCGGCAGTGGTTCGCCAAGCGCAAGTCGATCGCCGTGCTCATGCGCGAGGTGCTCTACAACGAGCCAGCACCGCTTCTCGACTCCGATGCTGACAACAAGGCGGTCGATGCCGACGCGGCGCTCCAGGAGCTGGGCGGCGACCACGTTTCCTTCGGCTACATGACCGCAACCGTCACGGTCTGGGATGAGAGCCGGGCCGGGGCCGCGGAGAAGGTCCACGCGGTCGAGCGCGTCATCAACGCGCGCGGCTTCACGACCATCCGCGAAACAGTCAACGCCGTCGAGGCGTGGCTCGGAAGCCTGCCGGGGCACGTCTACGCCAATGTCCGTCAGCCGCTGGTTCACACGCTGAACCTCGCGCACCTCGTGCCGCTGTCGGCGGTGTGGGCGGGGCCGGCGCGGAACGAACATCTCGACGGCCCGCCGCTGCTGCTTGCCGAGACCGGCGGCACGACGCCGTTCCGTCTTTCCACCCATGTCGGCGATGTCGGGCACATGCTGGTGGTGGGCCCGACGGGCGCCGGCAAGTCGGTGCTGCTGGCGCTGATGGCCCTGCAGTTCCGACGCTACGCGGGTGCCCAGGTCTATGTCTTCGACAAGGGCGGCTCCGCCCGCGCCGCGGTGCTCGCCATGGGCGGACGGCATCACGCGCTCGGCATCGGCGGTGCCCTCGCGTTCCAGCCGCTCAGGCACATCGACGATCCTGTCGTCCGGAGCTGGGCCGCCGAGTGGGTCACCGGCCTGCTCGCGCACGAGAAGGTCATCCTCACCCCGGAGGTGAAAGAGGCCGTCTGGTCGGCGCTCGGCAACCTCGCCTCGGCGCCGCCGGCGGAGCGCACCATTACGGGGCTCTCTGTCGTCCTGCAGTCGAATGCCCTGCGGTCGGCACTCGCACCCTACACGCTCGAAGGCCCCTACGGCGCGCTGCTCGACGCCGAGGAGGACGAGTTGACGCTGGCCGACGTGCAGTGCTTCGAGATGGAAGAGCTGATGCAGGAGGCGGGCGCTGTCCTGCCGGTACTGACCTATCTCTTCCACCGCCTGGAGGCGCGGTTCGATGGACGGCCGACGCTTCTGGTCCTCGACGAGGCGTGGCTCTTCCTCGATAACCCGCTGTTCGCCGGGCGCATCCGCGACTGGCTGAAGACGCTGCGCAAGAAGAACGTCGCCGTCGTCTTCGCGACGCAGTCGCTCGCCGACGTCGCGGGCAGCGCCATCGCGCCGACGCTGATCGAGTCCTGCCCGCAGCGCGTCTTCCTGACCAACGACCGGGCCATGGAGCCCCAGAGCCGGGAAGCCTACGAGCGCTTCGGTTTGAACGCGCGCCAGATCGAGCTGATCGCCGCCGCGCAGCCGAAGCGCGACTACTACTTGCAGTCCTGGCGCGGCAATCGGCTGTTCGAGCTGGGCCTCGAGCCGGTAGCGCTCGCCTTCTGCGCAGCCTCCCAGCCAGCCGACCAGGCACTGATCGACCGCGTGCTGACGGAGGCCGGACCGGAAGGCTTCGCGGCTGCCTGGCTTCGGGCGCGGAACCTCTATTGGGCGGCCGACCTGCTGCGCGACTTCCCCGGTACACAAGGAGATCAACTATGAAACGCCATCTCGGGGCCGCTTGTCTGGCGGCCTGTCTCGCTCTTGCATCGGTTCAGCCCGCGCACGCCCTGTTCGGAGCCGGCGACGTCGTGTTCGATCCCTCGAACTACAGCCAGAACGTCCTGCAGGCCGCCCGGGCGCTGCAGCAGATCAACAACCAGATCCGCGGCCTGCAGAACCAGGTACTGATGCTGCAGAACATGGCGAAGCACCTGGAGCGCCTCGACTACTCCTCGCTCGGCGCGATCCAGGCCGCGCTCGGCCGGATCAACCTGCTGATGGCGCAGGCCGAGGGCATCGCATTCCGGGTCGACCGCACCGAGCAGGAGCTCGCGCGGCTCTACCCCAAGGAATACGCGGCGACCGTGACCACCGACGAGCTCGCCCGCGATGCGCGCGGCCGCTGGGAGCATTCGATGGACGCGCTGCGCCTGACCATGCTGGTGCAGGCCGAGGTCGTGCAGAACGTCGAGACCGACAGCGGCGAGCTCGCGCGGCTCCTTGCCGAGTCCCAGGCCGCCATCGGCAGCCTGCAGGCGCAACAGGCCACCAACCAGCTTGTCGCGCTCTCGACCAAGCAGCAGCTCCAGACCCAGGAGTTGGTCGCCGCGCAATACCGGGCCGAGGCGCTGGAGCGCGCCCGCGCGGCCGCCGCCCAGGAGCAGGCGCGCGCGCAGTTCGACCGGTTCCTCGGCGACGGCAAGGCCTACACGCCGCTCGACTGAGGTAAGCGGGGCAACCGCGCCATGGACGACATCAATGTCATCGACCGCTTCACGCAGACCTTCGTCACCTACATCGACTCGGGCTTCGGTTTGCTCACGGGCGACGTCGCGTTCCTCACGTCCATCCTGGTCGCCATCGACATCACGCTCGCCGGTCTCTGGTGGGCGCTCGATGAGGGCTCGAACGTCCTCGCCCGGCTGATCCGCAAGGTGCTCTACATCGGCGCCTTCGCGCTCATCTTGAACAACTGGCAGTTCCTTGCCAGCACCATCTTTGATTCATTCTCGGGGCTGGGCTTGCAGGCGACCAACAACAGCCTCAGCGCCGGCGATCTCCTCCGACCCGGCTTTGTCGCCGGGACCGGCTTCGAGGCCGCCTATCCGCTGATCCAACAAGCTGGCGAGCTCCTCGGCTTCACCACCTTCTTCGACAACGCGGTAACGATCGTCGTGCTGGTCTTCGCCTGGCTGGTCGTGGTGCTCGCCTTCTTCATCCTCGCCGTCCAGCTCTTCATCACCATCATCGAGTTCAAGCTGACCACACTCGCCGGCTTCGTCTTGGTGCCTTTCGCGCTCTGGAACAAGACGGCCTTCCTCGCCGAGCGCGTGCTCGGCAACGTGGTCGCCTCGGGCATCAAGGTGATGGTGCTCGCCGTCATCATCGGCATCGGCACCACGCTGTTCGGCGATTTCATCGGCGCGCTCGACGGCGAGGAGCCCAGCCTCGAGCAGGCGATGTCCCTGGTGCTGGCCTCGCTCGCGCTGTTCGGCCTCGGCATCTTCGGCCCCGGCATCGCCGCCGGCCTGGTCTCCGGCGCGCCGCAACTCGGGGCCGGTGCCGCCGTCGGCACGGCCGGTGCGGTGGCCGGCGGCACGCTCGCCGGCGGCGCGGCCGCGGTCGGTATGACCCGCATGGCTGGCGCGGGCGGGTTGTCCGCCGTGCGCGCCGGCACAGCGCTCTCCGCCGGAACCGGCACGGCTTACGGAATGGGCAAGGCCGCGTCCGGCGCTGCCGGTGCGGCTGGCGTGGCCGCCGGTATGGCAGGTGTCGCGAGGGCGGGGGCCGGTACGGCCCGCGCCGCCGGCGCGCGGATGGTCGGCGGCTTCGCCGGGAGCGCGCAGCGCGGCCGCGCAGCGGCTTGGCGGGTAACCGGCGGCGGGCGGCCGGCAAGTGGAGCCGCAATCTCCTCCGCGCCGACCGGCGACGGCGGTGTTCCGACATGGGCGCGGCGCCTGCGCGCCGAGCAGCGCCGCCGCGCCCGCCTTCATTCGACCGAGCAGGCGGTCCGGGAAGGGGACCGACCCGGCGCCGGCGCCCATCCCGACCTGTCCGATAGGGAGTGAGCCATGTTTCGGCGTGCAACCAATCGCTATGGAGACACTCCCGAGCCGGTGACCCCGTACCAGAGGGCGGCCCAACTCTGGGACGAGCGCCTCGGCTCCGCCCGCGTGCAGGCGCGGAACTGGCGCCTCATGGCGGTCTTTTGCCTGGCGCTCGCTGTCGGCTTTGCGGCGGCGCTCATCTGGCAATCGGCGCAGAGCCGGATCACGCCCTATGTCGTCGAGGTCGATGAGCTCGGTGCCGCCCAAGCCGTGGCGCCCGCCGTCCAGCCCTACGAGCCCACCGACGCCCAGATTGCCCACCACCTGGCGCGCTTCGTGCGCAACGTCCGCTCGCTCTCGATCGATCCGATCGTCGTACGAAAGCGCTGGCTCGAGGCCTACGACTACGCGACCGACCGCGCCGCCCAGACCCTCAACGAGTTCGCCCGCGTTAACGACCCGTTCAAGGCGGTCGGCGAGCGCAGCGTTTCCGTCGAGGTGACGAGCGTCGTGCGGGCCTCGGACGACTCCTTCCAGGTCAAGTGGACCGAGCGGACCTGGGAGGGCGGCAGCTTCGCCAAGACCGAGCGCTGGACCGGCATCCTCTCCATCGTCATCCGCCAGCCGCGCGACGTGGCGACGCTGCGCAAGAACCCGCTCGGCATTTACGTCCACGGCCTCGACTGGTCGCGCGAGCTCAACCCCGGAGAAACGCCATGACTCCCATTCGCAGCCTGCTGTGCGGCGTGTCGGCGCTGGCGCTCGCCGCCTGCGCCGCCAAGGGCACGCCGCCCCCAGAGATCACCTACGACACCGGCGACTTCATGCCCGCCGCCGTCGAGCCGGAACCGCCCAGGCCGGTCGAGATCGTCGCGGTGCCCGAGCCATTGCCGTTGCCGGGACAGCTCAAGCCGGCGCCGAAAAACGAGCCGGACCCGACCGACGAGCGCCCGCCGACGGAGCGCGTCGACGACGCCAACACCGCTGCGCTGCTGGAACCGACTAAGGACGGCTACATCAATGCGGTCCAGGTCTATCCCTTCACGAAGGGCGCCCTCTACCGCCTGTATGCGTCGCCGGAGCAGGTGAGCGACATAGCGCTGCAGCCGGGCGAGGAGCTGGTCGCGGTCTCGGCCGGCGACACCGTGCGCTGGGTCGTGGGCGACACCACCAGCGGCACCGGCGAACAACAGCAGGTGCATGTGCTGGTGAAGCCGGTGGCGTCGGATCTCCGGACCAACCTCGTCATCACCACCGACCGACGGACGTATCACCTGGAGCTGGAGAGCACCGAGGCAACCTACATGGCCTCGGTCTCCTGGCACTATCCGCACGAGGAGCTGGTCTCCCTGCGCCGACAGAACGAGCGGGCGAGCGAGGCCCTCGCCATCGATCAGGGTCTTGCGCTCGAGCGCCTGCGCTTCCGCTACGAGATCACCGGCGACAACCCGCCGTGGCGGCCGCTCCGCGCGTTCGACGACACCCACAAGGTCTACATCGAGTTCCCGCGGCACATCGACCAGGGCGAGGCGCCGCCCCTGTTCGTGGTCGGCCCCGAGGGCGGGGCCGAGCTCGTCAACTACCGGGTCCGCGGCAACTACTACATTGTCGACCGGCTGTTCGCCGCGGCCGAGCTCCGCCTCGGCGAGGATCCCCAGCAGGTGGTCCGGATCAGCCGAACCGACAGGCGTCAGGCAAACGCGGCGCCAGCGCCGGCACCGGACGAGACGGAGGTTCGGTGATGTCGGACCGAGCCGAGTCGAGCGGCACGCCGCCGAAGAGCGACCCGGAGACGCTGACGTTGCGGGCCCGGCCGCGGTCCGTCACGCGGTTCAACCGCAAGGTCCTGATCGCGGGCGCGGCGCTCGGCTCGGCGGCGATCCTCGGCGCGACGCTGGTCGCGCTCGATCCGCCGACGTTTCGCGAGGACCGGCGCGGCGACGAGCTCTACAGCACCGAGCGCAAGCCGACCGCCGAGGGGCTGGCCGAGCTGCCGCATGACTATGGCGACATGCCGAAGCCGGCGCCCGAGCTCGGCCCGCCGCTGCCCGGTGACGTCGGGCCGCCCGTGGTTGACATGGAGCGCGACCTCGGTGTGGCGCCGCCGGGGGGCGCGGGCCCGGCGTTCCGCCCCGACCCGGAGGCCGATGCCGCTCGGGCCGAACGTCTGCGTCTCGCGCAGCAGGCACGGAAGGCACGCGAGTCGGAGGTCTTATTCCAGATCTCCGCACGGCAGGGGACTACCGACGCGGCGACTAGCTCGGCAGCAGGGCAGGGCAGATCAAGCTCACCCGTTGATGTCACGGACGCGCGAGATCGCCTCGCGCTCGACCCGGCGCGGGATCAGAATCACCAGGGCCGCAAGCTCGACTTCCTGAAACAGCGCGTCGACGACGAGGTCTACAACCCGCACCCGCTACAGGATCCCGTCTCGCCCTACGTGGTGATGGCGGGGACGTCGATTCCGGCGAGCCTGGTGACGGGCATCAACTCCGACCTGCCCGGACTGGTGGTCGCCCAGGTCACCGGGAACGTCTACGACACGCCGACCGGCCGGCATCTCCTGATCCCGCAGGGCGCGCGCCTGATCGGCGAGTACGACAGCGTCGTCGCCTTCGGCCAGAGCCGGGCGCTCGTCATCTGGAATCGCATCGTCATGCCGGACGGCTCCTCGATCGTGATCGAGAACCTGCCGGCGACCGATACGGCCGGCTACGCCGGTCTCGAGGACGAGGTCGACTACCACACCTGGCGGCTCATCGCCGGCGTCGCGCTCTCGACGCTGCTCGGCGTCGGCACCGAGCTGACCTTCGGCGAGGAGGAGGGCGATCTCCTCCGGGCCATTCGGGAGTCCGCCCAGCGCGATGCCAACCGCGCCGGCCAGCGCATCACCGAGCGCAACCTCAACATCCAGCCGACCATCACCGTGCGGCCCGGCTGGCCGCTGCGCATCATCGTCCACAAGGACCTGGTGCTGAGACCCTACCGCGGCTGACGAAGGAGATGCCCATGCCCGACCTGAAGCTGTCGAAGCTGCCCGACCGGACGCCGGTCAAGATCACCATCACGGTCACGCCCGAACTGAACAAGGCTCTCCAGGCTTATGCCGAGCTCTACCGCGAAGCCTACGGCAAGGCCGAGCCCGTGGCCGAGCTCATCCCTTACATGCTGGAGAGCTTCCTCGCCGCCGACCGCGGATTTGCGAAAGCACGGCGCGAGCGCTCTTCCCCCAAACGCGGCTGACCCGATCAACGGAAGGAGGCAGAGCCATGTCGATCATCGGAACATTCACCCCCACGAAGGATGGCGGATGGGCCGGGACCATCCGCACGCTCACTATAGACGTGAAAGCGCGCTTCGTGCCCAACGACAATCGCGAGAACGACCGGGCACCGGAGTTCCGGATACTTGCCGGACGCTCGGAGCTCGGGGCTGCCTGGCGCGAGAGCACGAGCGGGGAGAACACGCGGGACTATCTGCGTGTCCGTCTTGATGATCCGAGCTTAGCGGAGCCAATTTCGGCGGCGATGTTTGAGGCAGCGGACGGCCGAACTGCGCAGCTTGTGTGGGGCCGGCGGTAGGTCAACTGAACATTAAGGCCGTTCGGGCTCAGGTATCTTGGCAAATTCAACTTTCAACTGATCATGATCTACTTCATAGGCGGCGGCTACCTTAACGGCGCCCAAGCCGGCGCGCGTTGATTCCGAGGTGTAAACGTCGCATCGACGTACCGCGCGACCGGCTCAAGCCGATTGCATCAGTTCGGCCTTCGACAGTTTCTCCAACGCCTCTTTGACCCGGTCGACAGCCTCATCGATGTCATCATCGGTTGTAGCGAAGCCGAGACTGAAGCGGATCGAGGATTCAGCCTCGTCACTGTTCAGGCCGATCGCTTTCAGAACGTGCGACGGTTCCGGTATGCCTGACGTGCAGGCCGAGCCGGTTGCTGCCGCGACATGAGGCTGCAAAGCAGCCAAAATGTTGTGCGCAGCAAATCCCGTGAACCCAATATTCGCATTGCCTGGATGGCGGGCTGGTCCTTTAGGGCCGTTCACTCGGATCGCCCATGCAAGATCATTCAGCTCATCGACGAACCTGTCTCTCTTGCGGCGCAATTCCTTGCGCTGGTCTGCGGCAGCCGCATCGGCAAATATGTCCGCGGCCACACTCATACCGACGCAGAGCGGGACAGGCACCGTGCCTGACCGCAAGCCGTTCTGCTGGCCGCCGCCGTATATCAACGGCTCGATCCGGTCTTGCAGTTCCCGTGCAATGTAGACGGCTCCAATTCCCTTCGGTCCGTGCATCTTGTGTGCCGAAAGACTGAGGATATCGACGTATTCGGCAAAATTTCTCAAATCTATTGCGACCGGCGCTTGCGCTGCATCGCAATGAAATACAGCTCCGTGATTCTTTGTGATTCCCGAAAGTTTTTTAATATCTTGTATTGTTCCAATCTCGTTATTCACAGCCATGATGGACACAAGAAGAACATCATCTCCTAGCGACTTTTCGAGTGTTGACGCTTCCACGAAACCTTCCGCGTCGACCGGAAGATGCTCGACTTCGAAGCCATAGTGATCTTCAAGCGCACGACCCGCCGCGAGCACGCACTTATGCTCGGCAGCGCCGAGCAAGATACGGCGACGGTCGACTGCGACGGCTCGCCGTCCGAGCCCCAGCAAGGCGAGGTTGTTGGCTTCGGTGGCTCCCGAGGTAAAGACAATCTCATCGGCGTCTGCGCCGATCAGCCGCGCAATACGAGCCGCGGCGTCATCGACGGCGCGCGATGTTTCCCATCCGAGCGTATGATCGGATGAATGCGGATTGCCGAATGATTCGCTGTAATATGGGGTCATTGCGGCCAAAACACGCGCATCGATCGGAGTCGTCGCTTGGTGATCGAGATATATCGTGCTTCCGATTTTCATTGTTCCTCAATGACATAGGGGAAGAAGACCTTGTGAGACGTCGTCCTCTGCCATTGGACTCCTTCTGGGGCGAGCCTCCAGGATCAATTGACCATAGCACGTCGTTCGGGCTACAGTCGAGCTGGATGCATCATCCAGCAGCCCGGGGGAGACATGGCGCGGGGACCTCTTTTTCAGAATGATTACAGCCCGCAGTTTTCGGGGCACGAAACCTTCCCGCTGCGCTACGGGTGGCTGAAAAAGGCGTTCGACCGCGTCGCCGAGACGGAGTCCGATACCGACAATCGCACTGCGTGTTGGGACGACGACGCCATAGCGAGATTCGGCGTCGGTAAGAACATGGTCGGGTCGATGCGCTATTGGGCGAAAGCGGCGCGCATTATCCGGGAGCCTGCCGCCAACACGGTTGAAACCACCAAACTCGGCCAATTGTTATTCGGTAAGGGCGGACTCGATCCGTGGATGGAATATCCCGCCACCTTGTGGCTGCTTCACTGGCAGTTCGCAGCACATCCTGAAAGAACCACATGGTTCTGGACGTTCAGCCATTATCCCGCAATTACATTTGAGCGGGAGGGCCTGATCCGGAAACTCGACCGCCTTGCGACTGAACGCGGATGGTCGCGCGTTGCGCATACTACGCTCAAGAACGACGTGGCCTGTTTCATTCGCACCTACGTCGCGCGGCAGCCGTCCGGGAAGACCGGGCATGACGACGCCCTCGAGTCGCCGCTGACCGAGTTGGGGCTCATCAAAGCCATAGGCAAGAACGACGGTTTTCGCTTCGTGCGCGGTCCGAAATCGACTCTGGGGGACGGTGTCTTCGCGTACGCCCTCGTTGACTTCTGGTCTCGCTTCTATCCCAACGCCGCCACGCTGTCCTTCGAGGCCATCGCCCACGCACCGGGCAGCCCCGGACGCGTGTTTCAATTCGACGAGAACGACGTGGCCGATCGCCTCGCCGTGCTCGACGATACAACAAGCGGCGCGCTCCGATGGTCGGAAACCGCCGGCCTCAAGCAGGTTGTCCGCAACGTCGAGATCGGCGAAGAGACGGCGCTTTCCTGGCTTCCTAGTGACTATGCTTCGCGCGCCGGGAAGGAGGCCGCCTGATGCTTCTGAAGGACCGCGTGCGCATTGCCCGCCGTTTCCTGAGATCGGTTCGCATCGACACCGACCTCGCGGATGCGAATGCCCTCGACGGCTTTGTATGCCCGCAATCCTCAGCGGAAGTTCTCGCCACGATGGCGCGGCACGTGTCCGAGACCGGACAAGGGGCGTTCACCTGGACCGGTCCCTACGGCAGCGGCAAATCCAGCCTTGCCGTCGCGCTCGCCGCTCTGCTGAACGGCGACGCCGGATTGCAGAAACGGGCGGCGAAGGTTTTCGGGCAGAGCCTGACGAACACGATCCGGAAAGCTCTACCGCCCGGCACGAAGGGATGGCGCATCCTTCCCGTTGTCGGTACACGCGCCGACCCCGTCACGGTTATCGGCGAAGCGGCCAAACGAAGCGGAATCGTGCAACGAGTGCCGCGCGGCGGCTGGACCGAGAGCAACCTGATAGAGGCGCTCACCGACGCGGCGGCATGCAAACCGAGGACTCACGGCGGGCTTGTTCTCTTCATCGACGAGATGGGCAAGTTTCTTGAAGCCGCAGCGCAGGACGGCTCGGATATCTACATCTTCCAGCAGCTCGCAGAAGCGGCTTCACGCAGCGGCGGGCGTCTTCTGATCGTCGGGGTGCTGCACCAGGCATTCGATGAGTACGCACACCGACTTTCGCATAACATGCGGGACGAATGGGCGAAGATACAGGGCCGGTTCATCGATCTCGTCGTGGATACGGCGGGTGAAGAACAGATCGACCTCATCTCCCGCGCCATAGAGAGCGATCATGCCGCGAAAAAGCCGGGCGCACTCGCGTCTTCGATTGCCGTATTCGCCCGTCGCGACCGGCCCCGTGAGGATGCGTCGCGGCTGGCTTCCATGCTTGAGGCCTGCTGGCCGCTGCACCCGGTCGTCGCCGCCTTGCTCGGTCCGATTTCGCGGCGGCGTTTCGGCCAGAACCAGCGCAGTATTTTCGGGTTCCTCAATTCATCCGAACTGCACGGTTTTCAGGACTTTCTGAACCATACAGAGGACGGCGAACTCTACGGCCCCGACCGGCTGTGGGACTACCTGCGCGCCAACCTGGAGCCGTCGATTCTCGCTTCGCCCGATGGACACCGTTGGGCGCTGGCAGCCGAAGCGCTGGAACGCTGCGAATCTCTGGGCGGCGATGCGCTGCATGTCAGGTTGCTCAAGACCATCGCCGTGATCGACCTGTTCAAGGAACGCTCGGGCCTCCTTCCGAATTCCGAGTTGTTGCGATCCTGTTTCCCTGACACGCCGCAAGAGGTGATCGAGAAGGCGCTTTCGGACCTCGACGGCTGGTCGCTTACGATTTTCAAGAAGTTCCTCGACGCGCGCGCCATTTTCGCCGGGAGCGACTTCGATATCGAACGGGCTGTCCGGTTGGCGCTCGACGAGATCGACGAGATTGACTTCGAGCACTTGAAATCCCTTGCGGGGCTTCAGCCGATCCTGGCCAAGCGCCATTACCATGAAACCGGCTTCATGCGCTGGTTCGATGTGAACATCGTGCCGGTCAGCAGCATCGCTGAATTCGCCGCCGGCTTCGAACCGGAGAACGGCGCGATCGGACAGTTTCTGCTCGCGATCCCGACCGACGGGGAGAAGGCGGAGCATGCCGAAAAGCTGTGCCAGATGGCGGCGCGTCACAGCGGCAAGGACAAGGGCGACATCGTCGTCGGCATTTCCAAACGATCATGGGCCGTGGTGCCGCTGGCGCGGGAGCTGATCGCGCTGGAAAACGTCAGCAACGATCATCCCGAACTGGCCGGGGACTCGGTTGCCCGGCGGGAGGTTTCAGCCCGGCTTGCGGCATTGCAGGCGCTTTTGGAAACCGAGCTGCTCAAAGCCTTCGACAACGCGCTGTGGTTTCGCAAGAACCATCAGAAGAAACGTCTGCATCAGGCCGATCTGAACGGCATCGCCTCCGAACTGGCGGGCCGGCGCTTTCCCGATAGTCCGCACCTTCACAACGAACTGCTGAATCGGCAACAGCCATCTGGCAGCGCCATAATGGCGCAAAACAAGTTGCTACATAGGATGGTGGTTAACGAAGGCGAACCACGGCTCGGTATCGACGGCTTCCCGGCCGAGGGCGGGCTGTTCGCTTCGATCCTGGAAAAGACGGAACTTTACGTTCCGCAGGGCAATACGTTCCGATTCGTCTCTCCCGCGGACGGCGACGATCCTTGCTGTCTTGCGCCGATGTGGCAGGCCGCATTCGAGTACGTAAAGAAGAATGCGGACCGGACGGTTCCGGTCTCGGAGCTTTTCGAGCTATGGCGTGAGCCTCCATACGGGGTCAAGAACGGGCTCATGCCGCTCCTTGCCGTCGCATTCATCCAGTCCCAGCGCGACAAGCTCGCCGTTTATCGCGAGGGTATTTTCAGGGTCCGGTTCGACGACGTCGATGCCGACTATCTCGCGAAGGATCCCTCTATTATTCAGTTGCGCTGGATGGACCTGACGGATATCGCGCGGCGTCTTCTGTCGGATATGGCGGAAGTCGTTCGCGATCTCGATCGGACCAACGAGCTAGTACATCTTGAACCCATCGATGTCGGCCGCGGATTGATGTCGATATTCGAGCAGTTGCCGAACTGGACGACACGGACAATGCGTCTGTCCGCCAACGCGGCGCGCATTCGCGATCTGTTCAAACGTGCGCACGATCCGAACCGGTTCCTGTTCGACGACATTCCCGGAACCCTCGGAGAGGACGTGGCGCTTGATACCGACGCTGATTTGCGCCGGGTCATCGAGAGCGTCCGCGAAGGACTCGACGAGCTGGTGCAGGCCTACCCGTCGATGCTGCACCGCATGCGCGACCTGATGCTGGCAGAGTTGCAGGTTCCGAACATTTCTCCGCAGTCCCTCGCGGAGCTGCGCGAGCGTGCAGAGAACATCCGACAGCTTGCCGGGGATTTCCGGCTCGACGCATTCGTCGGCCGGTTGGCCCGGTTCGACGGCTCGGACGAGAGTTTCGAGGGTATTGCGAGCCTGGCGGCGAACAAACCGCCGCGCGACTGGGTCGATCCCGACCTTGATCAGGCAGCGATCGAGATCGCCGACATGTCGCAGAAATTCCTTCGCGCGGAAACCTATGCGCGCGTCAAGGGCCGTCCCGACAAGCGTCACGCCATGGCCGTCGTCATCGGCACGAACGGGCGGCCCGCGCCGATGCTTGAAGAATTCGATGTTGCGGACTCGGATCGCGCAGCCGTGAACGCGCTCATAGACCGTGTCGAAGCGGCGCTCGACGAATCCGACACATCCCGGCGCAGCATCATTCTGGCGGCGCTGGCGGAACTCAGCACGCGCTACATGCAAAAACCCGCACCGTCCAACAAGAACGGGAAAGGAAGAGCCGCCTCTTGACGACCGATCCCGTGAAACACGTCCTTGGCCTGTCTGGCGGCCGCGATAGCGCGGCCCTCGCAGTCTATATGCGTCAGCATCATCCCGAGCTCGAAATCGAATATTTCTTCACGGACACCGGCAAGGAGTTGCCCGAAGTCTATGAGTATCTTGGGCGGCTGGAGGGCTTCCTCGGGCAACCGATACTGCGGCTGAACCCCGACCGCGATTTCGACTTCTGGCTCAAGCAGTACAACGATTTCCTGCCGTCACCCCAGACGCGCTGGTGCACGCGGCAGCTCAAGCTTCGCCCGTTCGAACGCTGGCTTCGCCCGATGCTCGACGACGGCATGATAGTTTACAGCTACGTCGCCATCCGCAGTGACGAAGAATACCGCGAAGGGTATTCCTCGAAGCATGACAAGCTCATCGTCAGGCTGCCGTTCAAGGAAGCCGGAATCGACAAGGCTGGCGTCCTCGATGTCCTGGAAGGGGCCGGGCTCGGCTTGCCGAAATACTACGAGTGGCGGACGCGTAGTGGCTGCACCTTCTGTTTTTTCCAGCAGAAAATCGAATGGGTACGGCTGAAGGAGCATCACCCGGAAGCATTCGAAGAGGCCAAGGCGTATGAGAAGGACGCCGTCGAACACGGTTCCCCGTTCACCTGGAGCCAGGGCGAATCTCTCGAAGAGCTGGAACAACCTGAGCGCGTCGCGCAGATCAGGGAAGATCACGAACAACGGCTTGCGCGCATGAAGTCGAAAGTTCAGCCGAACCCGCTCCGGCCGGACAACGAGCCGCTGGATATCGATGACCTGTACGGCAAGGCGAAAGTCTGTCTGGCGTGTCACAAATAAAGAAGGCGGGGGCCGAGGCAAAGGCGTGGCCGGTCTGCCGGAACTGAACCATGACCAAATCGACCGACATACAATCCGACGCGCCGGGCATCGCGCTGCAAACACTTCTGCGCAATGCCAAACCTGCGGCGCTGCGGGAGCTGATCGGTCCGACGACCGTTGATACGCTTCAGGGACTCGACCCGGACCTAGCATCCGGCAACCGGCTCGGCGAACTCGCCGCGCGCCTGATCGAACCATCCGAGGCGTTGAGCAATGCGGAGATGCGCGAGCGCATCGTCCGTATTCTGCCATTGCCCAAGGCGCGCGAGCTCGGGCGGCGTCTCGGCGCGAATGACGGGCGGACTCTCTACGACGATCTTTGCGCCAGGGCCGCCGACACCGACGCACTTCCTGTATTGCATTCGTTTTTCGGCGTTGTGCGTGATCCGCGCGCGCCGGCGGATTCGGCCCCGGACGCCACGATGGCGTCTGCCGGATACGCGCTTTTCGATCACCAGCGTGCCGCCGCTGATCGCGTGGCGCACGCGCTTCGCGCTGTGCCGCGCAAGGTCATACTTCATATGCCGACCGGAGCGGGCAAGACGCGCACGGCCATGCACATCGTGGCGGAGCATCTTCGCCGGAGCGAGCCGACCGTCGTCTGCTGGCTGGCTCAGAATGCCGAACTCCTCGACCAGGCCGCGGACGAGTTCGAGAATGCGTGGCGTTTCCTCGGCAACCGGGAAACCGGACTCGTCCGCTTCTGGGGACACAGGAAACCCGATGTTCTCGACATAAACGACGGTGTGATCGTTTCCGGCCTCGCCAAGATGTCGGCGCTCGACAACCGCGACCCCGCTACCTTGCTGCGTCTGGCCGATCGCGTCTCATTGACGATTATCGACGAAGCACACCAGGCGATTGCGCCGACCTACGCGGCGATCCTTACCGCGCTCTACAGCAAGCGCCCGCACAACGCATTGCTCGGCTTGACGGCGACGCCGGGGCGAAGCTGGTCTGATATCGGCGAGGACCGGAAACTCTCGGATTATTTCGACGGCCGCAAGGTCACCCTGGAGGTCAAAGGCTACGACGACCCCGTCACCTTCCTGATCGACCAGAAGTATCTTGCGCGGCCGATCTTCCGCACGCTCAATTCCGATGCAGGTCTTACGCTGAGCGAGAACGATGTAAATGCACTCTCGTCCGCAATCGACGTGCCGGAGCAAATTCTGGAACGTCTGGGTACGGACACGCAGCGCAATCTGAAAATTCTGTCCGCCGTCGAAGACCTGATGACGAGGCATCGCCGCGTCATCGTATTTGCGCCTTCTGTAGAGAACGCGCGCATGCTTACGGCAATCTTGTCTATACGCGGACATGAAGCATTCGTTGTGACCGGTGAGAGCAATACAGCAGAACGCGACAGAATAATCAGGCGTTTCAAAAGTAAAGATAATCACGCTATGGTGGTTGTGAACTACGGTGTTCTGACCACCGGATTCGATGCGCCCGCAACGAGTGCAGCCGTCATCGCGCGCCCGACACGGTCGCTTGTTCTATACAGCCAAATGGTCGGCAGGGCGACGCGCGGCACGCGGGCCGGTGGAAATGACGAGGCCGAGATTGTAACGGTTGTCGACCCGCACTTGCCCGGCTTTGGCAGCGTTGCCGACGCATTCAAGAACTGGGAGGACGTTTGGGATGAGCCTGACTGAAGCAGCTGAGTCGCAAAGGCTCGACGGAGAAATCATTCCTCCTGCACTGGCGGTCAAGGCAATGCGCGACAGCGGATACAAGAACACCGCATACGCGCTCGCTGAGCTGATCGACAATTCCGTTCAGGCGAATGCAAGCAATGTCGAGGTGATCTGCCTCGAGGCGTATCGGCAGGTCAATGAACGCGCCAGCCGCAGGATTCAAGCAATCGGCATCCTCGACAACGGCGACGGCATGACGCCCGAAACGCTGCGCCTCGCTCTTCAATTCGGGAACGGCACGCATCTGACGGACCGGAAGGGCATCGGCCGTTTCGGCATGGGGTTGCCGAACTCGTCGATATCGCAGTGCCGCCGGGTGGAAGTCTGGACATGGCAGAACGGCCCCGACAACGCCATGTATTCCTATCTCGATGTAGACGACATCGAGGGGCGGCGGCTGTATGCGGTTCCGGCCCCCACCAACAAACCCTTGCCCGATGAATGGCGTTCCCGTTCCGATAACGTCGAAACGACCGGCACGCTCGTTCTCTGGACGAATTTCGACGATCATCGTCTGAGCTGGCGCGGCGCATTGGCGACGCTGCGCCATACGGAATCGCTTGTCGGGCGCATGTACAGGAAGTTTATCGACGACGGGCGCCTGTCGATCCGGCTCCTGGCGTTGCTCGTAGACGAGGACGAGTCGACTTTCGACGAACCTGTGCGCGTCAACGACCCGCTCTACCTGATGCGGAATTCATCGACGCCGGCCCCGTTCAACATCGAGCCGATGTTTCAGCCCTGGGGCGACGCGGACGAAGTGTTCTCTATCGACTACGACGGCGCAAAGCACGATGTCGTGGTCCGCATGAGCTGGGCTCGGGAAGAAACCGTGCCAGAGGACCGGAGCGACCGCGGCTCGAAACCCTACGGTAAACATGCCGCCAAGAACATCGGCCTGTCGATTGTCCGCGAGGGTCGCGAACTGGACCTCGATCCCGCATGGACCAACAGCTATGACCCGACCGAACGCTGGTGGGGTGTTGAGGTCGAGTTTCCTTCGACGCTCGACGAGGTGTTCGGCGTTACAAACACCAAACAAAGCGCGACGATCTTCTCGCATATGGCCCAGTTCGACTGGAAGGCCGAAGCCAATCCCGGTGAATCGCGGTCGGAATTTCAGGAACGCATACAGGGCGAAGGCGATCCGCGCGCGATTCTGCTGCCCATCGTCGATCACATACGCGACCAGATTCAGGAGGTGCGCAAGCGCCTCAAGAAACAGAATGTCGGACGCCGGACGAAAGAAGACAGGCATGACGATCCGGATGTTTCCGACCTGGCCACGACGAAATTTCGCGAACGCGCCGAACAGGGGCACGAGACGGACTCGGACCGTGAAGAGTTCACGGAAGATGATCGCGACAATCTCGAAAAAGACCTCACCGATGACAAACACTACCGGCAGGATGTGGCCCATGAGATCGCCCAGGCGACATTCACGCGCAAGCGCAAGGTGCTGTTCCTTGAGAAGGCGATGGAAGGCTACGCCTTCTTCAATGTCGAGCACAAACAGGGCGGGCTGACCGAAGTCGTTTTCAACAGCAACCATCCCTTTTATGACCAGCTAATAGAATCGCTGCGGCCCCAGATCGGCGATGAAACAGACGCCGAGTTGATGGAGCGTATACACACGGCGGCCGACACGCTGGAACTGTTATTCGCCGCCTGGGCACGCTACGAGATGGAGGAAGTGAGCCAGAAGAACCGGCTGTTCGAGATGCGGCAGGAATGGGGAAAGATGGCGCGCTTCTTCCTCACGGAAGAGGGCGACGAATGATATGGCGGTTGTCCTTCCCGGCGTCGGCATACTCGAACTTATCAGGGCCGCAAACGACCGGGTGGTCATAGCAGCGCCGTACATCAAATCCCCGACCCTGCGCCGGTTGCTCGACGCCGTTCCCGAAACGGTGTCGGAATGCGCCTGCGTCACGCGTTGGCTTCCCGAAGACATCGCCTCCGGCGTCTGTGATCTCGAAATCCTCGACGACATTGCCGGGGCGCGCGGCGGACGCCTTCTGGTGCATCCACACCTGCATGCAAAATACTATTCGAATGGTCGGGACTCCCTCGTCGGCTCCGCCAATCTCACGGCACGTGGCCTCGGCTGGCATACACCGTCCAATGTCGAGCTGCTTATCGCCCTTCCGGTCGAGTTCGGGGGGCTGGCCGAATGGGAACATTCGCTGCTCAGCTCCGCCGTGCAAGCCACCGAAGAGTTGCGCGAGCGCATTCGGCGGCAGGCTGACGCCCTGAAAGAGGACGAGGCCCCGCGCCGTCTTCCGGAGGTCGAAGACGATACCGCGACAGAGGCGGAGCGGACATTGTGGGTACCGCAATGCCCGACGCCGGACCGGCTCTGGCAGGTATATCGCGGGCGCGGCGCCGATACGATGGTGAGCAGCGCGTTCAAGGCGGCGCAGGAGGATCTTGCGGCGCTGTCTCCGCCGCAGGGGCTGACCCAGGACCTGTTCACCGCCTATGTGGCGGGCATATTGAAACAGATGCCGTTGCTCGCTGAGATAGACAAGCTGGCGTCTGCCGGTCTGACGGACGCGAAGGCGCATGAGTTTCTGGCCGATCGCCTCGGCAGTTCGGATCATGACGATGACTACGACCGGGTCTGGCGCGTTATCAAGCAATGGCTCGTTCATTTCTTTCCCGAGTTCTATCGACTGGAAACCGGTCAGGAAGTGCTGGTGAAGGGCCGGGAACTGCCGCGTCGCTGACCCTAGGCGGATATGGTATGAACTTTCTTCGACCTGATTTGAAGATCCGATGTCTAAGCGAGAGATCTCCCGCGAAGAGCTATTTGCGCTGGTTTGGGAGAAACCGACGCGGGAAGTGGCAAAGGAGCTTGGCGTATCGGACGTCGCAGTCGGCAAGCTGTGTGCGCGTCTCCAGGTTCCAAAACCACCTCGTGGATACTGGGCGAGAGTGCGGTCGGGGCAAACACCGCGACGCCCGCCGCTCGCAGCGTTTCGGGAGGAGGTTGACCGCAAACGCCGTGAAGCCGCGCGGATCAAGGCCGCAGGATCACTGTCGAAACTCCAGCGACAATTCTATCAGGCTGCCCTGTCGGACTTGCAGCGTCGAGGTATCGATCTGGACGCAGCCGAGGTGATGGGGGACAGGTTACCCGACCTCACTCCGGACATTGCCGCTCAAATCCTGCTCCTAATCCAGAGTCGTGGGCATGACTGGGTCAAGGAGGGAAAAGTAGACGCGCGGTGGAGCCATTCGGTCCAGAGCAGCGCGGCGAAACTCGTCAAAAAGCTGTTGCCGCTGGCGCGGCCGCAGTTGTTGGTGTTCGAAAGCGACGGCAGGAAGGGCTGGTCCATAGCAGCCGGCCCTACCGTCCTCGTGCGCTTGACGGTATCCCTGCAGGAGCGGATCGCATCTCTCGTTCGTATTGTCCGAGAACAGAAGCTCCGCCATGTCGTGATGCCGCTGATGGCCGCGGATCATGCTTGGTCCGCTCATCACGTCTACACGCCAGAGTCACGTCTTTTCCTGGAAAGCACCCTGTGCGTCTCGGAGTCCGAGATTTGGGTGGAATGCATACGCAGAGCCTGGCGCGAAGAGGATCCGCCGGAACGCATTGTAACGGGCAGGCTCAAGCTGCAGGCGATCATGCCGATCGACTACATGCCCGTGCGGGAGATCACGCTGTCGCCGACGGTGTCCAGAGCTGCCGTGGCTCCCTATCGCGAGCGCCTTCGAGGTCTTCTTGAGGCTGACCGGGTTCATGAGATGATGTCCGAGGCCGCCTATGCACTCGAGCGGGAAGTTCCCGATGGGAGGCTCGCGCTTGCGGATAGGATATGGTTCGGAAACGAACGGCCCTTTCGGTCGACGCGAGAGGCTTGGAAGCGCCTGGAGGATGAACTGGAGCGCTGGGAAACGGAACTGGAAGCCGAACGCTCTGCATTGGCTCAATCCATCCTCGGGATCGAGGTCGGAGATATCGTGACAGCGGAGATTCGGGGCCGAGTCTTGCGCCTTTCCGTAACGGGAATTTCTCTCTACGCTGACGATAAGCATGCGACTTTTGTCGTGAACGGTACACGTTTTCGCAAAGATGGCACTCTGGGGAAGCTGCAGGACACCCTCAGTCTGCATTTCGAAGGCGAGACGTGAGGTGCCCTCTTTCGTGACTGTGAGCGTCTCATGCCCGAAGCGGGGATATCGTGTTCCGCTGATCGTGGGGTGCCGGCCTCCGCAATTAATCTTACTCATGCTCCAGTACGTGGAATCTCACTTTCCGCCAGCCGCAAAAATCGTTGGTTGTGCGCCGGTGCTTGAAGACTGTGAACTCACGAGGCAGCCTCCGTGTGGGTCCAGGGACCGCCGGGCGACCACGATGCCAGTTGCTGCCGTTCCAGCACGGGCTGCAGGAATGTCCGCAGATCTTCGTTGACCTGGATGAGCGAGGCGGGCGCCACCGCGAGCCGATCGCGCGTCAGGAAGGCCCGCCACTGAGCGTCCCGCTCGTTGGCAAAGGCCTCGCCGAGGCCGGAGGGTGTTTGTTCGGGCCAAGATGTTCGGCGGCGGTCGAACGTCTGTTGGACGGCATTCGCGAGGACGGCGCCCTCGAATGTGAACGTCTGTGCGATCATCCAGAGGTCATAGAAATCCTTCATTCGACTGTTGGCGACGCCGAGCGAAACGATCGCCTCGAGCTTTTCGGCGACCACCGTCTCGGGCGGATAGGCGCGCAGGACCGGCGCCGGCGCCTCGAGCAGGGCAGGGTATTCGATCTCGACCGGGTCGGGGGTGATGGCATCGCCGAACCCGACATCGACTTGGATGGGCAGGCGCGCGCCGGCGATGGTGGCGCTGGTCCTCACACGCACGCCGGCATACTCGGCCTCGTCACGGATGGGTGCGGCTTCGATGCCGGCGACGTCGAAGACGACGCCATCGTCGGGCACCGTCACAGAGCAGATGGCTCGGACGCTCTCGGCGATCGCCGCGGGATCAGCATCGCCATGGCCCAGCAGATCGAGATCGCGGGTGGGGCGAAAAGGATCGTCTCGCCACGTAGCGAAGAGCATCGCCCCTTTCAGAACAAACCGTTCGCGCTGATCCGAAACGCTAAGGCGATAGAGCAGCCGCTCCAGCGCATAGCGCGTGAGGAGGATTTGAAAATCGGTCTTCTCCCTGCGGGCTCGATCGAGAAGCCGCGCGCGGACCGAGGCCCCGACATTGCGAGCCTCACGCTCCATCGACGACCATCGCTTCGACGTAGGGACGCATCACCGACCAGACGCGGGCCGTGCGCGCGAATTCCCAGAGTTGGTCCGGCGTCGCCCGCTTTGTTCGCAGCGCTTCGCGGAGCCCTTCCAGGGCGATGTCGAGACCGATCTTGTTGCGATACCGGAAGCAGTCGACGACCGTCTTGGCGGGTTCGAAAATCGGCACCTCGATGCCGTCAATAAGGTGTCGCTTCACGCCCTCTTTGAGTGCGCGGCTGCTGAAGCGCACAAAACGGATCGGTGGGTATTCGACTTTGGGCTTCCAGCCGGTGCGGTCGATGGCGATCCACACCGCGGATGGCATCTGCAGTGTCAGTTCGTGAAACTGAAGCGCGGATGTGAGGCAGATGACCCCTCTGGGCACGAGAGCGGAAGCCTCAGCGAAGCTGCGCCGGGCATCCGGCATGGAGTCGGCCAGTTGGTAGAGTCCGCGTGCCACGCGCGTGAGCTCGCCTTCACGAACCAGACGGGCAACGGTTTCGGATCCGACGCCTGCTTCGCGCAGATCGCGCATACGGACGAGCCCCTTCTCACGGAAGAGGTCGCGGGCCGTATCACGTTGCGTCCTTGGTTGTTGTGACATTTGCTATGCTCTTATAAAGAAGTGCAGAGGTGTTATCACAAGATCATGTAGGAATTCAAATTCGTTTAGAGCTGCCAAGGGGGTGGCGTGGGCGGCGCACTACTCCACCGGCGCTCGCTTGTCGTCGTCGCCTTCGACGGCGATCGCCGTCTGTGAGAAGTACGGGTGGAATTCAGGCAGGAGCGACATGATCCCGCCATCCGCTTGCAGGAACTCGTGGTTGGCTCCGGGAATCAGTGCGGGGTCGAGCGGGATGCGTGCATTCGGATTGTGGAGGACGACCATGCCTTCGACCCAGGATTCATCGTAGCCGGGAGCGTGGACGGCATGTGCGAACGGCTTTGGCATCGGCCCGTCATCGTCGAGTTCACCGCGTCGCATGCCAGTGCGAACCATGCGGACGCGACGGCTGCCAAAGCCGGCAAGGTAGCCCATGCGATTGAACTTCGTGATGGTCCCTTGTGGGTTGACGATGACGGCGCTGATATTCTGGGCGCCGGGTAGGAAGAAGAAGCCTGAGGCCTCCACGGAACGATCGAAGCGATGTTCGGTGATGTGCTCGATCTCCCGCCTGCCATTCACCAGGCTATGGCGAACACCAAAGACATGTTCGGTGGTTGCCGGCACGACCATGCGCATGGACCCCGGCCCATGAAAATCCTGGACTGCCAGAAGGAACGGAATCTCCCGCAATTCCTCTGTGTCCCAATAGGGCGGTATCTTGTTGAGCTTACGTGTGAGCGCTCGTGCGATCTTTATCGGGACGTAATCCTGCAAATAGGCTGTGAACTCATCTGGCGTGGTTGGATTTGGTGGTGGCGGCGCGACACTACCGGGCGGATTGGCGGTGGTCGCTTCGATCGCAAGCCGGCCGGGCAGGCCGGTCAGGACAAAGTCTGGCACGGCAACTGCGGAGTCTCGAGCGTAGCCTAGCTCATTGAAGGTGGCGAAGAGGTAGAGTTCCCACAGCCGCGGGTCGAAGCCCGTCGTCTGGAACTGCTCGATGAAATTACCGTCGGCATCTTCGTGGAACCGCATCATCGCCGCGATGAGGTCGCGAGCCGGCGAATAGCGTTCCTGCGATGTTAGAATGTTGAAGGTTGGATGCAGGCGCTCGGCTGGGACGAGCGGGGTGAAGAAGTCGATGGGTGTCCGCTCCGAATCGCCTTGGTGGAATTCGGCGTCCGGCGCTGCAGCGAGCCCACCCATGCGTTCGAGCAGTTGACCGCGTGCGGCGTCAGCATTCGGCAGTGACGCATTGACAGCTACCGCCCGGAACCGCAGCTGCTCGTCACGCCCGAGCGCGACCCAACCGAAGTCATGATCGATACGATCCCGAGTCACGACTCCTAGGACGCGTTCATCCGATGTTGCGTGCCACTCGATCTCTTCCGTGATGAGGAGGATGAAGGGTTGTCGGGTATATCCGGCCAGAGCATCGAACCGGCGCTTGGACGTCGGTGCAATTGGTGGTTCGTCGGGCTTCATCACCGGGCTAGGCTCCTGCGAAAAAGGACGGCGTCGGCGATCGGGTAAGGGGATTGCAACGGCGAATTGCAAGCGGCAAATCGATCAATTCGTGACATTTCCTCGTCTAACGCGTACGACTGCAGAGGTTTTATCACATTTCGGCCTGTGAGACGAGGGAAGGGACTCCGACGTGAGTTAGTTGGTGGAACCGCACTCCGCGTGCGTAGTGACGTGGCCTAGCATGAGGCGCGGATAGGCGGTCAAAAAGTTTCGGGGACGCTTTCCGGGTTCGCCACCGGAGCGCGATCAAAGAAACAAGCATGCGAACACCATGCTCAAAGAGAACCGGAGCATCGCGAAAGGGGGGCAAATGGCTCGGCCGCTGACGAATACCGATGCGAACGACGGGTTGTATACGCGTCCGTCTGCGGTCGAGGCCCAGATCAACGAGGCTGTCAGGCTCTCGCGATCTGATCTGCAGGCTCGCCTTTCAGTTACCGATCGCAATGACCCCGCCTATCTGCGCTCGGAGTGCCTTGTCCATCTTGTTCGAGAGGGACGCCGGGCCAACGACCAGCAACTGATGAGCGCGGTGCTCCCAGTCCTGCTCGGACGGTGCGAAGTGAATCTTTTGGTGAAGGTCCCTGACGGAGGGATGCCGGACGCTGCGAGTGTTCGGCAGGAGATTCTGGAGAACCTGACCGATCTTTTCGTGGCCGATGGGACCGGGGACTTCCCCGACGAACTCGATATCTACGAGTGCCGGTTCAATATGGCGTTCAGAACGCTGCGCATCGATGCGGTTCGTCGAGACGCGCGACGGCGCAAACGCAGCATCGCGGTCGTCGACTTGCCGCCATCCGACGCGCTAGGTGAGGCCGATGCCTACGAGGACGCGTTTGCCCGAGTGTCAGAGAACTTCAAGGTTCTGCCGACTCAGGAGTGGGATGTTTTCCGCGAGCCGTTCATGAAAGCGATCGAAGCTTTGCAGGCCGATGAGCGCGAAGCCGTCATCCTCGTCCATGTTCTCGGGTACAAGGAAGAGTCCGAGGATCCAGACGAAGAAACGGCCGCGACACGGTGCAATTGCACGGGGCGCACTATTCGCAACCGCCTCTCGCGGGCGGCGGCGAAGCTTTCCCGTTTTAAGGAGGACCTATGAGCCAGACCCCTGACGCGACCCCGCGTGCATTGCGGGAAGCCTTCTATGTTTTGTCGACGGCGCAGGACGTGCCGGACGCAAGGCTGCTGGATGACATTGTTCGTCAGTACCCCCAGTTTGGTCAGGAACTGACGGAATTCGCGATCGCCATCGCGGTTGACGCATTGCGTGGTGACCGCATCGTAGAAGCTGCGGAGGTGGCTATCGACCCGACTGTCGTCAGCCCGGCTGTCAGCCGCGCGATGAGCCATTTCCAGAACCGGCTGCACGCTGCGGCGACGGATGCCGCCCAGGTGAGAACCACCCGTGCGAGCATGGTCGATGTCCCAAATCCTTTCTCAGCTTTGCCGCGCAGCGAATACCGTGCTTTCGCCGCGCGCCTCAACGCGAATGCTGTCTTCATTGGCAAGCTGCGCGACCGACAAATTGACCCGGCGACCATGACGCCAGGTTTTCAGGCCCGGGTGGCGGAGGAACTTACGGCGCCACTCGATGTCGTGGTAGCCCATTTTTCTGCGCGACAGGCAGCGCCAGCAGGGCAGTTTTTCAAGGCGGAAGGCAAACCTGCAACCGGTACACAGCAAAGCTTCGAAGAGGCGGTGAGAAACTCGGGTCTGAGTGAAGCTCAGCAGAAATTCTTATTGGAGATCTGATCTCGTGGACTCCTTCGAACCGATCCGCTCCAAAGCCTCGGCGCTCCATGAAGAGTTGCTCTCGGAGGGAAAGGACCCGTTCGATCCGCTTGCGCTTGTTCAGGCGGCCGTGGCGTGCCGTGATCTGGGTCTTGTATGGCTGCCGAAAGGTGACCCGGCACTGAAAGGCGCACGAGCGCTATATGATGATCAGGGCGGAACGATCTGCTGCGAGGAGGATGGTGACCCGGTTACTCGCGCGCTCCTTGTCGCGCACGAGCTTGGGCATTCCGAACTCCATGCCGGCTTCGCGACTTGCAGCAAAGCCGATATCGATCCGTCGCGGAGTATGGAAGCGGCGCCGGTCGGTCTCCAGAGCGTCGAGGATTATGGGGCTCGCGAGCGCCGTGAGTTGCAGGCGAATGTGTACGCGCGCGAGCTTGTGCTGCCGCGTGCTTTTGCGCGCGCGCTGCACCTCGAACAAAATCTGGCGGCGGCGACGATCTGCGAGCGCACGAAACTGCCCGTAGCGCTGGTTCGGCAGCAGCTGTTCGACGCGTTGCTGCTGCCGTCGATGCCGATTGAATCGGAACCCGCGCCCCAACCGTCGGCCACACGCAGGCCCGATCCATCGCAGGATCGAGCCGCAGCGCACCGCGGCAAGCCCTTTCAGCTGCAAGCCGGGCCCGGAACCGGCAAGACACGAACGCTGGTGAAGCGCGTGCTTGCGCTGCTGGCCGAGAGCATCGATCCGGCCGCGATTCTCATCCTGACTTTCTCCAATCGCGCTGCCGGCGAATTGTCGGAGCGATTGACGGCGGCGGCGCCTGAGGCGGCGCCGAAGCTTTGGATCGGAACCTTTCACGCGTTCGGCCTTGATCTCGTGAGGCGCTATCATGACAGGTTTCAACTCACGCCAAATCCGTCGCTATTTGACCGCAGCGACGCGATCGAAGTCCTCGAAGACATTTTGCCGACACTGCCACTGGTTCATTACCGGAACCTTTGGGACCCGGCGATGGTGCTTCGCGACATTGTCGGTGCGATCTCGCGCGCCAAGGATGAAATGGTCGGGCCTGAACGGTACCGTGAGCTCGCGAATGCGATGCAGGCGGAAGCGGACGCTCTTGATGAGGATGCGCGGATCGCCGCCGCCAAGTGTCTTGAGATCGCGGACATCTACGATCTCTATGAAGCAGCGTTGCGCAAACATGGCGGTGTCGATTTCGGCGATTTGATCATGCGTCCGGCGCGCCTGCTGGAAGAGGATGAGGCTGTGCGTATCGTTGTGCAACTTCGCCATCGGCACGTGCTTGTCGATGAGTATCAGGACGTGAACCGGGCAAGCGCGCGCCTGCTCAAGAGGGTGGCGGGGGATGGGGACCGGCTCTGGGTCGTCGGTGATGCGCGGCAATCGATCTATCGCTTTCGGGGGGCTTCTTCTGAAAACATGGTCCGCTTCACATCCGACTACGCTGGTGCCGTGATCGATCAGCTCGGTGTCAACTATCGTTCGACCAAGCAGATCGTGGATACCGTCGTCACGGTCGCACCGCATATGGGTGCTTCTGAGGGCATGCTGACGCTGAAACTGGAGGCCGACCGCGGGAAAGGTCCAAATTGTCCGAACATTCGAAGCTTCGAGACGCTGGATCAGGAAGCTGAGGGCGTCGCGGCGAGCATTCGCGAGCTTGAGACGGCCGGCGTGCGGCTCCGCGACCAGGCGGTTCTGTGCCGAACCAATGGCCGGCTGAACGAAATCGCGTTAGCACTCGAGGTTCGCGGAATTCCTGTGCTGCACCTAGGCAGCCTGTTCGAGCGGGAAGAGGTCCGCGACTTGCTGGCGCTGCTGAGCCTGGCCGTTGATCCTTTCGGCGACGCGCTGGTGCGGGTCGGCGCAATGCCGCGCTACGGTCTGTCGCTGCAGGATGCTCACTGCGTAAGCCGATATCTGCGATCGCTTGGCAAGCCGGCCCTGGCGGGTCTCGCGGCTGCGGCGACTGCGCCGGGCCTGTCGGCATCGGGCCGCGAAGGCGTTGAGCGCCTCGCGGCGGATCTCAAGGATATCAGCTCCAGCCTGAATGCCTGGGAATTTCTCGCCGTCTTCCTTCTCGATCGCACCGATCTGGCCAAAGAATTGGGTAATGCGGCGTCGGTCACGGAGCGCATGCGCGCCGTGGCAGTCTGGCAGTTCCTGAACTTTGTGCGTGATCAGAGTCCGGTGGGGAGGGGAATTCCGATCCAACGCACGCTTGATCGGGTCCGTCAGCTCGTCTTGCTGGCGGAGGAGCGCGATCTGCGGCAAGTTCCCGCTTCGGCGCTGCATCTAGATGCGGTTCGGCTTATGACGGTGCATGGCAGCAAGGGCCTCGAATTCGAGGCCGTGCATGTGCCGGGACTGACTGTCGCGAGTTTCCCGAGTTCCAACCGTGGCCAGCGTTGCCCACCACCCAAGGGCATGATCGAGGGGTTGGGTGACGTTTCGCCGGTGGACGAGGCCAAGCGTGCGCATAGTGACGAGGAGGAATGCCTGTTCTTCGTCGCTCTCTCGCGCGCCCGAACGCACCTTCGTCTCTATCACGCGCGAAAGCAGCGAAACGGAAACGGGCGCTCGCCGTCACCGTACCTCAAGTGGCTCCCTGGCGGGATGGTTCAAGAGATTCCGAATCCGCCCAGGCTGGCGCTTCCGCCTGACGTGCCGGCGCCGCAACCGATCACGATCGCCTGGCCATCGGATTGGGCGATGACGGACAGCCGACTGGGCTCGTATGAGAAATGCCCGCGTCGCTTCTTCTATACGCACGTCCTGGGCCTTGGCGGCGCTCGAAAGCCCACGGCGTTCTCTCGCACGCATGACTGCCTGTACGAGTTGTTGCGCTGGCTCGCGGATGCCCGCCGCAGCGGTGATCCCGAGCCGCACGAAGCGGAGGCCGCGTTCGAGGAAATCTGGAGGGCGCGCGGGCCGGCAGATCATGCGTTCGCTGCTGACTATCGCAAGCTCGCGTCTCGGCTGATCGCGGCGCTGCTCAATGCCGGAGCCGGGCATCGCTTCCGCGACGCTCAGCCCCTCGCCATCAACTTTCCCAACGGGCGCGTGCTGGTGGAGCCGAATGAACTGGCCGAGCTGTCCGATGGGACCGTCGTTATTCGGCGGGTTCGCACGGGCTACAAGCGCAGCGACGAGTATGATCGGCTGGAATATACTCTTTACCACCTCGCGGCCCGCAGCCAGTTCGGCAGCGGCGCGATCGTCCAGGCGCTTCATCTGACTGACGAGACGCATGAGCCCGTGGTGATCAGCGCGACCAAGCTCGGGAACCGTCAGAAGAAGAGTGACACGATGTTGGGCGGCATCGCTTCCGGCGAGTTCCCGCCGGAGGTGGATGCGGTGACCTGCCCTCGGTGCCCTCACTTCTTTATATGCCCGTCCGTGCCAGCCGGGGCGCTTCAACTCGACTGAATCCTGGCGCCTAGCCTTTCCGGGTTGCTGCTCCGCCGGCGATCAAGCCGGTAAGGGACGAAGCCGGGCAATTCCGCCTCGCACTTCGATCCCGCGGAGTGCAAATCCATGAAGTCCATTGATCTTTTCTATCAGGGCGAAGGCGTCGGCGAGGTCGCGCATCTCGAGCTCGAGCCCGAAGCGACGTTCGCTGTCCTCAAGGCTCGTTTCGTCGAAAAGCACCAGATTCCGGTCGATGCGCTGCTGTTCATCGAAGACGAGGACGAGCCGATTGACGAGGGCGTCCTTCTGAAGGACCGCGCCACCGCCAAGGGGCTGAAGGTCCATATCCACCGCTGCCGCCACGTCGAGGTGACGGTGACGTTCAACGGCGAGACGGTCGAGCGCCGCTTCCCGCCGAGCGCCACTGTGGCGCGGTTGAAGCGCTGGGCTGCCGAAAAGAAGTTCGGCATGTCCGAGGAGGAGGCCGGCGAGCACGTGCTGCAGATCGCGGGCACGCATGACCGGCCGGCGCCGGGGACGCATATCGGTGCGCTGACCGACGGCAAGGTCTGCGGCGTGGCTTTTGATCTCGTGCCCGATGAGCGGATCAACGGCGCGGCGGGGGGTGACGCGTGATCGGCCCCGACCAGCGCGCCTTCGAGGCGGACGTGGCCAAGGCCGCGTTCCGCCTCGGACAGGCGGAGGGGCGCTGGCGGCTGATCAGTGTGGCGTGGCCCTTCGCGTTCTTTGGCGTCGTCGCCAAGGATGGCCGGGAATATGTGCTTCGCCTGAACTGTGCCGGTTACCCGCAGGCGGCGCCGACCGGCGGCCCCTGGGACATGAAGACCGACAAGATCCTCGCGTTCGATCTCTGGCCGCGCGGCCAGGGCGGGCGTGTGTCGGCGGTGTTCCGCACCGATTGGAAGAACGGCACCGCCCTCTACCTGCCCTGTGACCGCGAGAGCCTGATGGGGCACGACAATTGGCGTCGCGAGATGCCGTCGAAGATCTGGCGCCCCGCAGAGGGGATTGTTCAATACCTGGAGCTCGTCCATGAACTTCTTCAGTCCCGTGATTATGCGCCGCCTCTTCGCTCCGCGGCATGAGCTGTCCTGCTCATGGTTTCTGTGGCGTCGTCTGAAGGCGAAGCTGCGCGAACGCGGTCGCAAATGCAGCCGCGAGAGCGGGGCGTTCCTGCTCGGTCGTCGCGAAGACGGAAGGGCCAGGATCGTCGACTTCGTGCTGTATGACGATCTCGATCCGCACGCGCTCGACAGCGGCATCGTCCGGTTCGACGGGCGCTACTTCAGCGACCTCTGGGCGATCTGCAAGACACGCGGCCTGACAGTCGTGGCCGATATTCATGTGCATCCGGGCGGGTCGGGCCAGAGCGGTTCAGACCGAGATCATCCCATGATCGCGCGTGAGGGGCATATCGCGCTGATTTTGCCGCGGTTCGCGACTGGCCGTCAGCCCCGGCGCGATGTCGGCATCTATCGCTATCTGGGTGGCAAGCAGTGGGACACCGTGCGGCCATCCGAGCGCCGCGAATTCTTTCACATCAGTCTGTTTTAGAGGAGTGAACCATGACCGCGCAGATTTCGCCGGACTCCCTTCATCGCCTGGTCAAGCACGCCATTGACAGCGGTGCGGCTACGAGCGTCGCCGAGGCGGAAGCGCTTTTTCGAGGTTACCGGTTGACGGTGGAGATCGATGGCGCGGCCGCCAACGAACCCGTGCAGCAAGCCGCGCTGTTGACAACGGTCGCCCTCGGCCGGCGGGTATTCCTCGGTGGTGTCACAATCGCCGGAGCCCTTGAGGAGCCGCTGAAGCTGGCAATGCCGCTCGGGCGCACCTTGGGCGAGGCGGTCCGGGCGCTGGGCGGGTTGCTTGACGAGACGATCTTGGATGCACCGACGATTGTGATCGGTGGCGGTGCGCGCGAGCGGCGTAAGGGCTTCTGCGTGCGTACCGCTGCTGCAGGCTGGCGCGGCGGCATCCTGCCGGTCCATTCGGAGCTGGAGGCTGAGGGCGGGAGCGCCATGCCGCTCAGTGGAATGCTGGCGGCTGGACTGGCTGTCAACGAAGCATTCCTGTTTGTGAACGGCGGGATGCCCGCAGCGGGTCGGCGGGCTGTGGGGCTTTCGTTGTGGCGGCCTGGCCCAGAGGTTGACTGGTTGCAGTCTGACGAAAGCGAGCGGGCGCTGACTTATCTGCCATCGCGTCTGTGGCTGATCGGTCTTGGTCACCTGGGCCAGGCCTATCTGTGGGGCCTCGGTCTGCTGCCCTACCGGAATCCCGCCGAGGTGACTCTCATCCTGCAGGACATCGACGTTGTTACCGACTCTACGGAGAGCACGTCGATCCTGAGCGACTCCACCATCGTGGGCAAGAAGAAGACACGGGCGATGGCGGCTTGGGCCGAGCGGCACGGCTTTGCGACTTCTATCCAGGAGCGCCCGTTCGCCGCGGATTTCAAGCGGCAACCGGATGAGCCGGCAATCGCGCTCTGCGGGCTCGACAACGCCGTTGGCCGGCAAGCCCTGGACCGGGTTGGGTTCGATCTGATTGTAGAAGCCGGTCTCGGACGCGGTCACCGCGATTTCCGCACGATGCGACTGCACGTCCTGCCGGGGCGGCGTGCCGCCGCCGATATCTGGAAGCAAGCGCGTCCAGGCGAAAAGGTCGAGGACCGCTCGGCCTATGCCAAGCTACTTGCCGACGGTGTGCTCGACCGCTGCGGCATGACGCTGCTCGCCGGCAAGGCGGTCGGTGCACCGTTTGTGGGCTCGATCGCGTCGACATTGGCGTTGTCGGAGGTGCTGAGGTTGCTACATGGCGGTGCGGTGCACCAACTGGTCGATATTGATCTTCTCGGCCTCGATCAGCGGCTGGTCTCTCGGCATCCCAATGATTTCTCTGATCTGAACCCGGGATTTACGATGGCGATGGACGCGCCGTGTTCCTGCCGGAGCAGGTCGTAGAGCAACGGCGGTTAGACGAGGGCTATGTAACGCCAGCCTAAGCTCTTGGATACTCTCGCTTACTAGCAGATAGTGCGCGTCTGCCCCTGATGAGGTCGTTAGAATAGTGCAAATCACACTGTAGGCCGGACACTGAGGAACGTATACTTAATGGCGCCTTTCGAGAATCCCCGCCGTAAAACGGTTGTTGCCCATGGCAGATTGGCCATGCGCGAGATCCGGTTGCGCGCCGCCCGCGATCGCCGGCACGGTCTTCAGGTGATGACATTCGAGCATCTGGCCGCGAGGCTGGCTGGCGGATTTTCGCGTCCCATCGACAATGAGAGTCTTCGCGCTGCGATCCAGCAGGCCCTGCCCGAGACCGAGCTCGGCGAGCTGGACGGCATCAAGCAGCTCCCCGGCATGGTTGAGGCGGCGGCCGACACGCTCCACAAGGCGTGGCGCGCCGGCCTCAATCTTGCGGCCCGCGCCGGCGACCATCCGCGCATCCAGTCGATTGCCCGTCTGGAAGGAGCGGTTCTCGAACGGCTTCCGCCCTCCATGATGCGTCCCTCGGACCTGGCCGCCGCTTCCATGCCGCGCCTTGAACACGCGCCCGCGCTTCTGGGACCGGTCGAGATCGTCGGGATCACCGAACTGTCCCCCTGCTGGCGGCCGCTCCTGTGCGCTCTCGCCGGGCACACGCCGGTTCGATGGATCGCCGGGCCCCGGTCCGTTCCGGCTTGGCTCGATGGGGGTGCCGTCGCGATCGAGCGCTCCGAGCCGCTGGTTCCCGAGACCGGCGCCATGAGCGCGTCCACCGCCTACCACGAGGCCATCGAAGCCATGCGCTGGGCACGCGGACTGCTGGCGTCGGGACAGGCCGAACCCGGAGACGTCGCCATCGCGGCGGCGATGCCGGCGAACTATGACGATCATTTCCTGGCCTTGCGCGCCGACGCCAATCTCGACCTGCACTTTGTCCATGGCGTCAAGGTGACGGCGACCCGGGAAGGGCAGGCGGCGGCGGCCCTGGCGGATATCCTTGTGCGGGGTCTCTCCCAGACAAGGATGCGCCGGCTAGCGGCCCTGCTCGGCTCCCAGCCGGGTCCCGTGGGCGCGCTGTCGGAGGGCTGGACGCGCATCTTGCCGGCGGACGCGCCCCTGGCGTCGCCCGAAGCCTGGGCACAGCTCCTCGGCCTGCTCACGCCCGCCGACTGGCCGGACGGCCAGGACCACAATCAGGCCCTGCGTGGCATTATCGCTTTGCTTGAGCGGGGCACCGCCACCGCCGCCGAAGCCGGAGAGGCGCTGCTGAGCGGCCGGGCGCTCAATATCTGGCGCAAGGCCCTGCTGGCCGGACCGGCCGTGTCGCTGGACATGACCCTCGACGCCCTCAAGCAGGATGACGGGCTGGAAGCCTGCGTCACCGTCGCCTGGATGCCGGCCAGCGCGCTCGCGGCATCGCCGCGGCCATTCGTCCGCCTCCTCGGCCTCAATTCCTTGCGCTGGCCGCGCGGGCTATCGGAAGACCGCCTGCTCGCCGACCACATCATTCCGACCGCCGAACTTGATCCACTCCCGGTCGCCTCGGCGGATCGCCGCGACTTCGAGACCATCCTGGCGACATCGAAGCGTCAGGTTGTTCTTTCCCGCGCCCGGCGCGACAGCGATGGCCGTCTTCTCGGCCGGAGCGTCCTGTTTCAGGGCCAGCCGGAGGAGGACTATCTTCCGCGCAATGCCGTCCCGCTTCATGCCATGAGCGAGACCGACAGGTTGCTGGCGCGGTCGGAGGAATTCGCGGGCGTGCCGCAGGCGGTCTCGGCCGTGAGCTGCTGGCGGGACTGGCATATCCATGATGTCACGCCTCATGACGGCCTCGTCCGCGCCGAGCATCCCGTCTTGCTGGCGATCCTGGAGCGCACGCAGTCGGCCAGCTCTCTGCGCCGCCTGCTCAGGAACCCGCTGGGCTATGTCTGGCGATATGGCATGCGTTGGCGCGAGCCGGAAAGCGGCAGCGATCTGCTCGTTCTCGACGCCCTGGGCCTCGGTGACCTCGTCCACATGGTCCTCGACCGCGCCTTGCAACGCCTCGAAGCCGAGGGCGGGCTCGCGGCGGCCGACGAAGCCCGGATCGCGGGCGCCATCGCGGCGGCCTCCGCCGAGGTGGCGGGGAAATGGGAAGCCGAGCGGCCGGTGCCGCCGAGGATCATCTGGGCGCGCACCCTGGATGACGCCCGCCTGCTGGCCGGCAACGCCCTGACCATGGAGGACGCGCACCTGCCCGATGCCCGTTCCTACAGCGAAGTCCCCTTCGGCGGTTCGCAGCCGAAATCCGACGGCGACATCCCCTGGGACGCCGAAGCTCCTGTCGAGATTCCCGATACAGGCTTCCGCATCTCCGGCTATATCGACCGCCTCGACATCTCCGGCCACGGACACCAGGCCCTCGTGCGCGACTACAAGACGGGCCGGCTCCCCAAAGACGCAATCGTCATTGACGGTGGCAAGGAGCTGCAACGCTGCCTTTACGCCTTTGCGGTTAGAGCTCTGCTCGGAGGCGACGTCGAGATCGCCGCCTCGCTGCTCTATCTGCGAGATCAGGTCGATCTCCAGCTCGACGATCCGGCGGCGACTCTTGAAGAGACATCCGCCTATCTCCGGACCGCCCGCGCGAACCTGCTAGCTGGCCGGGCTCTCATGGGGCCGGATACCGGAGACTCTTATGATGACCTCGCCTTCGCCTTGCCGGCCAACGTCGTCAACGGCTATCGCAGACGCAAGGAGGCCGTCGCGAAAGAGCGGCTCGGCGAGGCGGTCCGTGTATGGGAGGCCAAATGATGGACACTCCCCAGCAGGCTCTGGCTGACGACGTGGCGCGCCGGGACGCGCTCGCCTCACACGATCGGTCTTTGCTGGTCGAAGCCGGCGCCGGCTCCGGCAAGACGGCCGTCATGGCCGGACGAATCGCCATGATGCTCGCCGAGGGCATCGCGCCAAGGTCCATTGCCGCGGTGACGTTTACGGAGCTGGCCGCCAGCGAACTGGTGATGCGGGTGCGGGAGTTCGTGGACGCGCTCATGGCGGGCGACATTCCGACGGAGCTCCGTGTCGCCTTGCCCAATGGTTTGTCCGAGGCACAGCGGGATAACCTCGCGACCGCCGCCGCTTCCATCGACGACATCACCTGCTCGACGATCCATGGATTCTGCCAGCGCCTGATCAAGCCGTATCCGGTCGAGGCCGATATCGATCCGGGCGCGGATGTCATGGACCGCGACCAGTCCGACCTGGTGTTCGTGGACATCGTGGAAAGTTGGTTGCGGGAACGGCTGTCGGGTGACGAAGGTGGTCTGATCGCCGAGATGGTCCTTCAGGATCCCGCTCAGACCGTATCGCTTATCCATATGATCGTGGGCCATCTGCGTCGCCATCGCACGGCCATGGCCCCGCGGGCCGCTCCACTGCCTCCCGCCGTTCAGGCGTTCCAGGAGCAGGTGGCCGCGTTCAACCGCTTCCTGACGGATCTGGACGACGTCGAGGAGGAGACCGTCGCGATCGCCGCCCGGTTCGCGGAGATGGCTGAGGCGGTGGCATTCGCGCTGACCGCCGACGATCCCGCCAGCCTCATGCAGTTCCTCGTCACGCGTCCGCACCCCGATCTCTGCACTAAGGCCGGCGCCTTCTCTTCGTATCGAGGAAAGAAAGGGAAATGGGGCGCAGTGGCCAAGCGCGCCGGACTGGCAAAGGCTGACGGCGACCGTCTCAACGATGCGGCCGAGGGCCACTACAAGGCATGCTGTGAGTCTTGGACCGCGATGCTGCAAAACGTTGCGAGCAGGGTCCTAGCCGATGCCATCGCCGAGGCGCAGCCCATCTTGCAGCGCTACCGCGACTACAAGCGTTCCGCCGCGTTGCTGGATTTTGACGATCTGATCTTCGCGGCGCGCGATTTGCTCCGCGGCCATGACGACGTCCGGGGCGCGCTCGCCGGCCGCTATACCCATGTCCTGGTCGACGAGTTTCAGGACACCGATCCCCTCCAAGTGGAGATATTCTGGCGCCTCTGCGGCGAACCGCCCGACGGTGATCCGACTGAAGACTGGACGGCGTTCCGGATTCGCCCCGGGGTACTGTTCCTGGTGGGCGACCCGAAACAGGCCATCTACCGTTTCCGCGGCGCCGACGTAAGCACCTATGTTCGGGCCCGCGACGCATACAGGGCCCGGGATGCGGACAGTGTCCTATCCATCTCCACCAACTTCCGTTCCTGCGCGTCGATCCTCACGTATGTGAATGAGCGCTTCGAAGCGCCGTTGTCCAGTGATGGCCAACCGGGATTTACGGCGCTCGATCCCTTCCATCCCGATCCGGGCGACGCGCTGTGCGTCGCGGCGCTCGATGTCGCCGTCGCCGACGAGAACGGAAAAGCGACGGCCGAGCAGCGGCGCGACGGTGAGGCCGAGGCCGTAGCCGAACTGTGCGCGCGGCTGATCGGCAGCGAAACCATCCTCGACCGCAAAACGGGTGAGAGGCGCAGGTGCCGGGCCGGTGACATTGCCTTGCTCGCACCGACCGGGAGTGACTTGTGGCGCTACGAAGAAGCGCTTGAGCGCTTCGGTGTTCCGGTCGCCACCCAGGCGGGGAAGGGACTGTTCCGCCGCCAGGAGATTCAGGACCTGATCGCGCTGACCCGCGTGCTCGCCGACCGGCGGGACACTCTCGCGCTCGGCGCCTTGCTCCGTGGGCCGCTGATTGGGCTCACCGAGGAGGAACTGCTCGATATCGTGTGGGCGCTGCCCCGCACCGAGGATGACCCCGACGCTTTGCCCAGGTTCGATCTGGGCGTCGATCCGGAAGCGGTTCAGCATCCGTTGGCACGGGACATTCTCGAGAAGTTGCAAGGGCTGCGCCGCCGCGCGAATTCCACGACGCCGCACGACCTCCTCTCGCAAGCCGTCGATGTGCTGCGGGTTCGTCCGATCCTGCTGCAACGCCATCGCGGCCAAGCCGAACGGGCCTTGGCGAATGTGGACCTGTATCTGAACCTGGCACGGGCTTACCCGGTGCGCGGCCTGCGCGCATTCGCCGTGGCCATGACTGCAGCCTGGACCGATGAATCGCGAGCCGTGGAGGGCCGGCCCGACGCCCAGGAGGAGGCCGTCGCGCTCTATACCATGCATGCGGCCAAGGGGCTTGAATGGCCGATCGTCATCCCCGTCAACACCATGACGCGCGTCATGGCGCCGGAGAGCGCCGTCATCGACCGCGAGAACGACAGCTTCTATTGTCCTGTGTTCGGCGTCCGCCCCGTCGGGTACGACGACGCGCGCGACGCCGAGAAGGCAGAGCTCGATCGCGAACGGATACGGCTGTGGTATGTCGCGGCAACACGCGCGCGGGAACTGCTTGTCATACCCCGTCTCGATGTAGACCCGGTCGGAACGGCATGGCTGGCGCTGCTCGACCTGTCATTGGCCGATCTGCCACCGATTGATCTCGCCCATCTTCCGGCGGAACCAGGCGCTGCCGAAGCACCGCCGGTCAATCCCCAGACCCGAGTGATCTTCCAGGACGAGGCCGTGGCGATCGCCGAGCGGCAGCGCCATCTCGTCTGGCTGGCGCCCAGCCGGGACGAGGACGCGGCCTCGCCCGTCGTCCGGACAGAGGACCCCGATATTGTTGTCTCGGCTGACGATACAGAGCCGCTTGAGGGGGGCCTTCCGATAGCCATCCAGGGCGGCCGAGAGCGGGGGCTGATCATTCACAAGCTGTTCGAGGAGGTATTGACTGGCGAGACGGATGAGGATGCCGAATCCATCACCGAACGTGCCGCCACGCTCATTCGGACTCTCGGGCAGCCTGTTGTCGAGGATCCGAAAGACGGATTGTCGCCTGGCGAAATCGCTGATTGCATCACGCGGACTCTGGCGTTGCCTGAGATCGCGGAACTTCGACCGAGGCTCGCGCCGGAATTTACGGTCTATTCGTCTGAAGATGGGGAGGGAGTAGAGCAGCTTACAGCCGGCATCGTCGATGCGAGCAGTTTCGGCGACGATGGCGCACTTCAAACGATCATCGACTGGAAAAGCGATGTCGATCGCCAGCCCGCGGCGGTCGAACATTATCGGGCCCAAATTCAAAGCTATTTGCGGACGACGGGATCGACAAAGGGGCTGCTCGTGTTTGTGACGCATGGTACGGTGTTCGAGGTTTCATGATTGCATGCTGATAGTCATGTATGCGGAATCTCGCTCTCCGAGTGCCGTAAGAATCGTGGGTTACGGGCCCGTGATCTAAACGGCCACTACCAGCGAGTTTGGTCCTCGGTGGCTTCCTGCCCCTGATCTAACCAGTGGCATAGAGCCATTCTACATCCTGCTTCTGTGTGATCTCCCGCGCTGCAGCCCGCCCTTCTGGTAATCGCCCGAAGAGCGCGCAAGAGGGCGCACATAAAGGCGATTTTAGATTCTGCCTTTCTGGTGAATCCCTACTTGGGTGAACCGGTCAATCGGTTCCCTTGGAAGGGATGCGCCATGAAGAGGAGCGATCGCCAATCGGAGCCTAGGGCGCCTGCCAATGACAACGGCCGGGCGGGTGACAAATCCCTCGGCCGGGCGGGTGACAAACCCCTCGATCCTCGTATCTGCCGCATAGCCGAGGCCATCGGCCGGCATCTGGCACGAGAGCATGCCAAGCTTCTCCTGCCGGTCAATGACAACGAGCCGCGAGATGAGTGACACGGCCGGGTTTGAGCGATCGAGCTTGACATTTCTTGTATTGTACGGAGAATTCAGATGATCAGAATGTTACATGCTGAGGATGCCATGGCCCGAACCACCGCGATGGAGTTTCAGCGCAAGTTCGGCGAGTACCAGCATCAGGCCCAGCGTGAGCCGGTCGAGATCACGCGCCATGGCCGGCGGGAGTTGGTCCTGATGTCGGCTGACCACTATGACTGGCTGGTCGCGGCGGCGCGCCGGACCGGCCGGACGACGGAGGCATCGGAGGTTGTCGTGGACGCCGTGCGCCGGGCCGAGATGGACCCGGAGCACGCCCCGCTCGACGATCTCATGAAGTGAGGCGGGACCGGTGGCCCTCCCGGAGCCGAAACCGGGTCTGGTGATCCGCTACGACTATCTCTGGTCCCATGAGGCCGCCGCCGGCCGCGATCAGGGAAAGGAGCGTCCGGCCTGCTTGGTGGCAGCGAGCGACTCCAGCCTGCGCCCGCGGTTCGTGGTCATTCTGCCGATCACGCACTCGCCGCCGGATGACGACACGGTCGGCATCGAGATTCCGGCAAAGGTGAAGCAGGCGCTCGGGATGGACGATGCGCCGAGTTGGGTGATCGTGTCGGAGTACAACGTGGATGAATGGCCGAACGGCGGCCTCGCTCCGCTACCCGGTCGCCCCGACGTGTTCAGTTACGGTTTCATCCCACCACGCCTCTTCGGGCAGGTGAAGGAGAAGTTCCTGGAATTGAGCGAGCAACGCCGGAGCAGCGGCGTCCGCCGATGAAGGGGGATTGATGATGATCAAGGTTGCGCTCTACGCCCGCTACTCCTCCGACAATCAGAGTGTCGCCTCGATTGACGACCAACTCCGCGTTTGCCGCGCCCACGCCGCACGCGAGAAGTGGCGCGTCGTCGATACCTATCAGGATCCGGCCATCTCGGGCGCCAGCGTAATCTTGCGGCCAGGCATTCAGGCGCTCCTGCAGGACGCCCGGCAGGGGAAGTTCGACATCGTGCTGGCCGAAGCGCTCGACCGCATCTCCCGAGATCAGGCCGATATCGCGACCTTGTTCAAGCATCTGCGTTTCACCGGCGTGCAGATCGTCACACTGGCCGAGGGGGAGATCTCCGAGCTGCACGTCGGCCTGAAAGGCACGATGAACGCGCTGTTCCTGAAGGACCTCGCGGCCAAGACCCATCGCGGTCTCCAGGGGCGCGTCGAGAAGGGCAAGGCGGGTGGGGGACTCTGCTACGGCTATGACGTCGTCAAGCGCACCAACAGCGACGGCGAGCCGCTTCGCGGCGAGCGCGCGATCAACGAGGCCGAGGCTCGGATCGTCCAGCGCATCTTCCGGGAATTCGCGGCCGGGCGGAGCCCGCGAGCGGTCGCGGCCGACCTGAACCATGAAGGCGTTCCCGGTCCGCTTGGCCGCGCCTGGGGCGATACGACGATCCGCGGGCACGTCTCCCGTGGCACCGGCATTCTGAACAACGAGCTCTATGCCGGCGTACTCGTGTGGAACCGGCAACGCTACGTCAAGGATCCGAGCACCGGCCGGCGCGTCTCGCGGCCGAACCCCGAGTCCGAGTGGATCAGGACGGACGTCCCCGAGCTGCGCATCGTCGATGACGCGCTCTGGCGAGCGGTGAAAGAACGGCAGGCCGAGCTTGCGAAGCAGTTCGAGCCAACGACCATCGGCGTGCGGGAAGCTCGGGCGAAGCGCATCCACGCCTTGCGCCGACCTGCGTTCCTGTTGTCCGGGCTGCTCACCTGCGGCTGCTGCGGCGGTAAGTACGGGATCATCGCGCGGGACCGCTATGGCTGTCTGAACCACTACCGGCGCAGCACGTGCGACAACAACCGGACAGTGGCCCGACAGGTAATCGAGCGCCGTGCTCTCACGGGCCTGCAGGACGAGCTCGTTTCGGCCGATGCCGTGGCTCGCGCGGTGCGCGCCTATGTCGAGCAGACCAACCGGCAGAACCAGGAGCGCCGTGCCCAGGGGGAGGTCGACCGTCAGGCCCTCGAGAAGATCGACCGTGCGATCCAGGGCATTATGCGGGCGATCGAAGACGGCATGTACCAGCCCTCCATGAAAGCGCGGATGGAAGAGCTGGAACGGGAGAAAGGAGAGATCATGACGCGCCTCACCGAGGCGCCGACCGACATGCCTGACGTGCATCCGAATATCGCCGAGCTTTACCGTGCGCAGGTCGCCCGTCTGACGGACGCTCTGGCGAGTCCTGAAACGCATGCCGAAGCGGCCGCCGATGTTCGCTCTTTGATCGGCGAGGTGGTGATCACGCCGGGCGTCGGCAGAGGCGAGTTTACCGCCGTCTTACGCGGCGAGTTGCTTGGGATTCTGGGCTTGGTTGCCGAAGAGAAAAGCGCTTCTGGACCTGAAGCTTTAACAAACGCGGCTGCGGGCCCCCGCAACCAACTAACTATCTGAAAAGATAGGGATTTTCCGAAAGCCCCGTTCTCCCCGAACGGGGCTTTCGGCGTTTTTGGCACACTTTTGGCACACTCAGGGACAATGCAGGGCCACTGCGCCCAACGGTTTCCAGTGCGCTCTCTGAGTGTTGCCGATTGGACGACTCGCTTGCCAAAGGCGGAAGGGAAGGGAAAAGCGCTTCTATCGTCAGCTTATCGCCAAGGCGGACGAACGGTTCGCGGACCATCTTTCGGGGCTAGTTAAGAAGGGAGGTCGGTGATGGCGGCCACGCTGAACGACATGATGGAGCGGCTTCCGGCCGAGCGTCGGCAGAAGGTGGAGGTGCGGGCGGAGGAGCTCGTTGCCAAAGAGCTGACGCTTCGAGATCTGCGCAAAGCCCACGACCTCACGCAGGAAGGGATGGCGGAGCTTTTGGACATCGGCCAGGACAGTGTCTCGCGATTGGAGAAGCGCTCCGACCTTCTCCTGTCCACCCTGCGCAGCTACGTGAGTGCCATGGGTGGCACCCTCGACCTTGTTGCCCGGTTTCCGGATCGGCCTTCGGTCGTGCTTTCCGGGCTGGCCGGCCTGACAGAAGACGACAGGTCCACCAAAGCTAAGAGCAAGCCGCGGAAGCGCATCGACAGCTGAAGCTGTTTCCCGGGAGGACCGTCGCAAGACGAGCACCTTGGCATGCCCAGGGTACAACCTTTACTTTTGGCAGGCTTTCGACTATATAGTCTGGTGGCGTCGCGTTCTGTCGTCGCCGGCCGATCGGCCTTCTCTGTCTCAATCCTGATGAGGGACTGATGAACAAAGGGGATGGTCGCGTCGACCACACGAAGCTGCGCACGGTCAAACAGATTGTGACCGAGGCACCCTGGCTGATGGAAGGCAAGATGCGGTGGCTGCTGTTCCACCGAGATAGCAACGGGCTTGCCAAATCCGGCGCCGTCCTTCGTGTTGGGGGACGCCTCTACATCCATATAGATGGCTTTCAGACTTGGCTTGCAGACAACACCTGCGCCGCCTGAGCCAACAGACCGGGGCCCGCTGACAAGCGGGCCCTTTTCATGTCTCACACAACAGACCCGCTATCTGGCACATATGTGAGAACTATCTGGTTTCTTATAGGTAAGTGATATCTGTTCTAGCTATCTGCGGCCCGCGAGAGGCCAGGGTCAGCAACGTGTTCCGTCCCGTAGGCGTACCCGACTCTGCGTAACGATCGTACCGTCATCTGCGCGGCCCCGTACCTTGATCTGCGTAGACAGGCAGGAATGCGTACCCTGGTCTGCGTGACAGCGTACGGATGTCTGCGCAGCCTCCTCTGAGAGCCGCAGAATTCCGCGGCCACGATTGACAGCGAGCGTACCGTACTCTGCGTGGCCTTCCCCGCGGAACTTGAGGCGGGATTCGTCGTCCGGGTGAAGGCACTGGTCGGATCGACCAGCATCGTCCGCCTGCAAATGCCAGCTCGTTCACCCACAAGGTGGGGCCGTGGGTAGCTGCAAAGCTGCAAGCTGAACTCGGGTAGTCCAAACTGTCATCGAAAAAGCCCCCTACCGGCATGGTGAAACGATGACGTCTTGAGGCGTTCTTTCGTGCTTTCTGGCTGTCGTGCTGGGAAGATGTGTTGCTGTCGTGCCAGCACGAAAGCGCAACCATCGTGCCGAAGGGGCTCGGCTCGTGGCTCCGAATGCGCACAGCGGTAGCCCGACGCTAGCCCCATAGAGCCTGCGTTTTCCGTTGACCGGTTGGAAGACCGCTGTGCCCTGGGATCAGGATCGATCCATCACCAGCGAATGATGGCGACGGCGGCATTGAGGGCACGCCCAGCCGCGGCCGGCAACCTCCGTTGCCTACGTGTGGAGTCTCAACAGGTTGTCTCGGGATAGGGCGAGGCGACTGATGGGTGTTTGGTCATCGATCCCACTGTGGGGT